>SLDX01000074.1 GCA_007125075.1 Desulfonatronospira sp.
ATGAGACAGGGGTCCAGGCTGAACTGGAGAAGGTCACGGATACCATGCAGATTGCAAGTTACGGAGTTTTCGGAACTCCAGCAGTGGTCATCGACGGGGAGGTAAAAAGCGTCGGTAAAATTCCGGACAAGGAGGAAATCAAGACCTGGCTGGTCAAGTCTTGACTTCAATCCGGGCATGCAGGTATCCGTCTCTTCAGCAGGGGCGGATATCTGCATGCCGAAACCAACAATCAAAAACACCATAAATATTGACCCTTCCGGAAGTACGGCACGTGAACAGTTATAATAATTTTCAGGAATGACTGATGAAAAAAGCGGCAGCTTTTCTAATTTTTCTAGGGATTGTTTTTGCGCTGATGTTTTCCTACACAGCTCAATTGGAGAAAGAATCAGCTGAAAGAATGGCCGGCATTGTTCAGGTGGAGACTGTAACCATGCTCAATGCAGGAGCTGAGTTATGCCCGCCCTGTCGTGAAATGGAGCCCATTCTGGAAGATCTGCGCCTGGAATATGAAGACCGGGTCCATTTTCCGTACATCGATGTCCGCAAGCAGAATGACATGGCCAGGCAGCTGGGCATCAGGACCACGCCCACTCAAATCTTTTTTGATCACACAGGAAAAGAGCGCTACAGGCATGAGGGCTTAATGGAGAAACAGGCGATCCGGGATATTCTGGACAATCTTTTATCCGCCGGATCTTAAGCAGAAATAGAAGCGGCGTCTCTTAATTCTTCTCTTGCTTCTTTTAGTCTCAAGTCTCTTACGTCTTCTTCCTCTGAGCCACTTACATCAACGTTGCAAAATCTGAACCGAAGATCTCCTTCAAATCTTCAATGTCATCCACATCCCTCAGGGTCGGAAGCACGTATGGATCAACGCTCAGGCTCTTTAAGAGCTTCAGGGTCAGATCCAGAACACTGGAGGTGCTCCAGGGCATATCTTTGAAAATCAATGGGACAAAGCTCTCCCTTCTGAAGCCGATCAGGTAATATCCGCCGTCACGGGCCGGACCGATTACGGCTTCGTGCCGCTCAAGGCCACGTATGGCCTGCCTCAGAAAGGTCACAGGGATATGGGGCAGATCAGTGCCTGTAAGCACCACTTTTTCATATCCCATTGTAAAGGCCTGCTCAAAGATTGACCGCATCTTGTTTCCCAGATGCCCGCCAGGACTTTGAGAGAAAAAATTGTGTTCATGTCCCAGCCATTGCCGGTACTTGCCAAGTTCATGTCCTGAATGGCAGAACAGCAGAACCGGACTGCCTGAATCAACGCAGGTGGCAATCATTGTCTCCACAAAGCATCGATAAAGAAGCGCTGCCTTATATATGCCTATATCCCTGGCCAGCCTCGTCTTTACCTGTCCCGGCTTCGGGTATTTAAGCATAAGCGCCAGACAGCCTTTTAGAGGCCCTGTTTCATCAGTATTTCTCAAATATACTCACCTCTATTTTTCAGCCGGTATTTTTCAGCCGGACTAATCTATGAACATTTCAGCATCCCAGTCACGCCAAGGCGTGACTCCGCTTCTTTCCAACATTTTTACCCCGTTGAATGTTGCGTCAGCGACCCTGCGTAGCAGGATTCAACCGGGGCCGATATTCTTCTTCCCAATTTCCCACCTTCCTATTTTCCTACCTTCCTACTTTCCTACCTTTCACCTTCCTACCTTCCTACCTTTCACCTTCCTACCTTCCTACCTTCCTACCTTCCTACCTTTCACCTTGCGGCGCAGCCGCATTATCAGATGACAGATGACAGAGAACAGGAAACTGCTTGGCCGGCATCCCTCTCACACCAAGGCGTGATCTACGCTTCGCTCCGACATTTTTACCCTGTTGAATGTTGCGTCAGCGACCCTGCGTAGCAGGATTCAACCGGGGCCAGCATTCCGCATTTCTTCATCTATCAGTAAAATTTCTTAAGGCGCTCAGGTGAAACTCCAAGATGGTAGAAGGACCGGATCAGCCAGTTTCTGAGAGTGCCCCTGAAAACTCCTTCTTTGTCCCAGCGTCTGGAAGAGGTCCATGCCTTTTGTGGCAGGATCTCGATCCTGTGACCCATGTTTTTTATCCTGTGCATGAATTCCAGGTCCTCCATGATGGGAATATTCCTGAATCCTCCAAGCTTATGAAAAAGATCCCCGCGAACGAAGACGGCCTGGTCTCCATATGGCACCCCGGTCCATCCTGAGCGCAAATTAGCCATTAAGGCCACAATCCTTAAAGAAAGCCTGGAGGAAACAATGCCCAGGGAAAAAGCGCCTGCCGCAGCGTCTTTCTTCTGCAGTGCCTGATGGATAAGAACTGCTGCATTCGGAGGCAAGAGAGTATCCGCATGTACAAAAACCAGAATCCGCCCCCTTGCAGCTTCAGCCCCGGCATTCATCTGAGCCCCCCGCCCTTTCTCAGAAGTTATGGTTCGAATGCCGGAAGTTCTTATTGCCTTGAGAGTGGAGCTTTGGGGATCACCATCCACTACTATAATCTCATCTCTGGTCATATCAAAGACGTCTAGAGTCGACCGCAAAAAGTCATTTATTCTCTCCTGTTCCAGGTAAACCGGGACTATGGCTGAAATTCTGACCATATTCGTATCATGTTCATCCTGTTCATGCTCAGATCTCGCCCCTGACCATTTTCACCAGCCTGGGCAGGTACAGGGAAAAGGCCAGCAGGGCCAGAGAGAGAAACACCTGCCAGGACAGAAGACCGCTCCATTCTCCGGACAACCAGACATCTCTCAAAGTTCCAATGAAAAAAGTCAGAATGAACGTTCCGGCAATTATGCCGAAGGCTGTACCGAAAAAGTAGTCCCAGAACCTGACCCGGGTCAGACCCATGCCGAAGTTCATCGGAGTAAAGGGAAAATAGATCAGACGTAGGTAAAGTACGGTAGCAAAGCCATGGCGCTCAATGGCTTCATCGTACTTTTTCATCCTGTGGCCCACAATGGAGGCTGCAAAATCTCTGCCCAGAGTGCGGGCGATGAAAAAAGCAGCACTGGCTCCGATCATGGCCCCGATCCAGACAAAGACAAATCCGACGTAAGGGCCGAAAAGGGCGGCCCCGATCCCTGTCAGTATAGTGCCCGGCACAAAAAGACAGACACCTATGGCATAGACCAGACTGAATAAAACAGGAGCCCACCATCCTGTACGCTCCAGAAATTCATCCAGGGTTTCTCTGTGGAAATATTCTCCGACAGGGGTAAACCGGACCAGAACTATGGCTCCGGCTATGAAAAGCATCAGGGCCAGGGCCTTGAGCGCGGCATTTCTGGTGGGTCTTTTCCCGGAGTGTTCTGCTTGTTCCGCCATGTTCTCTCCTGTAGATCAAGCTTTTCTTAACAGTTCATCCACCCAGAATACGTCTGAAGACGCTTTTCTTCTTCGGTTCCGGCAATCCCAGGTGTCGGCAGACAGCCTTTTCTACCTCAAATTGATCGATATTGGCGCCCTCAACTAATATTTCGTCCCCGACCATCACGGCCGGGGCTAAAGGCAGGTCCTGTTCAAAGTATTCATCAGTCTGGTATTCAGCAATGGGCTTGGAAACAGTTTCAATTTCCACATCGTAATCTTTGCCCAGCCTGGGCATCATCTTCAGAAAGTTCTTTCAGGGCTTGCCTCTGGGTTCGTTGAGAAAAAAACAGACCTTAAGCATTCTATCCTCCGTCAACTTTATTTTCTGCAACTATTTCACCGTCTTGGAGTGAGTTTTACGGCCTTTTTGACAAATTTCTGAGCCTGTTGAAAGGTTTCAGTTTTACTTTTTACTTTACTACCTCCTTCTTTCCTGCAAAGAGTTGTGCATTAAGCCCTGGAATTCGCCTGGTGGCATAAAGTCCACCACTCGCAACTCCCTCATCTCCTCGCCCTCCGGGGTCAGAAAAATCACCGTGGGCACTCCGCGTACATCGTATTCAGCTACAAGCCTGTCGTGAAGCTCAACTCCTCCCCGGGTGAGGTCCACCTTGATTGTCACAAATTCCCTGGAAAGCTCGACTACATCCGGATCACGGAAGGTCACGTTCTCCAGCTGCCTGCACGGGGCACACCAGTCAGCATAGAAGTCTAGAATGACTGGTCTGTTTTCTTCTTCGGCCTGTCTCAGCAGTTCAGGGGAATAGTCCTCCCAGGCCACTCCCGGCCCCTTCAGGGCATAGGATCCAACCATGAACACACCCAGGGTCAGACCGATCACCAGCACTGCAGACTTCATCCAGACAAAGGCCCGGAAACCGGCTTCGGTCCTGTCCAGGACAGCCAGATGCAGGGCGGCTGCCAGAAAAACAGCCACCATGAGGTATGTGCCTGCGAACTCGCCGAGAAGCGGTTTGAGAAAATAAACGGCCATGCCTGCAAGAATCCAGCCCAGCAGCTTGCGCACCCAGATCATCCATTCCCCGGAGCGCGGCAGGCTCTGCAGTCTGCCGGAAAATACCGCCAGCAGGAACAGAGGCACTCCCAGTCCCAGACTCAGCGTAAAGAAGATCAAAAAGCCCATGAAAGGACTGCCCATGGTCGCCACCCAGGCCAGCAGGCCCAGAATGAAGGGTCCAATGC
>SLDX01000131.1 GCA_007125075.1 Desulfonatronospira sp.
ATTAGGGATTCAGGCAGAACTATTAATTCAAGATTTTTTTCTTTTATGTACAGCTTTAGAAAAATTTTTTAAAGGCAGAATCAAAATTTAAATTAAGAGCTTTTCATGGCGGATAAGGACATCCCGGTCTGGCTTCGCTGGGCCAGGGAAATACAGGCTATAAGCCAGATCGGACTGGTTTTCAAGAAGAGCCATCACGATGAAAAGAACTTCACCAGGCTCATGGAGATTGCCGCAGAAATGGCTGAATACCAGTCTAATCTTGACCGGTCCACAGCAAGGACCATATTCGAGGATCAGTCCGGATATGCAACGGTTAAGGTGGATGTCCGCGGAGCAGTAGTGAGGCAGGGAAGGATTCTGCTGGTCCAGGAACGCCGCGACGGGCGCTGGTGTCTGCCCGGGGGGTGGGCGGATGTAGGTGAGACTCCATCCCAGATGGTTGCCAGGGAGGTCGAAGAAGAAAGCGGCTTTATTGTCAGGCCTGAGAGGCTGATCGGAGTATACGACGCCAACCGCAGCGGGCAACCTCTTTCTTTTTTTCATGCCTATAAGGTTGTTTTTATGTGCAGCATTACAGGCGGAAAGGCCAGACCAAGCGAAGAGACTTCCGCTGTTGATTTTTTTGCGTTTGACGATCCGCCTGAGCTCTCCTTTCCCCGGACCACTGAAAAGCATCTTGAAGACATACAAGCTTTTGTTGAGGATCCCAACAGGCCGGCGGTTTTCGATTAGCCGGAGCAGTTCATGAAGCTGGATCCTCGCCATGTACAGCTGCGCATTGTTCCTCTTTTATCCCTGACCATATTTATTTCGGTTTTAAACGGCGTGATGTTCAACATCGCCGTGCCGGATATTGCCGATGAGCACCAGGTTTCTCCAGCAATGGTGAGCTGGGTGGTGACTGGATATATTGTATTTTTCGCTTTTGGATCCGTGGTTTACGCGAGGCTTGGAGACAGCTTTCATCTAAGGGACTTGATCACGGCAGGACTCCTTCTTTTTTGTGCCGGCTCTTTGCTCGGTTTTCTTACCGACTCTTATGCGCTGCTGATCGCGGCCCGCATGCTTCAGGCTGCAGGTGCGGCAGGCATACCCGCGCTGTCAATGCTTCTGGCCACAGTATATGTCCCGAAACATATGCGCGGCAGCGTCCTGGGCGTCATTGCTTCCACAGTGGCTCTTGGGCTGGGCGTCGGACCTGTTGCCGGAGGACTTATTGCCGGATACCTGCATTGGAATTATCTTTTCTTGACTCCACTTGCTCTGTTCCCGGTAATCTTTCTGCTTAGGCGGGCTCTGCCTCTGCAAAGCGAGCTGCGCAGAGAAACTTTTGATTTTTTCGGAACTCTTTTACTGGCCTTGAGTGTCGGCTGCCTGCTCATAGCCGTCAATATGCAGGCCGGGCTTGCGGCTGTTTTCTTTCCTCTCCTGACATCAGCCTTTATCTGGCGTATCCGTTCGATTTCTTATCCGGTGGTGCATCCAGCGCTTTTTTCCTCAAGAGGATACCTCCACGGAGTTCT
Organism: Desulfonatronospira sp.; assembly: GCA_007125075.1. Classification (GTDB taxonomy): domain Bacteria; phylum Desulfobacterota; class Desulfovibrionia; order Desulfovibrionales; family Desulfonatronovibrionaceae; genus Desulfonatronospira. The sequence goes on from SLDX01000131.1 coordinate 1,527, forward strand.
GGTGGCCCTTCTGGTTATGGGCACCATTTTTGCGACCTTCTTTATCATGCCCTTGATGTTTCGCCATCTTTACCATATGCCGACAATGCAGATCGGACTTTACCTGTTTCCTGGTGCCCTCAGCGCCGCTCTTTCCGGTCTGGTCGCAGGCAGGATAGCGGATCGCTGTGGACCGGCGTTTGTGGTCAAAGCAGGCTTCCTGATCCTGCTTTCTGGATTTTTGTTGATCATTGTCACGGCCGGGATCTGCCCGCTGCTAAGCGCTGCCTCATTAGTCGCGGCAAATTCCGGTTTTACAATAATTCACTCCTCTTTAGCCGGATCAGTTTCCAGGACTCTTCCCTTGAACAAAGTAGGCCAGGGCATGGGAGTGTTCAATCTGGTTTTTTTTATTTCCGGAGCAATAGGCACTGCTGCTGCCGGGATGTTTCTGGAAAGGCTCGGACCGGATTCCCCGGAGTCCTACAGAATGATATTCACTGGCTGTTTGGTCCTGGGATCAATCGGCCTGGCGCTTTTCATGAAAAGTTTCAGGAATGGATACGTTTCCTAGTTTCAAGCAGCGACGATATCCGCCAAAGCCCGCTCAATTTCAGGGAATTTGAATTCAAAACCGCTTTCCATAAGTACTTTGGGCACACATCTCTGGCCGGTCAGAAGCACGTTGCCCACTTCACCATATTTCAATCTCAAGGCCACCCCGGGCACTCTGAACAGGGCCGGTCTGTGCAGTACTTTAGACATGGCCCTGGTGAACTGCTCATTGGTTATCTGCTGGGGGGAACATATGTTCACCGGACCTTTGATCTCATTTTTGATGCTCAAAAAATGAAGAGCCCGGGCCAGATCGAAGATGTGCACCCAGGGAAACCACTGTTTTCCGCTGCCTAATTTGCCTCCAAGGCCAAGTCTGAACACAGACAGCATCTGGGCCATGGCTCCGCCCCCCGGCCCCAGTACCGCGGCAAATCTGGGTATTACCACTCTGTGAGCGCTGCTTTCAGCTGCCTGGGCCTCATCCTGCCATTTAAGCGAAACCTGAGCCAGAAAATCTTTGCCTGGTGCGCTTCTTTCATCTACAGGCTCATCTTTTCGCGGTCCGTAGTAACCTACAGCATTGGCACAGATAAAAGTCCTGGGCTCAAGCTCTTGCATGGCGGAGACGACATTGGCGGTGGAATCCAGGCGGCTGGAGAGAATCACTTTCTTGGCCTGCTCGGTCCATTGGGTCATAATCGGCGATCCTACCAGGTTGATCACTGTATCCGAGCCGGCTATCTGTTTTTGCCAGTCACCGGGTTTCAAGGGATCTCCCTTGACCAGACTGAGGTTGGGCGACTTTATTTTTACCTTTGATTCGTCACGGGTCAAAGCTGTGACCTGTTCTCCCATATCCGTGAGCAGCCTGATCAGAAAACTGCCGATGAAGCCTGTTCCGCCCAGAATAAAATAGTTCATGATTTCCTCTCCTTATCCAAGGAACCGTTCCATTTCCGGATGTATTCATTCACATTGAATTTACGTCTGCAGCCGTTATAGCTCATGTATCTGACTGTGCCGAAAATCGGTCTTTCCTTCCAGGGGCGGTCGTGCAGCCCGCCTATTGACCACAAAATTCCCGTATATCCATTGGGATCTCTTCCATCAAGCTCATATCTGTCGTTGAGGTAAACAGCGTCTTCAATTGCCTGTGCAGGAGACGGGCTCCATTTCAATATCTTTTTGGCCCAATACATGCGCATGTATCCATGCATTTTGCCGCTGGTGCTCATTTCCAGCTGAGCGGCATTCCACAGGGGATCATGCGTCCCGGCATGTTCCATTTCTTCCAGGCTGTATAAGTAATCCCTGGGGTCATTGATATGCTTGTCAAGGGTGTTTTGTCCCCAGGCGGGCAGGCCGTTGAAGTTGTCGTAGTCAGGGTTGTAATGACAGAAATTGTCAGAGAGCTCTTTTCTGACGATGAGTTCTTCCAGAAACGATTGCCTGGACTTTGAAGGAGTATTCTGCTCTTTTAAGACGCGCAGGGCCACACTTTGAGAGCTTAGCTGCCCGAAGTGCAGGTAAGGGGAAAGATTGGACAGAACACCTGCATTGGGATCATTTCTCAACTGGTCGTACGCGGATAGGCTTTCAGCCAGAAACCTGTCAAGGACTTCAAGTCCCGCGGTACTGCCCGGTTTCAGCCAGTCAACAGGGGGAATGCTGTTATCAACCCTTAGATTTTTAATTATCGTTTCAGGTTCAAATTCAGATGCAGAAGCACCGCAATAGGGATGTTTCTTCAGTTGGGGAAAATCATCCATGAATTCGTCAAGCCTAGTCTGAATTTTGGGCCTTATGGTCCGGGCTGAGTATTCCTGCTTGCCGGAAGCCTCCCAGCAGGGGACAATGTTGTGGGCATCAATCACATATGCTGAGATATCAGTCTGCTTCAGGACTTCTGACTGCCATTTTTTCTTGATTCTTAAAGGATCAAAGTCCATGAACAGAAAAGAGGCTTTGTGTTTTTTCAGGTACGCAGGCAGTTTGATTTCAGCGTTTCCCTTAATCAGATCCAGAGGAATGCATAATGAGCCTGCCAGGGAGAAGCATTCTTTAAGACCTTTGAGCATGAAGTCATAATGCCTGCGTCCCGCACCCAGGAAGCTCTCTGTCAGACAGAAGGCTATTCTCAGGGGCCTGGAATACGCGATGGCAACATTTTGGGCATGGATAAGAGCCCAATTGTCCATGACACGCTGGTCTCTGCTCATCCAGTAAACAACTGGTCCGGATTTTTCAGACCCGGCTTTGAGCTGTTTAATCCTTTGGGGATGTACAGACATGTTCATTTCCAGTATTGATGAATATCTCCGGCCAAGGATGATCAATTTTTTCATTCATTCCCAAAATCAAAGGTTCGGATTCTGTTCAGGATTTCCGGCCAAGCCCAGGGAAGGACTGAAGCAAACGTCAATCTTATTATAAGCAGCAGCAGTGTTAAAACCTGTACTGCAGGACTTAACTTAGAATATAACAAATATGCTTACAATCAAGTG
>SLDX01000003.1 GCA_007125075.1 Desulfonatronospira sp.
AGGTATTACGTTTGAAATATTCAACACTTTTCAGTTTGAGTCGGGTTTGGGGGCGAGTTTTATTTTTTCTTTTTGCCCTTTTGATCCTTTCTCTTCCCGCAGGCGCCCAGAACAAGGAAATTCCTTTTTCTCCCGGTGAAAAGCTCATTTTCCAGGTTCGATGGGGTTTTATCCCTGCCGGAGAAGCTGTTCTTGAAATTCATCCCATGACAACAATGAACAATGTTCCATCCTACCATTTCTCCTTCACTGCCAGGACCCATAAGCTGATAGACATCTTTTTCAAAGTCAGGGATCGAATCGACTCTTACACAGATCACGCCATGACGCATTCCCTGCTCTATACCAAGCACGAGGGAAATAGGAACAGGAAGATCACTGTAAGCTTCGACTGGGAAAAGAACAAAGCGTTCTACACTGATATCAGAGGAGAACGTGTTAGAAGGGAAAACAGACCTGTCTCAATACTCCCCGGATCATTCGATCCCTTGTCCGTCTTCTACGCCTTTCGTCTTTTTGAGCTGCAAGAAGGCCTCGTATTTCAATTTCCGGTTACTGACGGGAAAAAATGCGTCATGGGTAAACTGACTGTGATCAAGAGAGAAAATATCACGGTGGGAGGCACCACCTATGATACGTTCCTTGTTGAGCCGGACCTGGAGCATCTTGGGGGTGTTTTTGATAAGAAAAAAGATTCCAAACTCCAGATTTGGGTCACAGCGGACGGCACTTCGACACCAGTGAGGATAGAAAGCGAGGTGGCCGTCGGGAGCTTTGTCGCCGAACTTGTATCCAATATTGATAGGTGAACCTTTGAAGTTTACGGCTATGGCTATTTAGTAGTCCAAGGATATTTTTTTCAGGAATATCTTTACAATGCTGCTGCCCTGGACAAGATTAATTTATTGCCTTGGGCATTTTTTTTATCTGTGGATATTCTCAATCCATCTGATGGCTTCTGTGTCGCTTACCTTGCCCTGATGCCAATAAGAAACACCCGCACAGTCATGTAATGTGAATACCGGATCTTTTTCTCCGAATTTCTGGGTAGGCCCCCCCAAGGTTTACCCTTAAATCTCTTGCTTGAGTCTGTATGCAGCGTGTATAGATCCGGTCAAACCGGTCAATGCGCTCCTGAGCCTGCAGCCCGGAGCAGAATACCGGAAACCCAGAAACTGGCGGCTTCGACCCGAATTGCCGGAGCTGCTCAGAGTCTGATAAATAAAAGCAAGCACTTCAACAGATCGAATTTTAGAAGCTTGCGGTAAATTGTCCTTCTGGAGATGCCAAGTATTTTGGCCGCCTCGGTTTTTCTTCCTTTCGCAATTTTTAAGGCGTCAACAAGGTCTTCACGGCATATTGTGCCAGGTTTTTTAACGAACTGGACGCTAACGCTTCTGTCGAGAAGTTCTCCAGGCAGATGCTCAACGTCGATTATATCGCCCTGGCAGAGCAGAACTCCAAGTTCTATAGCATGTTCAAGCTCCCGGACATTACCCGGCCAGGAATAATCCATCAAAACCCGCATGGCTTCGGAAGAAATTCCACTGATATTTTTCTGGAAACCGTCGGAGAACCTTTTGTAGAAATGATTGGCAAGCAGAGGAATATCTTCTTTTCTCTCCCGCAGTCCAGGCGCTTTAATGTTCACAATTTTTAAGTGGTTAAAAAGATCCCTGCGGAAGCTTCCTTCTGCCACCTTTCCGGCCAGGTCGGTATTTGTCGCGGCAATGATGCGAACATCTGATTTGCGGGTTTTGGATTCACCTTTACGCTCGGATTCTTTTTGCTGCAGGAAACGCAGGAGTTTAAGCTGTATTGCCGGAGAAATATCGCCTATTTCGTCAAGTAACAAAGTTCCTCCTTCCGCCGCTTCCACCCGTCCGATCTTATCGGCATGCGCGCCGGAGAACGTTCCCCGGACATGGCCGAACAGTTCGCTGTCCAAAAGCTGTTCGGGCAGAATGAGGCAGTTTACTTTGATTAAAGGACCTTTGCTTCTCGGGCTTAAAGAGTGCAGTGTCTCAGCGATCAGCTCTTTTCCTGTTCCGGTCTCTCCGGTAATGAGAACGTTAGTGTCCACTTCAGCCACTTGTTGCAGGAGTATATATATGTCCTGCATTTTTTTGCTGCGGCCTATGATATTATGAAAAGAATTCAAGGACATGGAGCTCTGCGCGATATATTCATATCGCCGTATGCTTTCCTTCAGGTCTTTTTCTGTCTCCTTGTACCTGGAAATGTCCAGAATGAAGCTCTTGAAATAAATTTTCCGGCTGTGCTCCTCTCGCACTATCAAGGAATTTATGGAACACCAGAATGTCAAACCATCTTTTCTTTTCATTTTGCTTTCAAAACCTTTCACTTCTCGGTGTCGCTTTAACAGACTTTTTATTTCTTCATGGTCAGAAGGATCTGCGTATAACTGGGCGGCAATATCATTTACGGTTTCCACCATTTCTTCTGGAGTGTCATAACCGAACATGCCTGCTGCGGACTGATTGGCGGTAAATACTGAGCCTTCAGAAGATACTATGAGGAAGCCTATGGGCGCGTTCATCAGAATTTTTTGAACCCCTGTGCGGCACTGGGAATCGGAGTGACTGTTTTGGTGCAGAATCGGTATTTTTATGGATAACATAAAAAAACCCTCCTCAAAAGTAAGTGACTGAAAGCTATTCATCATATTCCGCCTGGCAAATATTTATTTGATGCAAATATTTGGTTTTTTAGGAATTGCTTTCAAGAAAAAGCGCAGTTTCGCAAAGGTAAGGTGAAGAAGCGGTCTATGGCTCAGGCTTTGTTGAAGCGCAGAATCCGGGTGAACGCCATAGCACCCGGTCCGGTCTGGAGGCCGCTGATTCCCGCTACCTTTCCTGCTGAACGTGCCGCCGAGTTTGGAAAGGAATTTCCAATAGGACGAACTGTGCAACCGGTGGAAATGGCACCTGGATTCGTGAACTTGAACGGATTCTACGTTTATGACCGGGCAGGTGCTGCATCTTAATGGAGGAGTGATCATTGGTGCATGAAAAAACTATTGCAGCGGACCGGCAGCAGCCGGTCCGCTGCAACTTGATTGCTGCAGGTTAACGAGAGGGATCGAATTAACGCTTACACCGATCACGCCATGACACGCTCCCTGCTCTATACCAAACACGAGGGAAGTAGAAACCGGAGGATCACAGTGAACTTTGACTGGGAAAAGAATAAAACGTTCTACACCGATATCAGAGGGGAACATGTTAGAAGGGAAAACAGACCTGTCTCAATAATCCCCGGATTATTCGATCCCTTGTCTGTCTTCTACGCCTTTCGTCTTTTTGCTGCCTTCAGATGGAATTGTGAGGGTTATTCAGGAGTTGATTGACTCGTCCGATTTCGAGAGAGAGGGCTTGGACAGAAGCTCTGTTCTTTCGGACCTAAATAATGGTGATAGGTCGAGATGGCTCAAGCATATTTTGATGCGGCCGGTCGCTGCCATCTTAGGAAGGTTGGGAGCCAGGCAACGTCGGCAGCGTTAAGACTTCAGCGGAGAACTTGGTCTCCATCAGAGTTGAAGAAAAGAGAAGAACTTTCCAATTATTAACCAATGTGGATTTCTGGTAATTATCCCATCATTATCCTCTCCTTTGGATAATGTTTAATTGAGTTCTCGACCAAACTGCATGCGCTGCCCGCTGAACCGTCCTTCGCGGTCTTCAGGCCAGGAAATCAACCTGGAGCTGATCCTTTTGATCTTTCAAAGCCTTGTACACCACCAGGGCGCAGGCCATGTCCTGGATGGCCAGGCCGGTTGAATCGAAAAGGGTTATTTCCCGGGCGCCGGCTCTTCCGGGCAGTCTGCCGGCAACAACCTGGCCAAGCTCGGCATGCACATCCTCCCGGCGAATCAATCCGTTTTTGAAGGGAACATTAATCTCCCCGCTGTGGGCAGCCTGGTTCCAGTCATCAACAATGATCTTGCACTTCTTCAGCAGCCCGGGGCTGATTTCCAGCTTGCCTTGCGCGTCCGCGCCCATAGCGTTGATGTGCGTGCCTGAAGAGACCGTGCGGACCAGAGGCTCCCTGGAAGGGGTCGTGGTCACCAGAAGATCAACTTCGGTGGTGACTTCATCAATGTCCGTGAGCACCTCTGTTTTTATCCCGAAATTATGCCCGGCCCAGTCGGCAAATTTTTGGGCACTTCCGCTCACTTGTGAATGCTGCCAGATTTTGATCCTATCCAGACGGCGGACCAGCATTGTGCAGCTCAGCTGGGTCCTGGCCTGGGCACCGCAACCCACGAAGCCCGCACGCCGCGTCTCTTCCCTGGAGAGCAGCTTTGCTGCCAGGGCTCCGGCAGCTCCAGTCCGAAGATCTGTCAGACAGGTCCCGTCCATGACCGCCAGAGGCACACCGTTGGCCGGATCAACAAGAATGACCACGGCCATCACCGTGGGCAAGCCCTGAGCACGGTTATCCGGGTGCACGGTAACGCTTTTAAGGCCCGCGGCCTCCAAGTCCTGTCCGTGAAGGTA
>SLDX01000021.1 GCA_007125075.1 Desulfonatronospira sp.
AAACTAGTTAGAGCTATGCTTAACAATTATCTTCAGCACTTGATCCTGCCATACAATGAAACACGGAATCTTTCATCCAGGACCAGAACCTGCAGCAATAATCAGAAATTCCTGTGGAGAGCTTTGGCGTTTTACAGGACTTAAAGAGACCATCCGGGCGGACAGCACCGCAGATGTCCTGAACAGGGTTAAACAGGCATGTGCTTCCGTCGAAGAGAAAGGTCTTTACGCGGCCGGCTTTGTCTCATACGAGGCTGCTCCCGGTTTCGATTCCTGCTTTGAGGTCCAGCCCGACGATTCAGGCTTTCCCCTGATCTGGTTCGGCCTTTTTTCCGGGGTCCATAAGCTTGAACCTTTTCAGGCAGACGCCGGGCATTTACCTCAAGATCTGGTGTGGGAAGCCTCCATAAGCCCAGAGGATTACGCCTGCAAGCTGGCCGTGATAAAGGAGCACATCCGCAATGGAAATACTTATCAGGTCAATTTTACTTACCGGCTGCAAGCCGGTTTTTCTTCAGATCCCTGGCAGGTTTTCAAATTCCTGTATAAAGCTCAGAATCCGCCCTTTGCCGCCTACATCGACACCGGAGATTTTGCAGTATGCAGCCTCTCCCCCGAGCTCTTCTTCAGTCTGAACAAAAATATCCTTAAGTCCAGGCCCATGAAGGGCACCACTTCGCGGGGACTATGGCCTGAACAGGACATGCAGATGGCGGATGCTCTGCGCTGTTCAAAAAAAAACCGTGCTGAAAACGTGATGATAGTGGACATGGTCCGCAATGACATGGGGCGCATTGCAGTTCCCGGCAGTGTTCAGGTTCCTGAACTCTTTTCCGTGGAGAGGTACCAGGACGTATGGCAGATGACCTCACTGGTACAGGCGGACGCCACCGCTCCTGTAGACCGGATTTTTCAGGCCCTTTTTCCGCCGGCTTCCATAACCGGAGCGCCCAAGATAATGACCATGAAGATTATATCAGACCTGGAATCAGGTCCCAGGCGCATTTACACCGGAAGCATCGGCTTTATGTCTCCGGGAAGGCAGGCCAGGTTCAACGTGGCCATACGTACTCTTCTTGTAGATAAACGCCGCGGCCTTGCAGAATACGGAGTTGGCGGGGGAATTGTCTGGGATTCCAGTACAGACAAAGAGATGGATGAATCCAGAATCAAGGCTAAAGTTTTGGAAAGCAGAACTGAAGCATTTGAGCTTCTGGAAAGCATGCACTGGAATCCTGATCAGGGTTTTCCGTTTCTTCATCTTCATCTGCGCCGCCTGAAGAATTCAGCTGATTATTTCGGTTTTCCTCTGAACATGGATCTGGTGCGAGACCGTCTGGACAGGCTGGTTCAAAACCTGCCTCCTGCTGCCCACAAAATCAGGCTGCTGATATCTTCCAGCGGTGAGCTCAAGGAAGAAGCCATTGCGCTCAAGTCTGGGAGCTTCGGATTTTCTGCCCTGCCCCTTGCGGATACAGCTGTCGATCCTGAAGACAAATTTCTGTATCACAAGACCACAAGAAGAAATATCTATGAACATGCCCTGAAAACCCGGCCCGGTTTTAGAGATGTACTTTTATACAATATCCGCGGCGAAGTCACTGAATCAACCATTGCCAACATAGTGGTTGAAAAGGATGATGAACTGCTCACACCTCCGGTGCACTGCGGCCTCCTGCCTGGAGTTTACCGTTCATGGCTGCTGGAAAAAGGATGGATCAGGGAAGAGATTCTGAGCATAGACGAAGTCATGGCCAGCACATGCGTATACCTGATCAATGCGGTCCGGGGCATGCACCGGGTAAGCATTGTCGGCACGAAACAGCACAGGATCTAGGAAAGTCTGGAAAATCGGTTGCCTGTATTCTCTGAAGCCTCAGAAGCCAGACCCCTCCATAAAGTGTAGCACATTAGCAGAAGCACAAAGGTAAAAGGCAGGGCCGCGGTAATGGCCATCTGCTGCAGGGCCACCAGACCTCCGGATACAAGAAGTATGGCCGCAACCGAGGACTGGGTTATGCCCCAGATTATCTTTTTGCCCAGCGCCGGATGCATTGATCCTCCGGAAGTCATGATGCCCAGAACGAATGTAGCTGAATCAGCTGAGGTTACAAAAAAAACCACCAGAAGAATGATAGCGGCATTGGCCAGAATCACTGATCCGGGATAATGGTCAAAAACCGCGAACAATCCCGTGGAAACATCTTCCAGAACAGCATGGCCGACCTCAGCTCCTGCTTCCAGTTCCAGGTATAATGAAGCCCCTCCAAAGACACTGAACCAGATGAAAGTCAAAAGCGTGGGCACAAGCAAGGCGCCCCCGATAAATTCCCGGATGGTCCTGCCTCTGGAAATGCGGGCCACGAATATGCCTACAAAAGGGGACCAGGCGATCCACCAGGCCCAGTAAAAAATGGTCCAGTCCATATACCACTCATGACCGAGAAAAGGATTGACCGCCAGACTCATCTCCAGGATATTGTTTAAATATCCGCCCATGGTGTCTGTGAAAACATTGAGGATATAGGAGGTGGGTCCGAAAATGAGCATGAACATCAAAAGAAGAAAGGCAAGAAAAATATTTGATTTGCTCAGAGTCTGAATGCCCTTGTCCAGGCCGACAGATGCAGAAATCATGAACAGAATGGTTGTCGCCAGGATAATGAGCAAAGTGTTCATGTCCGTGGCCGGCAGGCCATAGACATGCTCCAGGCCGCTGTTGATCTGCAGAGCCCCGAGACCCAGGGATGTAGCTATCCCGAAGATGGTGGCGAAAACGGCAAGGATATTGATTAATTTTCCAGCAGGACCGTAGATGTGTTCGCCCAGCAAAGGATAAAAACATGAGCTTATAAGCGGAGGCATGCCTCTTCGAAAGGAAAAGTAGGCAATGCTCAGGCTCATTATGATGTACACCGCCCAGGGATGAAAACCCCAGTGAAAGAAGCTGTAGCGCATGGCGAAAGTGGCAGATGCGCCGCTTTTCTTCTCCAGGTGTTCCGGAGGCTGCATATAATGGCTTAAAGGCTCGGCAACGCCCCAGAAGATAAGTCCTATTCCCATTCCGGCAGCAAAGAGCATGCTGAACCATCCGAAATAAGTATACTCCGGCCTGTCTTCGTCCTTTCCCAGTTTGATGCGGCCGTAACGGCTGAAAGCAAGGACAATGCAGAAGACGAGGAAGAAAAAGGCAGCCAGCATATATCCCCACCCGAAGTGGGCAATGATGGCCCCGTGCAGGACCGTAGACACATGGTCCAGCAGTTCCGGATCGAAGATCCCCATGAGTACAAAAGCTGCTACAAGCAAAAGTGACCAGATAAAAACTTTATCCCTGTACATGCTTCTTCTTCCTTGATTTCGTCAGGGAATCAGCAGTATCGAGCTTTTGGCTCTGGCTGTAACCCTGGAGCTGGTTGATCCAAGCAGATGCAGAGGAAAGGGTTCATTCAGTCTGCCCAGAACAATCAGATCAGCCTTATGCTCTTCTGCTGTACTGAGAATATGACTTGCCGGAGAACCTATTCTTGCACTCTGTCTGATCCTGGAAAAATACGGCTCAAATTCCTTTGCAACCTCTGCCAGCCTCTCTTGCACCCTTTCTCTTCGAATCTGCTCAGCATAAGGATCAGCAGCCCTATCTCCCACATGCAGGATTATGAGTTCGGGAATCAATCCTTCCAGCGCGCGGATCGCAGGATAGCTTCTTTCTGCCGCTTCTCTGAAGTCCGTGGCAAAAATCGCTTTGTACATGCTCTCACTGCGCTGAAGAAAAGGCCTTTGCTTGTGCACCCAGACAGGATTGTCAGCCAGGCGGATCACATCCTGGGTTACGCTTCCCAGAAGAGAGGTCAGCAGAAAATTTCTGCCCTTTGCTGGAACATAAATCAGATCAGATTTCAGTTCCCGGGCGATCCTGGAGATTTCAGAAGCTACATGCCCTTCTTCTGCTTGAAAATCAACGTTTACGCCCAGTTCCTGCAATACTTCCTGAAATTGTCTGAGTCTTGATTCAGCATTGCCTTTTCCTCCAAAACCGGGATTAAGCACGTGAACCAGGGTCAGCTTCTTTGCTCCCAGCTTTACGGCAAAAGATACCCTGAGTTTGATGTCGGTCAGGGATTCGCTCAGTTCCAGTGGATGCACGATATTGAAAAACATGATATCACCTGTGCGCTATTAGAAAGGCAGTATCTGGTTAATCTTCCTAATTATGAAGGTTTTTTTTGTCCAGCCTTTGCAGATGGCATCCCTCATGTACTAAAAAAAACGGCCAGCCTTAGCTTATTCACGCTTAAGCAGCAAACTTGATTCTCACACGCTGTCTCGAACAAACCTAAAATTTCAAGCCCAAAAAAAAGGGATTCCCTGAAATGGGAATCCCTTTTTTTGATGGAGAAGATGTTCCGGCAGCGTCCTACTTTCCCAGGGGTTGACCCCAAGTATCATCGGCGCTGGAGGGCTTAACTT
>SLDX01000122.1 GCA_007125075.1 Desulfonatronospira sp.
CCAGGCCAGGCGTTGGTGAGCATGATGGCGAAAAATATGAGCACGCTTACTGCTCCCACATAAATCAGAATCTGCATCAGGGCGATAAAAGGAGCAGCCATGAGGAAAAAGAGTCCTGCCACACCAAAAAGGGTCAGGATGAGACCGATAAGAGCCCGGACAAGACTCTGAGACAGGACAGTTAGAAATCCTCCGTAGACAATAATGGCAATGTGCCCTATGAGCACAGCCCAGGCCAGTCTTTCATATTCCAGGTTTTCCATTTACTGCTCCTTTTTTTGAGCCTGATTTTGAAGCCTGGCCAGCAGGTCAAAGACAAACTCCTGCCTGGTGAAACCAGCCAGGTATACATCATCCGAAAATCTCAATGCGTTTGTGGGACAGCTCTGAACGCAAAGACCGCACAGGCTGCAGTAATTGAAGTTCAGTTCAAACAGCACCGGTTCCGGCTTGGCTTTAGGTTTTTTGGCCGCTGGTTCCTGGCTGCCTTCGGCTTCTGCGGCGGGCGCCTCCTTTTTCTTCGGTTTGGCGGCCTTCATGGAGATGCATGAGGTTGGACAGATGCGAACACAATTGCTGCAGGCGGTACATTTGGACTTGAAAGGGTCGTCCTCTTTGGGCACCAGTTCTATGTGGCCCCGAAACCCTTCTAAATCCGGAACTACCTGACGCGGATAATGTACAGTTATTTCAGGACTTTTAAAGTTGATTGCGGTTATTTTCATGCCCACAAGCAGACTCCACAAGCCCCCTATGGTTTCACGCAAGGTTTTGATCATAAGGCAATCACCGCCAAGGTTATCAGTAAATTAAGAACGGCCAGAGGTATCAGCCATTTCCAGCAGATGTTGAGCAACTGGTCAAACCGGACTCTGGGAAATGTCCACCTGATCCAGATCATGACCAGCAGCACTATGTATACTTTAGCCAGGAACCACCAGACACCGGGTGCGATCGGACCTTGAAAGCCGCCGAGAAAAAGAATGGCCACAATGCAGCTGGCGACAACCATGTAGGCGTACTCGGCCAGAAAGAACATGGCAAAGCCCATCCCGGAATATTCTGTATGGAATCCCGCGGTCAGTTCGCTTTCAGCTTCGGGCAGGTCAAAAGGAGCCCGGTTGGTTTCGGCAAGCACGCAGATAAAGAAAAGCACGAATGCCAGAGGTTGATACACAATGTACCATTGCCAGGGCCATGCTCCCTGACCCGCGGCTATATCGAAAAGATTGAAGGTCCCGGTCATGAAGACCACGGAAAGGACGGTTATAAGCAGAGGAATTTCATAAGCCACGCTTTGAGAAATGTCCCGGGCGGCTCCCAGCAGGGAATATTTGTTCTGAGAGGTCCAGCCGGCAATGCACAGGGCCAGGACGTTTATTCCGGTAAAAGCCAGGATAAGGATCAACCCGACATTGGTATTGATGATCTGCAGATGCGGACCAAAAGGGATGGCGATAAAGCAGACCAGTGCCGGAGCTATGGAAATCATCGGCGCCAGCCAGAACAGATAGCTGTCAGCGCCTGTGGGGGTGAAGATCTGCTTGCCCACCAGCTTAAGGCCGTCAGCTATTGGCTGCAGAATACCATGGGGCCCCACTTCATAAGGTCCGGGTCGTCTATGGATGAACCCGGCGATTTTTCTTTCCAGGTACACCAGGAGAACAGCGTTCAGGCCGACAAAGGCCAGTATTGCCAGAAAGCCCACAAAGATAACAATGAATTGCGCAGGTATTGCTTCTATTGCTTCTATCATCTGTCAATCTCCGGTATAACCAGGTCTAGGCTTCCCAAAATGGATACCGCGTCCGAGATGAGGGTTCCCTGGGCTACTTCAGAAAACAGACTGAGGTTGGAATATCCGGGGGCGCGCAACTTGATGCGGTATGGAGACTTGCCCCCGTCACTTACCAGATGAATGCCGATCTTGCCCCGGGCACCTTCCAGGGCGAAATAAATGTCTCCAACAGGAGGCTTGGGACGCTTCGGAGCTTTGGGGTGGATGTAATCTCCTTCGGGGAGGGTATCCAGAGCCTGTTCAATTATCTTTATGCTCTCCTGCATTTCATCCATGCGCACCAGATAACGGCCCATGGCATCGCAGGTGTCATAAGCGGGAATGTTGAAGTCAAAGCGGTCATAGACTGAGTAAGGCTCGGCGCGGCGAACGTCGTAAGCCTTACCCGATCCGCGGAGTACAGGGCCTGTGGCTCCGTATTTGCGGCAGGTTTCCAGGGGTATTTCCCCGATTTCTTCCACCCGCTTGCGCAGAATGAAATTATCCGTGACCAGACTCTTGAACATCTTAAAGCGCTCTTTCATTACAGCGCAATGCCTTCTGGTGTCTTCTACGAATCTGTCGTCAATATCGTCGGATACACCTCCAAATCTGTAGTAACAGTAAGTCAACCTGGATCCGGTAATGCGCTGGAGTATATCCTGAATTCTTTCCCTGTCATCAAAGGAATACATAATGGGAGTAAATGCTCCCAGATCCAGAAGATATGCACCCCACCACAAGAGATGCGAGGTAATCCGGTTCAGTTCGCAGGTGATCACCCGGATGTATTCCGCTCTTTCCGGAACCTCGATGCCCATCAGCCTCTCAACAGCTGCTACATGAGCCCAGTTCCAGGCCAGGGCATGCAGATAATCGGTGCGGGGAGGGTTGGGATAATACTGGGGATAGCTCATTACTTCCCCCATTTTCTCATGCATGCGATGCACGTATCCCAGTACAGGATCCGCCCTGAGTATGTATTCTCCTTCTATCTCCAGGAGAATACGCAAGACTCCGTGTGTTGAAGGATGCTGCGGGCCCATATTCAGAATAAGGGTATCTTCACGTTTGGTTGGCTGGAATTTTCTGGCGTAGTAATCCCCGCTGGTGTCTAACCTTAAATCCATGCTGCTCATGACTTATTCCTGCTTTTTTGATTGGAACAGTTGTTGATTTCCCGGGTAAAATCGGCACTTTCAGGAGAAATTCCGGTATGACCGCGATCCGGATAAAGATGATTCAGATCCTTAAGCGCTGATTCCTCCTTGAGCAGCGGGGGAGGGCCTTCAAAGTCCGGATCAAGAAGCAGGGGAATGAGGTTGGGATGACCGGTAAAGCGTACTCCGAAAAAATCAAAACATTCGCGTTCATGCCAGGAAGCTCCGGGATAAATTTCACTGATGGAGTCGACTTCCGGGTTTTCCCGGTCGAGGACAACTCTGAGACCCATTCGGCCGGGCTGATCAAATCTGTCGAAATGATATACCAGATGAAAACCTTCTGTTATGTGCATGCAGGAAACATCTTCCAGAAAAAAGCCGGCCTGATCCAGCTTTTGAACCGCGTTTAAAAGATCCTGGCGTTCGATAAAGCAGTCAGAGTCATAACCGGTGTAAATCGGTTCGGCGCTTTCTTCCTGCTTAGCTGCTTTCACCACGCCGGCGGGTTTTTCCGGCTTGGCTTTTTTTTCATCCATCTGTTACCTCCTTGAGGCAATATTTATGAAGCCACTAAAATTAAAAGCGAGAAGTTGACCGAAAAGACTGCTTATCATCCATACAGTCCGTCAGAAGAAGACTTTGATATTATCAATATCTGTTACCATTTATCACTCTTTTGAGCCTGTGCAGGCTGAGGCCACCATCTTCTTCCGGTGATCTTCTTCTGAATTTGAAACAGACCTTCCAGCAGAGCTTCAGGCCGTGGCGGACAACCAGGTAAGTAAACATCAACGGGTATGATCTTATCCGCACCTTCCACTACGCCGTACTGATTTTTGTAAACGAAGGGTCCGCCGGAAATGGCACAGTTGCCCATGGCAATCACCCATTTTGGCGCAGGTGTCTGTTCGTAGAGACGAATCACCAGGGGAGCCATTTTATGGTTAATGGTCCCTGCAATGATGATCAGATCCGACTGGCGGGGGGAAGGCCTGAATACCTCGGCTCCGTACCGGGCGGCGTCAAATCTGGCCATGCCGAAAGACATCATTTCTATGGCGCAGCAGGCCAGACCAAAGGTCATGGGCCATAAGGACATGGCCCTGCAGACATTAAGGATTTTCTGTACCGGAGGAAGGTTGACGATCGGGTCGTCAGTGGTGGTATCAGCAAAATACTTTTTTATGTCTTGATTTTCTTGGGCCATGTAAAGACTCCTTTTTTCAGGAAATAAATAACCGAGGCAAAGAGAATGATTATGAAGATTAATAGCTTGATGAAGGATACCAGGTCGGGGCTCTCCACATAGTGAGTCGCAACAGGAAAGAGAAAAAGAACGTCCACGTCAAAGGCCAGAAATATCAGGGCGTAAAAATAGTAATTTATTCCGAATTTGACCCATGCGGAACCATATGGAAGCATACCGCACTCATAAGGCATTCTCAGGTCTTTGGCCTGATA
>SLDX01000113.1 GCA_007125075.1 Desulfonatronospira sp.
CCTGCCACGCCTAAGGCGTGGTTCGCGGCGGCCTGCTGAATGCGGCCTGCTGATGGAGTGACAACCAATTAATATCGATATTTGATTTTGAGCAGGGCGGGCTTCTCCTAAGACCAGCCCAAAATGTATCAGCGAGTAAACAGGTCTGTTGCAGGGCATGCAGTATACGGCATGTTCATACAGTTTACAGCCGTTCGTCCAAACCCCGGAACCTGCAGGGGCAGTCAGACTGCAAAAAATGACTTCACGGATTCAGGCTCGATCTTTTTTCAGATCCATGAGGGCCTGCTCCAGTTCGGTTTTATCCGGAAACCTGCCCTGGAACATTATCCGTTCATTTATAAAAATTACAGGCAGGCCTTTTTTGCCCTTCTCCTGCAAAATGGCTGCAAGTTCAGGCCTGGACCTGAACTGATGCATGTGCATGTTCAGGGCGTAAACCATAAAGGTGAGATCAAATTTGCCCTTGAGTTCCAGCAGGGACTTTTGCAGCTTCATGCCCTCGTCTTCGCGCTCAGGGCCTGGAGCGGAACAGGGACAGCCTATATAGGGCAGATAGATTTCCAGATTAAATTCAGCCATGATTTTTCAGATTGTTTTATGGTTATTGTGAGTTGATCAGCAGACTTAATTCCAAAAATCTGTGGACTGGCTTTCTTTCATATTTATTCTTTCAGGTAAAATCTCCAGGTCAGATCAGCAAAATAGCCTATGATTACCGGAAAGATCAAGCTGGCGGCCATGCGGCACAGGGCGAACTTCCAGCCCAGGATCGGAGCTTCATATATTATCAGTCGATGAAAGCCAAGCAGGGCCCAGGACGATAGAAAAGCAACAAGCGGTCCGACTCCTGCCCCTGCTTTGAGCAGAACAGCCAGTATGGGAAAAAGCACAAAAGGTCCACCGGGCATGACTGCTCCGGCCAGCGTGCCCAGCAGCAGTCCTCTCAGGCCGGAATCCCGGCCGAGAATATCAGCCAGTATGTCCCGGGGAAGTATCTGCTCGACCATGCCGGCAAGAATAAATGCAACAACCAGGACCGGAAGAATCTTCAAGAGCATATTCAAGCCCTGCATCAGTCCATCCTGGGCCAGTTGCGGATCTTTTTTGAAAGCAATAAAACTGGCCATAAGGCAGAGAGCAAGTATGAACAGAAACACTCCTTTCATTGATGCTCCTCGTGAATCACAATATACTCATGAGTTCAGCTGAAATTAATATCGAGAAAGACATAAAGGCTATGAATTTAATACAGAAGATAGATTTGACAAGAGAGATATTTTCCAGATGTCTTGGTCTGGGCAATCCTGAAAACATTTTCGCCGCCTGGACAGGTGGCAAGGATTCCACTGTGCTCATACACCAATGGGCTTCTTTTCTGCGTGAGATAGATCCATTGATGCGGGCCAAAGCATTGAACCTGGATACAGGGTACAAGTTTCCTGAAATCATTGAATTCAGAAACAAAATGGCCATGAAGTGGCAGATAAATTTATTAATCATTCGTCCTCAGGTGAATGATCAAAAAACTGCGATAAATGAATCCAAAGTGGAATGCTGCCGCAAACTCAAGATCGAGCCGCTGAAAAAAGCGGTCAGAGAAAACAGTGTCCAGGCTCTTCTGACCGGGATCAGGAGGGATGAACATGCTTCACGGCTGAACGCTGAAACCTTGGAAGAAAAAACAGATCCGCGCTACTGGCAGATCAATCCGATCGCGCACTGGACTGAAATGGACATCTGGTCCTATATCGTGTCCAGAAGCCTGCCATACTGTTCTCTGTACGATCAGGGCTACAGATCTCTCGGATGCATGCCCTGTACCGCCAGAGACTCAGATTCCCATGAACGGGCAGGGCGTGATCCGGAAAAGGAAAGCAGCCTGAATCTTTTGCGCAGCATGGGTTATTTTTGAATAATGCATCAGCTTAAACAATCAGTTACGCGAGCGGCCCTAAAACGTTAATGGATTCAGCAGGGCGGGCTTCTCCGAAGCCCAGCCCAAAGCAACAGTGATAACAGCTAAGTACCCGATATATATAGTATCCGGCATGCCCGTAACAGATGGCCAGCCGCTCGGAGAGCGGCGGCCTACTTAAGCAGCCTGCCTAAATGGCAGCCTGCTAGACGGTATTTGGATTTGAGTAGGGCGGGCTTCTCCGAAGCCCAGCCCATATATATCAGCAATGAACAGCTCAGTCCAAAATATATCAGCAAAGGATTCATCTCTTTCACAATATAAGAATATCAGGGATTACAGGATAAACATGTATGAAGAAAATTGAAAAAAACGATCAGATCAGAAATATCGCCATAATCGCGCATGTGGACCACGGCAAAACAACACTTGTAGACGCCCTGTTCAGACACAGCGGGGTTTTTCGCCAGGGTCTCATGGTTGAGGAAAGAATCATGGACTCAATGGATCTTGAACGCGAAAGAGGCATAACCATTGCCGCCAAGAACTGCGCGGTAATGTGGAAAGGGGTCAAAATCAATATAATCGATACTCCGGGACATGCCGATTTCGGAGGAGAAGTGGAACGCTCTTTGTCCATGGCCGACGGAGCGATTCTGCTGGTCGATGCTTCTGAAGGCCCTCTGCCGCAAACCAGGTTCGTGCTGAAAAAAACACTGGAAGCTGGATTGAAGATAATTGTGGTCATCAACAAGATAGATCGCAGGGATGCAAGGCCCGCTGAGGTGCTGGATGAAATCTATGATCTGTTCATTGATCTTGATGCCGACGAGGAACAGCTGGATTTTCCCGTGCTTTACTGCGTTGCTCTGCAGGGAATCGCCAAAAGGTCTGTTGATGAAGAAAGTCAGAATCTGGATGCTCTATTTGAATCCATTCTTGAAGAAATTCCTGCTCCGGTTCATGATCCGGAAAAGCCTTTTCAGATGCTGGTCTCGGATCTTGGCTATTCAGACTATCTGGGAAGGCTGGCCATTGGCCGAGTTTTTAACGGACGGGCCGGACAGAGCGATCAGCTTGTTTGCCTGGGCCCGGAAGGCGGCCGTCATAATTTAAGGGTCACCAAGCTTCAGGTCTACACAGGACAGGATCTGAGTGAAGTCGAAGAAGTCGTTCCGGGAGAGATTGCGGTCATTTCCGGAATTGAGGAGGTGCACATAGGAGATACCATCTGTACAAAGGAAAATCCTGTGCCCCTGAAAAGAATTGCAGTGGATGAGCCCACTGTATCCATGAAATTTTCCATCAACACCTCTCCTTTGTCTGGACGAGAGGGCAGATATGTTCAATCCAGCAAGATCTGGGAGAGACTGAGCAGGGAAATTCTTAGAAATGTAGCCATTCAGGTGGAGAAGACCGATGACCGGGACAGCTTTCTGGTTAAGGGAAGAGGTGAGTTCCAGATGGCCATACTCATCGAAACAATGCGCAGGGAGGGTTTTGAACTCAGCGTCGGCCGTCCTCAGGTGATCTTCAAGCATGAAGACGGAAAGATGCTTGAGCCCATGGAGCATCTGTTCATTGACTGCAACGAAGCTTTCATGGGTGTGGTCACGGAAAAACTATCTCTGCGCAAGGGTAGAATAACCAATCTGGTCAACCATGATACCGGCCGCATCAGGATTGAATTCACCGTACCCTCAAGAGGGCTTATCGGATACAGGGATGAGTTTCTGACAGATACAAAAGGCACGGGAATCATGAACTCCTATTTTATAGGGTATCAGGAATACCGGGGGGACTTCCCTGCAAGGTTCATGGGCTCGCTGGTGGCGGACAGGCCCGGAACGGCGGTGGCCTATGCCTTGTCCAACTTGAAGGCCAGGGGCAACCTGTTCATCACTCCCGGGACTGTTGTTTATGAAGGGATGATAGTCGGTGAACACAACAGGGAAAATGACCTGAACGTCAACGTGTGCAAGGAGAAGAAGCTGACCAACATCAGGGCGGCCGGCAAGGACGACGCCATAGTTCTGCCTCCGGTTCTGCCCATGACTCTGGAGCGGGCCCTGCATTTTATCCGGGACGATGAACTGGTGGAGGTAACACCGGCTTCAATCCGTCTGCGCAAGGCTGAACTGTCGGCGACAGTAAGACACAGCTCAAGGCCGAAAGAGAGGTCTTAATGCGGAACCGGATCTGTCCCGATATCAGCTTATACTTTTTTTATACAAATATTTTTTCTGGAGAGGAAAATGATCAATTCAGCGGTTTTGGTCTCAAGGAAAGGAAAGAAAGCAAATAAAGCATTAAAAATTCTGCTGCTTTTTTTTAGTATTTTATTATGTACAGTCTTTTTTGTTTGTGCATCTGTCAGTGTGGACAGAACTCACATTCCGTCAGCCATACTGCACATGGATAAACAGGAAGTGAAGAGCGGCGCGGA
>SLDX01000014.1 GCA_007125075.1 Desulfonatronospira sp.
GGATGATAGTTTTTAAGAACAGCTGTGGCAAGACCAAACTGGACAGGGCGTATTTACGGCTTTACAGGTTCATGCCCTGTATAACCCTGGTTTTATGCGGGCATGTGTGCATGATGCGCACTGTAACCTCTGGCTTATGTGTTCACGCTTAAGGAAGACTTGCGATTTTCAAGGTAAAGATATAATGAGTCGAATTCAGTCCAGCCGGAGGTTTTTGCAAAGCAAATGAGCAAAATATACGACGTGATAATTATTGGGTGCGGGCCTGCAGGGACAACAGCCGGAATAGTACTCGCCCGGAAAGGGGTGGATGTACTCATCCTGGAAAAAAAGGCTTTTCCCAGGTTTAAATTGTGCGCGGGAATGCTGACCCAAAAAACCCTTGATTTTGCAGAATCCATTTATCCAGGTCTGGAAAGGAAGCTGGAGCAGAAGGAAATCATCAGAAACAAAACCAAAGAATACTGCATCAGGACCAAAGACAGGCAGCTTTGTTCAGGGCGCTCCAAAGATTCTTTCGTACTCGTGGACCGGCAGCAGTACGACCAGCTCTGGCATGACAAGGCTTCCGCGTCAGGAGCCGTCATACGCCAGGAGCACGTGGTTCAGGTGGATGTGACGGCTTCCCGTGTGGTTACCCATTCAGGACGGGTATACCGGGCCAGGTATATTTTAGGGGCTGACGGCGGGGCAAGCAGGGTGCGCAAAACGCTTGCCAGGGAAAAGGTGGTCCGGCCTCCCTGGTCCAGGGGAGCAGCCCTGGCCCTGGAAACTTTTGTTTCCAGGGAAGGAAAAGCCTTTCCTGATTATCCGGAACTGATCGTTGGAGTAGTACCGGATGGTTACGCATGGTCCTTTCCCGGCAGGTCCAGGCAGAGAGTGGGTATATGTTCCGCCCGTACTCTGGACGGCAAGATTTTAAAAAACAGATTGCAGAACCTGTGGGGGGAAGGAGGTTTTTTAAATAACGGACAGATCCGGATTCAGGGTCATGTGCTGCCGTACGGGGATTATGAAAAAAGCCCGGGATATAAAAACGTACTTCTTCTTGGTGATGCTGCCGGTCTGGCTGAGCCTCTGCTGGGGGAGGGCATCTACTATGCTCATGCCAGTGCGGGACTTGCAGCACAAGCTGTTATGGACTGCTGGTCCAAGACGGATCGCACGGCATTTCTTTATGCCGGCTTGCTTGGAGATATCCTTAAGGAAATGCGCTTCAGGTGGTATCTGCGCAAGGCTGGACTTGGTCTTTTGCCGGTGCTTGAATCCCGTTTTCTGAGTACTTTTGTACACAGGTTCTTCTCCAGGCTGGAAAGCAGGATTCAACGCAGATAATCGTTTCTTATTCTGGATTGCTATTAAAAGATAAGAAGAGCAATTTAAATCAGCGTAAATCAGCAAGATCAGCGGCTAAAAATCTTCTTTCTTAGTGCAGCCGATAACATCAAAGGCAAAAATATTAACCGCTGATTGCACAGATCTCCGCAGATAAGAAAAGCATTGTCAAAGGCTTTTAAGAGCATAAAGATCATCTTGATTGCAAATTGGAATTATGAATTAAATTAAGAGGTTAAAGGAGTTCATCTTGAGGGTCGTCTTTTGCGGTGTGGGTGAAGCCTTTGATGAGAATCTGACCAATACGAGCATCCTGATTCAGGAAAAAAACGATGGTTCCGGGCGCTCAATCCTGCTGGACTGCGGTTTTACAGCCGCGCCTTCCTTCTGGCGCATGGCCAGGAAACCTCTGGAGCTGGATGCTGTCTGGATTTCGCATCTGCATGGGGATCATTTCCTGGGACTGCCACAGTTATTTATCCGGTACAGCGAACACGGCCGCACCAAGCCTTTAAACATTTGCGGCGGATCAGGCACTGAGGATGCGGTTTCAAGGGCTGTTGAGCTGGCTTATCCTGGCAAGTGGTCCAGGCTTGGATTCAGGATCGAATTTATTGAAGTGGACCCAGGAGAAGAGTTTGACCTGGCATGGCTCAAGAGCCGGGCGGCACTTGTTGATCACCCGGTTTCATCACAGGGCATAAAGCTTGAATCCGAATCAGGAAGCCTGTTTTATTCCGGTGATGGCAGGGTGGAACTTAAAGCGAGAAATTTTCTTGTCGGCTGTGATCTGGGCATTTTTGAAGCTTTCTGCCTGGAGAGAGATGTCACTGGACACAGCAATGCCGCGCAGGTGGCGGAGATTTCCGGTCTGGCCGGAATAAAAAGGGTGGCCCTGGTGCATATGCACCGCGAAGAGCGGCTAAGGTACGGCGAAACAGCAGTCAGCTTCCTGCAGAAGCAGGGCATAGACGCCATCTTGCCGGCGCCTGGAGACAGCCTGATAATTTAAGTGAACTCTTCGTTTTTTGCCTTCCATTTTTCGTCTTCTAAACCAGTAATCAATATTTTTCAGAACGGCTCAGAAGAGACGGAATAAAAAAAGCCGGACCAGCATAAGGCCTGGTCCGGCTGTATATATGTAAAGGGCAGGGGAAGAGGGCTAGTACATTCCGCCCATGCCTCCCATGCCGCCCATTCCGCCCATTCCGCCGGGGGCACCGACTTCCTTCTTGTCTTCGGGCTTTTCAGCAACAGCGGCTTCAGTGGTCATGAGCAGAGAAGCAACTGAAGAAGCGTTTTGCAGGGCTATTCTGGTTACCTTCTTGGGATCGATGACTCCTGCGGCAATCAGATCTTCGTATTCGCCGGTGGCTGCATTGAAGCCCTGACCGTCTTTGCTGGCCTTGACCTTTTCGATGATCAACGCGCCCTCATAACCCGCATTGAGGCAGATCTGGCGCAGTGGCTCAACCATGGCCTTACGCACTATTTCAACTCCGGAAGCTTCATCGTCATCAACAGCCTTGACCTTGTCCAGAGCCGGCAGGGAGCGGATATAGGCCACGCCGCCTCCGGGGACGATGCCTTCCTCAACAGCCGCGCGGGTGGCGTTGAGTGCGTCTTCCACTCTGGCTTTTTTCTCTTTCATTTCGGTTTCAGTAGCTGCGCCGACATTGATCACTGCTACGCCGCCCACAATCTTGGCCAGGCGTTCCTGCAGTTTTTCCCGGTCATAATCGGATGTGGTCTCATCGATTTCAGCCCTGATCTGCTTGACTCTGGCTTTGATGTCTTCAGCCTTGCCTGCGCCGTCCACGATGGTGGTGTTTTCCTTGTCGATCACCACGCGTTTGGCGTTGCCCAGATCGTTGACTGTGGCGTTTTCCAGCTTGAGGCCAAGGTCTTCTGAGATCACCTGGCCGCCGGAAAGAACAGCGATGTCCTGAAGCATGGCTTTGCGCCTTTCTCCGAATCCGGGAGCCTTGACCGCGGTCACCTGCAGGGTGCCGCGAAGCTTGTTGACCACCAGGGTTGCCAGGGCTTCGCCTTCGATGTCTTCAGCAATGATCACCAGAGGCTTGCTCATCTTGGCCACCTGTTCAAGGACTGGGAGCAGATCCTTCATGGCCGAGATTTTCTTCTCGCAGATGAGAATCAGGGGATCGTCCATTTCGCAGACCATTTTTTCCGCATCAGTGACAAAATAAGGGGAGAGATAACCGCGGTCGAACTGCATGCCTTCGACTACGTCCAGTGTGGTCTCAAGGCCTTTGGCCTCTTCAACGGTAATAACCCCTTCCTTGCCCACTTTATTCATAGCTTCGGCGATAATATTGCCTATGGTCGGATCGCTGTTCGCGGAAATGGTTCCTACCTGAGCGATTTCCTTCTGATCTCTGGTAGGCTTGGTGATTTTGTCCAGTTCGGAGACTACAGCTTCCACCGCTTTTTCGACGCCGCGCTTGACAGCCATGGGATTTCGTCCTGCAGCCACGAGCTTGATGCCCTCATTGAAGATGGCCTGAGCCAGTACAGTAGCAGTAGTGGTGCCGTCGCCGGCCACATCGCTGGTCTTGGAGGCCACCTC
Source organism: Desulfonatronospira sp. (assembly GCA_007125075.1). Classification (GTDB taxonomy): domain Bacteria; phylum Desulfobacterota; class Desulfovibrionia; order Desulfovibrionales; family Desulfonatronovibrionaceae; genus Desulfonatronospira. The sequence continues at coordinate 3,926 of SLDX01000014.1, forward strand.
CTTGACCATCTGCGCGCCCATGTTTTCGAATTTGTCTTCCAGTTCGATTTCCTTGGCTACAGTTACTCCGTCCTTGGTGATTGTCGGAGCGCCAAAGGATTTTTCAATAACCACATTGCGGCCCTTGGGGCCCAGGGTTACCTTGACCGCTCTGGCCAGTTGGTCCATGCCTCTTTGAAGTTTTTCACGGGCTTTTACGTCAAATAAAATCTGCTTGGCAGCCATATAGTTTCCTCCTATAAAGCGGATCGTTTTTTGGGTTACTCAATGATGGCCAGGATGTCGTCTTCGCGCATGACCAGATGTTCCACGTCGTCGATCTTGACTTCTGTTCCGGCGTACTTATTAAACAATACTTTGTCGCCGGCTTTGACCGACA
>SLDX01000061.1 GCA_007125075.1 Desulfonatronospira sp.
CCCCAGAACCTGGGCGATCCGCAGAAGGAGCAGGCTGACGGACAGCCTCTGGAGGATACAAGGTGTTGGAAGGTGAAATATTTCGCTGGATCAGGCAATTGATCCAGGTCGTGTATAGGCTCTGCCCTTCCGGTGCACACTATCTTTTTTCCCTGCCGGAAAGCCAGACCGGGCGCCTCTTCCAGGCTCTTCCTGCCTCCTCCTTCAATACAGTCCACCAGATGCAGGAAGACATACTCCCCCTCGCCCAGCACCGCGTAATCAATTTCAGGAAAATTGTGCAGCAGGTGTTCCCACAAAAATGTGGTTCCTATTCCACCAAAAACAATTTTTACTTCAGGCAGGATCTTTTTGGCTGTTCCGGCTATCTCGATGCCCCCGAAGCGATTGGCGTTAACAATTGACAGGCCTATGACATAGGGATTTTTCTTCTTAAGCGTCAACGCCGCAGACCGGGAATCCTTATGCTGTGTATACCAGTTGATGATATCCACATCGTGACCGTGTTCAATCAATAAAGCGCCTATATAATAAAGGCCGATGGGCGTTACCGCGACATCTTCGCTGTGCAGCTCATGATCTCTCTGCTCCAGACAATGGGGATAGATGAGAAGTATTTTCATGACATGGTCTAAGCGTATTCAGATATGCTTGAGATTTTCAACAGCCTGTTAGAAGGATCCGGCGATGACATCCAGATAACTGCGTATCCTGTCCACATAATGTACCGGCTGCCAGCCCCTGGCATAGCCGTACTTAAGCCCGGAATAATAACGCGTATCCGTCAGCAGGGGAAGAACTTCGCGGACATCACTCCAGGAATCCGGATCTTTACCAAGTTCCCTGGCCAGTTGACGGGCATCCAGTACGTGTGCTCTGCCGATATTGTAGCTGGCCAGAGCCAGATAAGTACGGTCCGGTTCGGGGATGTCCTCAGGCAGGCGTCTGTGAAGATCAGCAAGATAAAGAGCACCCGCTTCAATGCTTTGGACTGGATCCAGCCGGTCAGTGACCCCCAGGGACTTGGCTGTATTCTGGGTAAGCATCATTATTCCGCGTACTCCTGTAGCACTTCGGGCACTGGGATCCCAGTGGGATTCCTGGTAAGCCACAGCGGCCAGAAGATCCGCAGGCAAGCCGGTCTCGGTTTCAGCCTGAAGAAAATACTCTTTAAATCCGGGCAGGCGGTCCTCAATGCGCCGGTTCAATGCGCGCAGGTCCACATAGTCGAATTCGCTTATGTAGCTGTAGTATCTCTTATTTTTTTCATTAAGCTCAGTTTGCCCTGCCTCGCTGTCCATCCACTCCCTTGCCAGAGCGGCGGGCCCTTCCAGTCCCTGCGCAAAATACCAGCCGATATGCTGAGCAGGGGTCAGGTCCATGACCACCTGCAGCTCAGGCATAAAACGCCGGTTTATCTTGACTATATTGGAATCGGCAACAGTACATACTGTCTTTTTATCGTGGACAATGCCCAGCAGACGTTCAGTGCTCATATTTTCCTGAACAAAGTCAAGATCTGGATATTTTTCTCTAAGCTGCTCAAGCCTTTTTGCGTAGCTTGAGTCTGCAGTTACTCTGAGGGTCAGCCTGGAAAGCTCTTCAGGCCCTGAAGGCAGAGGGTCAAGCTCACGGTGACAAACCAGCTGCTGGGTTATTTTCGAATGGACGGGACCGCGATTGAAACTTTGATCGCGTAAATCCAGATGGGTCAGCCCGGATGCGGCTAAATGCGCCTTTCCGGCTTCCAGGGCCTGCAGAACTTGAGCAATGGTCTCTACTGTCTTCCAGCTGACCTGCCAGCCCTGGGCCTGCGCAAAAGCCGTGACCAGATCATATTCCGGGCCTGCTGCCTGACCGTGCCTGTCCAGATGATAAGTGGTCGATGCATTGAGGGTAAGCGCTTTGAGTAAACCGGTTTCTTCCGGTGACTCCTGATGCGCGCCTGCTCCCGGCGTCTCGGTGCAGGAACAGAAGAAAATGAAACAGAGAAAGCAGAACACTGCCTTCAGATGCTGGTGATTCATGTCTTTATTTTTCAGGAAAGCCTTGGTGCAGTCAAGCAGTTACGGAAAAAATCCATCAGGCTTCGATTTTGGTCAATCCAGGGTTGTGCAGGTTCAGATCCAACTGATCCCTACAGCATCAGATCCTGGCCAGAGCAGGTTCCTGGCTGGTTCTTAGCTTGAATCTCTTTTGATGATGGAAGCAAGACCAATTCTTTTGCCTGACTTCTGAAAGCGCAAGCTTTCGTGTGGACGAAATAATAATGTGAATTACGATTAATTAAGAAGAAATTAATTTTTTTCAATTCCCGCAAGGAGTTCTGCATGAGCGAACCTGACATAACTCTGACCAAAAAAACATATGATGCGGTGATTTTTGATCTGGACGGCGTCATCACCAGGACAGCCAAAGTACACTTCAAAGCCTGGAAAAAAATGTTTGATGAATTTCTGGAGAAACGCGCCGGAGAAGACTTCAAACCCTTTGATGAACAGGATTACCGCGAATTTGTGGATGGCAAGCCAAGACTGGAGGGTGTCAAAAGCTTTCTGCACTCCAGGGGGATCACCCTTAGCCAGGGCGCTGAGCACGACGGTCCGGAAAAAGAAACCGTGCACGGACTGGGCAGCCGGAAGAACAGCTATTTTCTGGAGCTTATTAATAAGGACGGGGTGGAAGTATTTGAGCCTGCTTTGCGTCTGCTTCAGGAGCTGCGAAATAAGACATTTAAGACCGCGGTGGTTTCATCGAGCAGAAACTGCGCTTTGATACTCGATGCTGCCGGTCTCTCCGGACATTTCGATACCAAAGCCGACGGTGAAGATGTCCAGGAGCTGGGGCTTGAAGGCAAGCCCTCTCCGGATATTTTCTTAATGGCGGCGCAAAGGCTGAAGGTAAATCCTGAGCGTGCCGTGGTCCTGGAAGATGCAGTCTCCGGCGTGCAGGCTGGAGAAAAAGGAGGTTTCGGCCTGGTCATCGGAGTCGACCGCACCGGTCACGCCGCCCGGCTTAAGGAAAGCGGAGCCCATGTGGTGATATCAGATCTGTCCAAGGTTAAAGTTAGGGCCGCTTCCTTTGAACATGATCCGGTGCCTTCGGCCCTGGAAAACTTTGATCAATTCACAGAGCGGCTGAAAAATAAAAGAATAGCCATCTGCCTGGATTACGACGGCACCCTGACCCCGATAGTTGACGACCCTCAAAAGGCCGTGCTCTCTGAAGAAATGCGCAGGACCCTTTTAAGCCTGGCAGACAGCTTTCCGGTAGCAGTCATAAGCGGCAGGGATCTTCAAGACGTCCAAAACCTGGTCGGGATCGACAGCATTTTTTATGCCGGAAGCCATGGTTTTGACATTTCCGGTCCGGGGATAAGTCATGCCGGACCTGAAGAGGGCAAAAAATTTCTGCCGGCACTGGACAGGGCGGAAAAGGAAATCAGCCGGAAGATGGAAAACATTTCCGGCGCCTGGGTGGAGAAAAAGAAATTTTCCATTGCCGTACATTACCGGAAAGTTGACCCGGGAGAAACAGAACTGGTGGAACAGGCGGTACGGGAAGTAGCCGGAGCGCATCCCGAACTAAGGCAGTCCGGAGGGAAAAAAATTTTTGAGCTGCAGCCCAGAATGGACTGGCACAAAGGCAAGGCTCTTATGTGGATTCTGGACAGGCTTGGTCTCGACCAGCCGGATGTTATACCTGTCTTTATCGGTGATGATGTGACCGATGAAGACGCGTTTAAAACCTTGAAGGACAGGGGGATAGGCGTGGCGGTCATGGATCCTCCGCGCGAAACCGAGGCATCCTGCCGGCTTAAGGACCCTGAAGAGGTTAGATTCTTTTTAAACAAACTCATCTTTACGGAAAAAGGAAAAAACTGATGACTGTCTGGTCTTTGATCTATGATGATTTCAATCCGGAGCAGGAAAAACACAGGGAAGCCCTGTGTACACTTAGCAACGGCTACTTCGCCACCAGAGGAGCGGCCTGCCATGCTTCTGCAGATGAAGTTCATTACCCCGGAACCTACCTGGCCGGCGGCTACAACCGGCTGAAGACGGAAATGAAAGGCAAGATCATTGAAAACGAAGATCTGGTAAACATGCCCAACTGGCTGTGTCTTGGCTTTCGTTATCCTGGCCTTGGCTGGTTTAACTTGAAAGATGTGGATATTCTGGAATACAGCCAGGAACTGGACATGAAAAAAGGGGTGCTGTTTCGAAGAGTGCTTTTTGCAGACAGCGAGGGCAGGCGCACCGCTCTTAAGGAACGGCGCATGGTGCACATGGACGAGCAGCATCTGGCGGCCGTAGAGCTGATTTTTACGCCTGAAAACTGGTCCGGTGAGGTTGAATTCAGATCAGCCCTGGATGGGCGAGTGATCAATGACGGGGTTAAACGCTACCGGGGTTTGAACAATAAACATCTGGATCCTGTACAAACTTCCGTGGTCGATGAGGAATCAATTTATCTCAAGGTCCGGACCAACCAGTCCGAAATCACTGTGACCCAGACGGCAAGGACCAGGGTCTGCAGGAACGGGGATGAACTGAGGCCTGAGCGTGAAGCCGTGGAAGAACCAGGCTATATTGCCCAGCAATTCAAAATTAAGGCTGAAAAAGGCGCTGATCTCTGCCTGGAAAAGACGGTCAGCCTGTTCACTTCAAGGGATATGGCCATTGCCGAATGCGGTCTCGAGTCCAGAAAAATGATCAGACGCGCAAGCGGTTTCGATGAACTTCTAAAGTCCCATACACTTGTCTGGAAGCATCTGTGGAGCCATTTTTCGGTTGAATTCGAAGAAAAAACCCCGCCCGAGGAAGACCGCACAGGCATGATACTTCATCTGCACACCTTTCATCTGCTGCAGACCAGTTCTTTGAATACCATGGACCTGGATGTGGGCGTACCGGCCAGGGGCTGGCATGGTGAAGCCTATCGGGGACACATCTTCTGGGACGAGCTTTTTATTTTTCCCACCCTGAATTTTCGAATGCCGGAAATCACCCGCACCCTGCTCAAGTATCGGTATCGCCGCTTGCGCGAAGCCAGATTCGCCGCTTTGGAGGCCGGGTTCAAAGGGGCCATGTACCCATGGCAAAGCGGCAGCAACGGCCGTGAAGAAACCCAGAAAATCCACCTCAATCCCAGATCAGGGCGTTGGATTCCTGATCATTCCCGCAATCAGCGCCACGTGAACGCGGCCATTGTCTACAATATCAGCAAATATTACCAGGTGACCCAGGACATAGAATTTCTGTCATCCTGCGGGGCGGAAATGGTTCTGGAAATCGCGCGTTTCTGGTCGAGCATAGCTGCCTACAATCCGGCACTTAATCGCTATGAAATCCGCGGGGTCATGGGTCCTGACGAATACCATGAAGCTTACCCGGATTCGGATGAACCAGGGTTGAACAACAACGCATACACCAATGTCATGGCCGCCTGGGTTCTTAACGAGGCCCTGGAAATACTGGAGGTGCTGCCTGAAGAACGCAAAGTTGATCTTTGCCTGACCTTGGACCTTAAAGAAAAGGAGCTTCAGCTGTGGAAAGACATAAGTGCCAGGATGCGCGTCTGCTTTCATGGTGAGGGCATCATCAGCCAGTTTGAGGACTACGATAAACTCCTGGAATTCGACTGGTCCGGCTACCGGGAAAAATACGGCGACATTCAAAGACTGGACAGGATCCTGGAAGCCGAAGGAGATTCGACCAACCGCTATAAAGCCTCCAAGCAGGCCGACGTGCTCATGCTCTTCTATCTTTTTTCCGCCGAGGAGCTGAGCCAGATTTTTGAACGCCTTGGCTATGAATTCCCCTATGATACAATACCCAAAAACATAGAATACTACTCCAAGCGCACTTCGCACGGATCCACATTGAGCTGGGTGGTCCACTCCTGGGTCCTGGCCAGAAGCAATAGAGCCCGTTCCTGGAAACTTTTCACCGAAGCACTGGAGAGCGACATCTCAGATATTCAAGGCGGAACCACCCCGGAAGGCATCCATCTTGGAGCTATGGCCGGCAGCGTAAACATCATCCAGCTGGGTTACACCGGCCTGGAAGCCAGGGAGGGCGTCTTGTGGTTCAACCCTTGCCTCCCTGAGGAACTGGACAGGCTGCGCATGTACATCCACTACAGAGGACACAACCTGAGCATAGCTATAACCCCGGAAAAGCTGGCGATCACCGCATGCCGGGCTTGTGAAGAAGCCATCCGAATCGGTTACAGGGAAACCATACACGAACTGGAGGAAGGCGGTACCCTTGAAATTGCCCTGAGCCCGAAAACAGCTTGCTCTGCCAGCTGATATAGGATCAGCCCGTCTCAGGTCAGGAAATCATTCTTTCCGGCGCTCATCCGAGGCTGTCCTGTTCAAGTCTAAAAGGACAATAAAAAGACATGCAGTCTAAATTTCTTGTTGTGCATTGAACTGACCGTACTTGTCCAATAAATGTTCAATCTGCAATCATATGATCAGCCTAAGTCATGGAAGGATATAGAGATACCAGGCGTCTAAAAGCCCGGTTTACCTCTTTATACAACTGCTTGTGTGGTGCACTTTCATTTTGCATTTAACCTTTTTAATAATCATGACTTGTCTTATTATGGCCGCATAATTATTCAATAACATGAAAGAACTGCTCTCACATCTGACATCTGCCTGCCACGCCAAGGCGTGGTTAAGGATTTAACATGGCGAATTCTTCTGATTCCGGCACTGATTGCCACAAGGCATCCATAATGCAGTTTGACCGGGCAGCCGATATTATGGAGCTGGACGGTGAATTGCGCCAGTGGCTGAACACGTCGTTCCGCGAGCTGTCCGTGAGAATTCCGGTCAGGATGGACGACGGAAATGTACGCGTCTTCAGCGGATATCGCGTGCAGCACAGCAATGTCCGGGGTCCGCACAAAGGCGGCCTGCGTTACCATCCAAGCGTTTCCCTGGAAGACGTCAGAGGACTCGCGGCCTGGATGACCTGGAAGTGCGCCCTGCTGGACCTGCCCCTTGGCGGGGCCAAGGGAGGAATTACCTGCAATCCGAAAGAAATGTCTCTTGCGGAACAGGAAAGAATGACCCGTGAATATATTCATGGTATCGGCGATCTTATCGGCCCGACAAAGGATATTCCTGCCCCGGACATTAATACCAATGCCCGGATCATGGGCTGGATCATGGATGAGTACAGCAAAAGGCAGGGATATTCTCCGGGCGTGGTTACCGGCAAGCCCCTGGAACTGGGCGGTTCTCCGGGAAGAGAGGATGCCACCGGCAAAGGCGTGTCCATAATTGTAGGCAGATGGGCTGAAAAAGAAAACAGACCTCTGCATCAGATCTCGGCAGCAGTTCAGGGCTTCGGAAATGTAGGCTACCATACAGCTTTGCATCTGAGTCGCCTGGGGTGCAGGATAGTGGCTGTTTCGGATTCCACAGCCGGAATAATCAATGAAGACGGGCTGGACATCCAGGCGGCCGGAAGGCACAAGAAAAACAGTGGCAGCCTTTCCGGATTTGCCGGCGGCGAGACGGTCGATCAAGGCGAGGTGCTGACCTGCAAATGCGACTACCTGATCCCTGCGGCCCTGCAAACCGTCATCCATGGCGGCAATCTTGAAAAGCTTCAGACCAGGGTAATTTTTGAAGCGGCCAACGGACCCGTATGTCCTTATACCGAACCCTTGCTGCTTGAAAGAGGCATAACCGTATTGCCGGACATCCTGGTAAATGGCGGAGGCGTAAGCGTATCCTATTTTGAATGGGTTCAGAATATCCAGCATTTTCAGTGGAAGGATGAAATCATCCAGATGGAATTGCAGGCCATTATGCACCGGGCCTTTGACAAGGTCATCGCCCTGGCAGACGAGCGAAACATTTCATACCGCATCGCGGCTTATATCCTGGCCATTGACAAGGTGGTCCGGGCGGGTCATCTGCGCGGAATTTATCAGTCGCAGTCTTAACCGTTCATTACTCTTTCTGCTTCTCGCTGGCAGCCAATTTGAACTGAATCTTTACCAAACAATAACACCCAGCGACACTTGCATTTTTTTAACTCTTCTGCGTTCCGTCATCCCGGACCCCGATCCGAAGCCTGCCCTGGACTGAATCCGGGGATCCAGATCTTTACCAGGATTCCGGATTTCCCGTAAAAACGACTTACGGAAAATGTCACTGAAGCGATGAAGAATTCAACAATAATAAAGGCGAGACGAAGGAGGAACAAGTGAAGAACAAGGTAATCGAAGAAGTGGCGGATTTTTATAGAGTAATTCCCCTGATCAAATTCAGAAATACTCCCGGGGTATCTTTTGACAATGTGCCCATGGAATTTCTGCCCAGAATCAGCGCCATGGACCGGGTGCTCCATGACCGGGCCGCGGTGTCACCGGGACCTGTGGAAGATGTTCAAAGACCCTGGTATATGCACCCGCATCAGGAAGACAATCTCATCGTCCTTTACGGTACCAGACATGTTGACCTGTACACCGGAAAACACGGGCAGCTGAGCTTTGTGGTCACTCCCGGCCAGATACAAAAGCAGGGTGAAGTTATCTGCGACGGACCGGCCATGCTGGTCTGGCCAAGGTTTGTCTTTCACAGAATAGTCAGCGGAGAGGAAGGTTCGGCCTCGCTTAATTTCGCGGTGCATCACGAAGGACTGGACATGAGGAAGAACTTCAATATCTACAACCTGAACACGGATACCGGGGAATTCAAGGTCATCAGATACGGGTTTATGGATCAGCCTGAAACTCCCTCTGACGTCTGAGCAAGGGTCTTGAGCTTGATTCAGGAATCACCAGACTGTCTGAACATCCCGGATATCCATAGGCATCTTAATTTCAAATGAAGAAAATCATATACCACAAGTACGGTCCGCCGGAAGTACTGAAAGTGGCTGAGGTAGAAATGCCTGAACCAGCAGCCGGCCAGATCCTGGTAAAGGTAGAGGCAGCCGGAATCAACCCTGTTGATTATAAGATCAGAAACGGCAGCCTGAAGCTGATTATGCCGGGCAGGTTTCCCAGGACACCGGGCGGTGAAATAGCCGGCACAGTGCATAAATCAGGTTCTTCATCTTCATCATTCAATCCTGGAGACAGGGTCTTTGCCATGCTGGGAATGCCCCAGGGGGGTTACGCGCAGTATGTTGCAGTAAAAGAAAAACTGCTGTGTTCCATCCCGGCGGAGTTAAGCTTTGAAGAGGCGGCCGCAGTCCCTCTTGCCGGTTTGACCGCGCTCCAGTCTCTAAGGGACAAGGGAAAGATAACCGAAGGGATGCGAGTACTGGTCAACGGTGCTTCCGGGGGGGTCGGCTCCTACGCCGTCCAGATAGCAAAGGTATACAGGGCGCATGTCACTGGCGTCTGTTCCGGAAGGAACTTGAGCTTTGTCCAGGACCTCGGGGCTGACACGGTAATTAATTATGAAACAGAAGATTTCACCAAAACAGGCAACCAGTACGACATCGTTCTGGACGCGGTGGCCAAAAAAGGTTTTATGGGCTGCTATAACATCCTCAAGCCAAGAGGAGTCTATGTTTCCACCCTGCCCAGCATGGGCCTGCTGCTGCGCCAGACCTTAAATCCTCTGTTTTCCAGAAAAGCATTCGCCATCATCTCCAGTTCAAGGGCCGGGGATCTGGCCTTCCTGGGCAGGCTGATTGAAGAGGGCAAGCTCAAGGTGCACCTGGAAAGAGCATATACTCTTGATGAGGTAGTGCAGTCTCATCAGCGCATGGAGAGCGGTAGAGTCAGAGGAAAGCTGGTTCTCAAGGTTTTTACCGGGCAGCCTGAAGAGAAGATTCCCCAATCCGAAGGAAGAGTTGCGTGAAAAAAATATTTTCAAAAATAGAAGATAAATTTTCAGGGGCAAGGAACAAGATCAAGAATTTCGCGTATAAAGAGCGGACCATAAACGTTTCGGAAAGCCTCATCAATCAGCTCATCCAGGCAGATGAAAAATACTTCCGGAAAATCTCCAGTAAAGGCTTGAGCGAGGTTAACGTAAGCATTGACACGGATAAACTGATCGTAACCGGCAAGGCCAGGAAGCAGGATGAAAACTTTGGCTTCAAGGCCGAGTTATATCCTGAAAAGGTGGTTTGGACCCGGGATGAACAGGCCATTTACCTGAAAATGCTGGACTATGACCTGAAAATCGATGACCCCGGTTACTTCGAAGTGTTCAGGCTGGCCATAATCAAGACGATTTTGGCCATTACCGGTGAGAGTGCCGCCCTGGAACACATTGACGTTCAAATGGAGGACGGAATGATCAAGGTGGATGTAAGCAGTTCCAGCCAGGGCATAAAAAAACTGGCAGGGTCTTTTCAGGTCAAGGAAATCAAATGCCTGCCCGGAAAGCTGGCTGTAAGGGTTCAGCCATTTTCTTCCGGAGGGAGATGAAATCAAAGCCGGATTATTTGGGACAACTGGATATTTTGTGAATCACCTGGTCAAAAAGGGGGCTGGGTTCCAGCACAAATCATCGAGATCTTCAAAAACAAGGCTGCCCGTGCTCGTGAAGACTACACGGCGAGAGAACTGAATGTGCGAAAAGGGGACTTGCTTCTTGGCTCAAAAACTCTGAACGGTTGGGTCTGGTGCAAGAGATCCGGCGGTTCGGAGTCAGGGTGGGTGCCACTTGCAAACTTGCAAGAAGCTCTTCCGTGAATCCCGTCATGTGACAGCGGGCTAACAAAGCTTTTTTAGCGGGGGAAAAAAGCTGCGCCCGCTGAAAAACGGCGTTGGCCGGCAAAAAGAAGGTTTTGCACTTGACAAAGCTCCCTTTTGGTTTCAGGATGGTTTCAGATTGAAATTATTTGGAGGTGTTAATTATGGCAACTGTTACGGTAAAGAATATACCTGATGAGCTTTACGAGCGACTTAAGTCAGCCGCAGAAATTAATCGGCGTTCTATAAATAGCGAGATTATCATGTGCATTGAAAATACTGTTATAAGCCGCCGCATCAATGTTGACGAGGTACTTGAGAATGCTCGCCAGCTCCGCCGATTGACAGCCGGACATCCGATCACCCATGAGGAATTTAACCAGGCAAAATCAGAAGGTCGGCTGTGATTGTAGTTGATACAAATGTTATTGGCTATCTTCTCCTGTCGAGCAAGCAGTCGGTTTTAGCTGAACGAGCCCTGCAAAAGGACAATGAGTGGGCGGCACCGATTTTATGGCGCAGCGAATTCCGCAATGTCCTAACTCTTTATATGCGAAAAAACATCCTAAAGTTGGAGCAGGCTCAGCAGATAATGAATAGTGCCCTGAATTTACTGAAGGGACGAGAATATGAAGTTCCATCATATGAAGTTTTATGGCTTACCTCAACAAGCAATTGTTCTGCTTATGATTGTGAATTTATCGCTACGGCAAATGACCTGAAAGTTTCTTTAGTGACTGTTGATAAGCAACTGCTGCGTGAGTTTTCTTCAGTGGCAATATCATTAAATTCTTTCGGTCAATAGCTTCTCCATGATGCCGGCCAACCTGTCACTGCACTTGACCGCTAAAAGCTGGCGCGTTTGCGTCAAGTGAGTTCTTCGTTACATTTCCGGGGACTCCGGCTATGGACCTTCAGTAGTCCAAAGGCATGATTTACAGGAATATCTTTGCAATGCTGCCCGGGGCAGGATTAATTCATTGCCCCGGGCGTTTTTTTATCTGTGGATATTCTCAATCCACCTGATGGCTTCGGTGTCACTTACCTTGCCCAGATACCTTTGAGTAGTTGATATGTTTGCATGGCGAAGAATCACCTTGCTGGCTATTTCAAGGGGAGCACCAGACCTGGAAGCAAAAGTGGCGGCGTAAGGTCAAAAAGATTTTTTTGCGCAAGGCTTATCACTCGCAAACGTTTTTCGAAGGCAAGCATGAACACCCAAGAAGGGTTGTTTAGTCTTGACAAGACCAAGCTATCTATCAGAAAACTGATCAGGCCAAGCAGCTGCACGTTCTTTGGTTTCTTTGTCAATCCTGGCTTGTACCAGGGAGCTTGTTGGCATGGGCATTCTGTAAATATCGGGACATGTTCCGGACGGTTCAGCATAAAAGAGACAATCAAGAATTTTATTCAAGGTACCTTTGAAATTTTATAGCTGATAGCGATCTTAATTCAACTAACAATTTATGGGGCATTATCAACTAAATTGTGGAGATATAAGCTTTCCCCACTTTAAAGCCTCGAGTTAAAGAGCATCTTACGCTATTGACATGGTATAGTCTCATTCCAATAATTCTGGAGCTTACCTAATACTTTCCTTATAAAAAAACCATCTAGCCGATTTAAAGTGCTTTGCGCACCCGCGCCAGCCTGCTCTTAAACCTTTCCAGATCATATGGTGATTTAATGGTGCGTTCGGCCAGATCAGCGATTAATTCCACCTTTGCGTAAACCATACGCTTTCGGCTTTGACTGACAGTCAGACTGGCAATGGTTTGATACGCGCCGAGAAGCCGCAGCATCATTGCTACGTTTCCAGCGGCATTCTGCCGGATCTGTTCGAAAGCTTCATTAAGCAGACTTTCGAAAGTTGGACCTTTGGTAATCATCAACAACTTTCCCTGATCCATGATGTGAGAAGACATAATCCGGCGTGATGCAAGCCTGCCCAGGATCTCCGACAGGTAATCCACACAAATCACCGCGGTAGAAGTATCGTTGATACCGGACGACAGTGCTTTCATGGCAATATCTACGAGCTGTCGGATACCAAACCCGGCGTCGTTTTCCATCATGCGCTCACGGCCGATGACATAGGCCGCGTTCAGCTCAGCTCTTATTTTGTCGTTTAGATCGTACTGATCGATCAACGAGACCAAAGGGGTGCCTTCGACTACAAATTCCCCGATTCCACGCTCCATGCGCAGAACTGTTTCGTGTTTCCGGGCTAAATCCAGAAGTTGGTCAATGTCGATATTTGCTATGTAACCGGTCTTCCTGACAGTGACGACAGACCAGTTTTGATCTACCAGAGACATCCGGAGGTTGTCGCCCATATCTTTTTCGCCCCCTTCATCCTGTTCTTCGGGGAACAGGCGATTCACGGTCATGATGGTCTCACGCGCGGCTGCGGCAATAATGTTCGATGCCTGGATGGATGTGGAGATATGGTGAATGAAGTAGATCAAAAAGGCTATTCCGACAAAAGCAAGGATTAACCCGCCCAGCACAGCAAGCTCTGGGATGAAAGTCTCTTCGTCGACGTCGCTTATGGTTCTAAGCACTACCAGGCAGTAAGCGAAGACGCCGACAAAGATGCCAAGCACCGCCTGAGTGCCGCGGTCATGCATAAAATTGCGAATAACCCGCGGTGTGTACTGACTGGACGTCAGTGAGAGAGCGACGAGGGTGACCGAAAACACTACTCCGGCCACAGTGATCATCGAGCCCGCAACGATTGTGAGCAAGTCTCGGGCTCCGGATGCTCCGGAGCCGAAGACCAGATGCCACTTTCCAACTAATTTCAGCTCAACCCTCGCGTCTATGGCGATCAGAACTGTGGCAAGGGCCACAGCGGCCAGCACGATAGCAACTGGCAAGAACCAGAAGCTCGAGCTAATTTTTTGCGCCCAAATTCTTAATTTAGTTATCATTACTGGTTTTAACCCTTTCGTGGTCACTTGGAACAGCGGAAATTGCCAAAGCGATGGGTTACCTTGAGAAAGAAAAGCTGGAAAAATGCCGGGACACTCATTAGTCCCACTGGGACAGTTTCCTGAGTGATGCACGCAACAAAGGGACCTGCTCTTGACCGCCTCGTCCCTATTGTTCCTGATATTGATATTGCGTGGTCTCGGTCAATTGTTCTTCAAGCCTGCGTGGCCGGAAACTATCGTGGTCCAAAACTACCAGGGTGCGATCAGATCCAGTACCTCCAGAGGCTCCCGGGAGAGACCACGCAGCAGTTTTGAAAGCAGTATTTCTCTGCTCTGATCATCCAGGGCCCACACCTCCAGGCTTACTTCATCGGGATCAGCTTCATAAACCAGGGAATACCTGCCTCCTTCCATTGTGGTTGTCTCGGCCAGCAGAACTTTATCAGTGTCTGAAGTGCAGCTGTAAAACCGTAAAATGAGGTCATCGGCAGGCTGGCCGCGTTCCAGAAGGATTTTTCCTTCGATCCGGCAGGTAATTTCCTGATGCTCATCCTGAACTTTAGTCGCTTCCTGAGGCTCATCCTGAACATTAGTCGCTGAAGCCTCAGACAAATGAGCCTTGGCCGCGGCCTCCCTTAACTTCTTGCCGGGTTTGAACCTGGGCACACGTCTGGCCGAAATGGTGATCTCCTCTCCTGTACGTGGATGGCGACCAGTCCTTGATGCCCTTTCAGCCGAGGAAAAGGTTCCAAAGCCTGTAAGGCTCACTTTGTTACCGTTTTTAAGTTCTTCAGTGATGCTTTCAATGATGACATTAAGAATCTCGCCTGCCTTGTTTTCGGACAAGCCGGATTTCTCTGCAAACTTCAAAATTAATTGGGTTTTGTTCATAAAATACTTTCCTTTTAAGCAGTTTGGGGAAACAATAGTTTAATATTGTTCATAGGATATGCTGTCAACAAGAGCCCATATTTAAGGCTTTTATAAAACCTTCAATTGGCTGCGTTGATTCTCCGACACCCGATTCAGATGACGTTTTATTTGCGATCCGGTATTCTTCTGGAGCAGATCGATCCTGAGTTTGAACCATGCCTTGAAAGTTCAAGAGGGGCATTTGTCAATCAAACCTGAATCAAACCCGCCTCTTAAGAACAGCTATGAATGATGTCTTAACTAAGAGCCTTGTATTATCTCCTTGACGTGAAAAATGGAGAATAATTCGGCATTGATTACTTGCACTTTCAATTTATCAAGCTAGTATAAACATTACAGGATTTAACAAATATTTA
>SLDX01000110.1 GCA_007125075.1 Desulfonatronospira sp.
CCTTTCTGTTTTTTTCTGAACCTGACTTTTCTTGGACTGAGCATGGTTACTTAACCTCGTTTAATATATCACCTTTATAAATCCATACCTTGACCCCGATTATGCCGTAGGTGGTCTTGGCTATGGCAAATCCGTAATCTATATCCGCGCGCAACGTGTGCAGTGGCACCCGGCCCTCCCTGAACCATTCGGTCCTGGCTATCTCAGCGCCTCCCAGGCGGCCGGAACATGATATCTTAATCCCTTTGGCCCCGAATTTAAGAGCCAGGCTGATGGATCGTTTCATGGCTCTGCGGAAAGCCACCCTTCTCTCCAGTTGCAGGGCGACATTCTCTGCAACCAGCTGAGCATCGGTTTCCGGGCGTCTTACCTCGTTGACTTCTATGGAAAATTCATTGCTGAATTTTTTCTTCAGATCAAAACGCAACTTTTCTATTTCCGAGCCCTTCCGGCCGATAACAATGCCGGGCCTGGAAGTATGTATGATAATTCGAACCTTGTCCGCCGCTCTTTCCAGCTCTATACGGGAAATACCTGCATGATAAAGTTTGGTTTTGATAAAATCCCTGAGCTTCCTGTCCTCGATAATATGCTGAGAGTAATTGGCAGTGCTGAACCACCTGGACAGCCAGTTTTTATTATAGCCTACCCGAAATCCGTAAGGATGCACCTTTTGACCCAAGATTCTTCCTCCTATAACTCGTCCAAGATTACAGTGATGTGACTGGTTCTTTTCAAAATCCGATTTGCCCTGCCCATTGCCCTGGGTTTAATCCTCTTAAGCGTAGGGCCTTCATCGATATGCACCTGTTTGACATACAGGCTGTCCACGTCCAGACTGAAATTCTGCTCAGCATTGGCCAGAGCGGAGTTTAGAACCTTCTTGATCAACCTGGCCGCCTTTCTTGGGGTGTAGTTTAGGATATTAACCGCATCTTCCACGGGCTTACCCCTGATGTTGTCTCCCACAAGGCGGGCCTTTTGCGGTGAGATCCTGATGAATTTGGATACTGCTTTGGCTTCCATCTTAATACCTGTAGATTATTTTCGTTTAGCCTGACTTTTGCGGTCGCCGGCATGACTGTAAAAAGTCCTGGTGGGGGCGAATTCGCCCATCTTGTGCCCGACCATATTTTCAGTTGCAAATACGGGGATGAACTTTTTGCCGTTATGCACCGCAAACGTCAGACCGACCATTTCAGGAATTATGGTTGACCGCCTGGACCAGGTCTTGATCACTTTTTTACTTCTGGTCTCATTGGCCTGCTGCACCTTCTTCAGCAGATGGTCATCCACAAAGGGTCCTTTTTTGACTGATCTGGGCATAATCTCTCCTGTTACCTGCTTCTCTTGCTCACAATAAGTTTGTCTGAAGCCTTTTTCCTGCTTCTGGTCTTATAGCCTTTGGTGGGGCGACCCCACGGAGAAACCGGGTGCCTGCCGCCTGAACTCTTTCCTTCTCCACCGCCAAGTGGATGATCAACAGGGTTCATGGCCACTCCCCGGACCTTGGGTCTTCTGCCCAGCCACCGGTTCCGGCCCGCCTTGCCCAGCGAGATGTTTTCATGCTCGACGTTGCCTACCTGACCCACGCTTGCGGTATTAGAGGCCAGCACCTTGCGCACTTCTCCAGAAGGCAGCTTTAAGAGAGCGTACTTGCTTTCCTTGGCCACCAGCTGGGCATAAGTGCCTGCAGATCTGGCCATCTGCCCGCCTCGTCCGGGCGTAAGTTCAATGTTGTGCACAAAGGTTCCCACAGGGATCCGGGATAAAGGCAGGGCATTGCCCGGCTGAATGTCCACGCCATCACCAGCCTGTACGAAAGCTCCCACCTGCAGACCCACCGGGGCCAAAATATATCTTTTTTCACCGTCAACATAGGAAAGCAGAGCTATTCTGGCACTGCGGTTGGGGTCGTACTCAATGGACACTACTTTGGCCGGTACATCAAACTTGTTTCTCTTGAAGTCGATGTCCCTGTACTTGCGCTTGCATCCGCTGCCGCGCCTTCTGGAAGTTATCCTCCCGGAATTGTTCCGGCCGCTTTTCTTGGTCAGTCCCTTGACCAGCGATTTCTCCGGCGTGTCCGTTGTTATTTCCTGAAAATCGGATACAGTCTGAAACCGTCGGCCAGGGGATGTGGGTTTTAACTTCTTGATGCCCATTTTTATACCCCTTCGAAAAATTCGATCTTATCACCAGTAGACAAGGTAATGTAAGCTTTTTTGTATCCGGGTATCTTTCCGCTGACCCGACCGAATCTTTTTCTTAGAAGCGGATTGCGCCGGATAATATTAACCCTGTCAACTGTAACGTTAAAAATTGTCTCCACCGCATCTTTGACCTGATACTTGTTGGCCTTCGGGTGAACAATGAAGACCACCTTGTTCTGCACATCCTTCATTTCATTGGATTTCTCCGAAACCAACGGGCGGATGAGAATTTGTGTGCTGTGCATCTTAGCCTAACCTTTCCTGCAGTTTTTCTACTGCCTGTTTATCCATGACCAGTTCTTGATGCTTCAAGATTTCGTAAACATTTATGCTGTCTTGTGTGACCACTTGAACCCCGGGAACATTCCGGGCCGAAAGCTCTAGGTTGTTACACTTTTCTGCGGTAACAATCAAGGGTTTTTTCAATCCCAGCTTGGATTGAATATTTACGAAATCTCTGGTGCGGATTTCCGGCAGATCAAATTTGTCCACCACCTGGAGCATGTCTCCGGCATATTTGCTGCTCAGGGCCATTTTCAAGGCCAGCCTGCGCACTTTTTTGTTCAATTTTATGGAATAATCTCTGGTCATGGGTCCGTGAGTAACAGCGCCTCCTCTCCATAAAGGTGAGCGACCCGTACCGGCTCTGGCCCTGCCGGTTCCTTTCTGCCTCCAGGGCTTGCGTCCGCCGCCGGAAATCCTGGCCCTGTTCTTCACTTCTGCAGTGCCGGCGCGCTCTGATGCGGTGTGAGCCCGTACTGCCAGATGGAGCAACTCCGGCTTGACACTTACGGAAAACACGTTTTCCTGGAGAGCCACTTCGCCTGCCTCCTGATTATTCTGCGTAAAAACTTTTGCGGTGATCATTAAAAAAACCTCTTAGCTGTTGAAAAGTACTGTAGCTGCCGCAATCTATAGTGGTTTAGATGTGTTTGCCGACAACATTTCTGTAGGCGGCTAATCCTGCTTGTGCAGAACGACAAACCCGTTTTTGGGCCCGGGGACCTGTCCTTTTACCAGAATCACATTCTCCTTTGAACGCACTGAGATTACTTCGGCATTCTTGTAGGAGACCTTGGCATTGCCCATGCGGCCGGGCATTTTCTTTCCTTTGAAAACCTTGCTCGGATCAGCGCACTGGCCGATGGCCCCTGGTGATCTGTGCACCTTCTCGTGACCGTGCGTTCTGGGCAGACCCCTGAAATTCCAGCGCTTCATCACCCCGGCAAAGCCCTTGCCCTTGGAAGTTCCAGACAGTTTGATTTTGTCTCCGGGCTGAAAGATGTCCACGTTAAGTTCCTGCCCCAGTTCCAGTTCATCCTGATTTTTAGGGCTGAACTCGATTAATTTCCGGTAATATCCTTTTCCGGCTTTTGATTGATGCCCTCTGGACGGTTTGTTCAGCTTGTGTCCGGGCAGAGGATCAAAACCTATCTGAATCGCTTGATAGCCGTCTATTTCTTTCTCTTTTTTCTGAATAACCGGGCACGGTCCAGCCTGAATCACCGTAACCGGAATAAACTTTCCGTCATCGCCGAATATGCTGGTCATCCCCAGTTTCTTACCTAGAAGTCCAATAGTGCGTTTCATAACTTCCTCGCCTATAACTTGATCTCAACATCTACACCTGCGGGCAGATTCAATTTGCCCAGGGCATCCACTGTCTGCTGCGTGGGTTCCATAATATCCAGTAATCGCTTATGTACCCGCATTTCAAACTGTTCACGGGATTTTTTATCCACATGCACAGATCTGTTCACGGTGTACTTGTGAATATTAGTGGGCAAAGGGATAGGACCTGCAATACCGGCACCGGTATTCTTGGCTGAATCAACTATTTCAGCCACAGCTTTGTCCAATATGCGGTAATCATAAGCTTTAAGCTTGATTCGAATTCGTTCGCTGTTCATAGTCATCATTTTTCTACTCCACGATTTCTGAGACTACGCCTGCACCCACTGTCCGGCCGCCTTCACGAATGGCAAACCGAAGACCGGGATCCATGGCTATCGGGGCTATAAGCTCCACATCAAATGTCGTATTGTCACCAGGCA
>SLDX01000075.1 GCA_007125075.1 Desulfonatronospira sp.
AGTAGGCCGCTGCGAACCACGCCGTTGGCGTGGCTGATCAGGTTGAGCAGCATTTCTTAATTCCGGCTTATAAAAGACCTATCTATTACGGACAATTTCTATCTTTTTCAGACCATTTGTTCTGGAAATTATGGATTTTGATTAAATAAAAAATGCCTGCAAAAATTTATTTGCAGGCACAAGGGTTCAGGTTTCTATCCTCAGGGAATAATTCAATCTCAGGGAATAAATAAAATCTTATTTTTTATGCGATCAAGACTCCTTTATAGTCATTAGTTGAACGCTGATCTACATCCACTTCTCTCTGCCCTGGACCTTCTCATTAAATACCTCCAGGGCATCAATCAGCCAGTCGCCTTCTTTCCTGATCATCCGATAGAGCTCCTCCTGCTCCACCCTGGCGTAGACAGTACTGATGACCGCCCGGACATGAACATAACCCAGGCTTTCATCCATCACATAGCCCATGATTTCGCTTTCCAGGCGCTCATACTCCAGGAAATCAAGCACCGAGAATGTATCCTCACTCCAGGAAAATTTACATTTTCCATTTCTGAATTCTGGCGTGACCACGTCTGCCACTTTGTCCATATGCTCGGTACCGTAATTTTTGCTGAATATCGTTACAGGACCAAGAATTTCCGGCTCCTCCGCCCAAAGCGCCTGAGATCCAAAAACTAGAATTATGAGCATGAATAGAATTTTTGTGTGCATGATGATGGCTTCCTTAAAAATGAGGTTTCGCAAAAACATTGCAGATTTTTCAGTCACTCCAGCACGTGCACTCAGCTTTGCTGCGGCATTGCGGAAAAACTTTGCAATTCCCATTCCTGAACAACCTTTTTTAACTATAATGTGCTTTTCACCTCTCAGGTCACTATTGAATTTTTCCAATAATTGAAACATTTTCAGGCTGGCGATTATAAAGACCATACAAATCAGCCTTTTCATGTTTTATATCCAGCCTCTTGTGATAGTCCTCTAATGATATTTATAAATCCCATATTAATATTAGTAACTTTTATTATTTTACCCATTTTCATGTCAAACATGATTTGGGTAAAAAAGGGTGCTTTTTACTCATTTCATGTCAAACATGAATTGAGTAAAAAATATCCATTGCCTGGTTGTTTCTATTTCAAGATATTGATTTCAATGTTTTAAATTTTTTCAGCCATATCCAAAGCAATGGTAACGGACTCCTGGGAGAGCATCACATTGAAACAAACACCTTATCATCCGGGCAGCACAAAAAATGAGACGCATACATTGAAAAATCAGTTTACATAACAGAATTTTCAATGTATACGCTCATGAATGATTGCAAGAAACAGTGAAATCAACCTCGTGCTTGAGGCTTTGGCCGCTTATCCGGCTGTGGGCATCATCGGTGCCAGGCAGACAGGCAAGACAACGCTGGCTGAAATGGTAAGCTGGAAATGGTCTGGTCCGGTGCATCACTTTGATCTGGAAAACAGTGAAGATCTGGCCAGGCTTTATGACCCCATGCTTGCCCTTAAAGAACTTGACGGGCTGATCATCCTGGATGAGGTCCAGAGAATGCCGGAAATATTCCCGACATTGCGGGTCTTGATCGATAAGTCACGAAATGGACGCAGATTTCTTATCCTGGGCAGTGCATCGCCCCAACTGCTGCAGCAATCTTCAGAATCTCTGGCGGGCAGGATCAAATACCACAGGCTGGGCGGATTTGGGCTGGATGAGAT
Source organism: Desulfonatronospira sp. (assembly GCA_007125075.1). Taxonomy (GTDB): domain Bacteria; phylum Desulfobacterota; class Desulfovibrionia; order Desulfovibrionales; family Desulfonatronovibrionaceae; genus Desulfonatronospira. The sequence continues at coordinate 1,728 of SLDX01000075.1, forward strand.
ACCATCAGATCAGTCCGGGAAACTATGGTTAAGGGGTGGATTTCCCCTGTCTTTTTTAGCTCCTGACGACTCAAAAAGCTTTGATTGGCGAAGGTCATTCATCACTACATTCCTGGAAAGAGACCTGCCTCAGCTTGGAATCACTGTCAGCTCAACCAGGCTGCGCAGATTCTGGAGCATGCTTGCCCACTATCATGGCCAGATATGGAACGCTTCCGAGTTTGCCAGGTCCTTTGGTGTCGCAGACACAACCGTCAGGCAATATCTTGACTGGCTTACAGACGCCCTTGTGGTCAGACAGATCCAGCCGTGGCATGAAAATATCTCTAAACGCCAGGTAAAATCTCCAAAAGTATTCATTTGCGACAGCGGCCTGACCCACGCCCTGCTCAACCTGCCCGCGGAAGATGATGTTCTGGGGCATCCCAAATCCGGGGCAAGCTGGGAAGGCTATGTCATTGAACAGATCATAAGACTTTTAAAGGCGGATGAGTCCGAATGCTTCCACTGGGCTACACATTCAGGAGCTGAACTGGATTTTCTCCACATCAAAGGGTTATCCAGGACAGGATTTGAAATAAAAAGAACCTCATCTCCCAGACTGACCAGATCCATGAGAATTGCGATGCACGACCTCAAATTGAGACATCTTTTCGTGATTCACGCGGGCGAGCATTCTTTTCCTCTGGCTGAAAATATCAAAGCCATGCCATTATCCCGAATATCAGAAGCTTTGGTTTGATGCCTGCGATATCCTGTCCTGGAATAACCACACGGTCCAGAACCCGACTGCTGCCCTGCACGCCATGCATGTCCTCTACCCACCTTTTGCCCCGGATAATCCGTGATAAAGCAAGCCTTTGAACATGTAATTGTTCACGTTATCCTTTATTGTCCTTGATAAAGAACATTTCACATTAATATTGATAACTTTTCTTATTTTACCCATTTTCATGTCAAACATGATTTGGGTAAAAAGGGGCACTTTTTACTCATTTCATGTCAAACATGGATTGAGTAAAAAAGACTCGGATAAACTAATGGTAGATTTGTCATTAATTTAGAAGTCTCCGGAATAACCATAGATTTGAAAAGCTGGATTCCGAATTCCCGGTTTTCACAGGACCAGCTCCGTCCGGAATAACGAATCCGGGACCTGCCCTGCCCTGCCCTGCTTGTAATGCCGGTGAAAACCGGTATCCAGTCTCCCTCTTTCTTCAAAAACCTGGATTCCGGAATAGTAAAGAACTGGATTCCCGAGCAAGTCGGAATGCCAGAGAAGAGAGACGGAGTCGGCACCTGCCCTTCTTGTCATACCGGTGAAAACCGGTATCCAGGTTCATTATTCTCTGGATTTTGGCTCGGGGTTTCAGCTAAGCAGGCTTCAAACGAAAGAAGGAGAAGAAAAACCATCCTGGATTCCGGCTTTCGCCGGAATGACGGAGAGGAAAAGCAAAACCTGGATTTCGTCCCTGAATTTCTCCGGGGCTGGCTTCAGCCGGAATGACGAAGAGAAAATGGTACCTGGATTCAAGAGCAAGTAACGCCTCACTTTATGATAACCTTTCCTATTTTACCCATTTTCATGTCAAACATGATTTGGGTAAGGAATTGGGCGGTGTGAAGCTCGGGGGTTCTCTTTTTTTTCCGAATAAGGAGGATCTCTATGAGCGTATATTTCAGCAAAGGAAGAGGATGGAGATACGACTTCATCCTGAAAGGCCAGAGGTATCATGCCTCGGGTTACAAAACCAAGGTGGAAGCAAGAAACGCGGAAGCCGAAAAAAGAAAGGAGCTGAAAGAGAAAGAGAACAAACCCCATCAACAAACCCGGATAGACATGGACTTTTTGGAACTGGTGAATAAAAGACTAGATTATGTCCAAGCCTATAATTCAAAAAGCCATTATCAGGAAATGAAGTATATGGCCAAACGCTGGGTTAAGGCATGGGGCAAAAAAAAGAGTTCAGAGGTTACACCTGAAATGATTCAGCAGTTTATCCTAAAGCGGGCCAGGGTTTCCAACCATGTTGCCAACAAGGAGATCCGGTATTTGAGGGCACTGTTTAATTTTGCTAAAAAATGGAAGTGGCTCAGGGAAAACCCTTTGGACGGCTTTGAGTTTCTTCCGGTTGATAAAAAGTTGAAACATGTGCCCATTCCTGAAGATATTGAGAAGGTGATAAACCAGGCTGATCCCGATACCCAGGATTATTTATGGACAATCAGGGACACTATGGCCAGGGTGAGCGAAGTTAATCGCCTCACCTGGGACGATGTTAATCTTCAGGATAAATATGTTGTTCTTTACACCAGGAAGAAGAAAGGTGGAAACCTGACCCCGAGAAAGATACCCATGACTTCCAGATTGTTTAAGATCATGGAAAAAAGGTTCAATGGAAGGGACACAACAAAAAAATGGGTTTTTTGGCATACTTACTATGACCGGAAGGAAAGACGATTTGTTGCTGGACCCTTTAAAGACCGCAAGAAAGTCATGGCGACTTTATGCAGGAAAGCCGGTGTAAAGTATTTCAGGTATCATGCCCTGAGGCATTCCGGCGCCTCAGTGATGGACGGTCTGAAGATTCCAATTGGCTCGATTCAGCGAATACTGGGGCACGAAAACAGGACAACAACGGAAATCTATCTTCATAGCATCAGCGACAGCGAGAGAGTGGCGATGGATATATTTGAAAAGGGGTTTCCTGAAAAAGTCCCACCCGAAGTCCCACATATAATTGATGGAGATACGGATTATTTACAGTAACCCCCTGAAATTTATGGTGCGCCCGGCAGGATTCGAACCTGCGGCCTACGGATTCGTAGTCCGGCACTCTATCCAGCTGAGCTACGGGCGCGTAACATAACAATATATGTTCTCAACAAGGATTCAGTCAAGTTTTATTTACCATTCTTTTTTGGTTCGCTCAGGTCGAGATCCGGAAATTCAATTTCCTCTTGAATTCGCGGCGTAGATTCCTTCACCGGATATTCTTTGTCCGGTTCCAGCTCGGTGCCCATATCCAGACTGAAACTGGGAGCATCATCTGAAGAATGAACCTTTTTTATGCTACCCCCTGTCTCTTCCCCTTCGTTTCCGAGCACATTCTCTGCGCTGCTGACCACCGGGTTGAAATAATAACCTTCATCAGCTGGTTCCTGATGTACATCCTCCTGCCCGGAGGGATCCAGGCCATTGACCAGCCAAGGCTGACCGCCGGACTGCAGCCAGTCCAGGTTAAGCTTCTTTTTTTCTTCAGTCCAGTCAAGACCGCATTTGGGACAATTGGACAGATGATCAAATGATGTGTAGCTGCATTTGCTGCAATACATATATTTCTACTTATGCCTGAGTTGAAGCGCTTTCCTGAGTGTTCTTACCTTTGTTCAACAAGGCCATCTCCTCTTCGCGCAATGCCCTGCGCAAAACCTTGCCCACAATGGTTTTAGGCAGTTCCTCACGAAACTCGATCTGCCTTGGAACCTTGTAGCCGGCGAGCTTCTGCTTGCAGAAGGAAACAATTTCAACCTTGGTAAGCTCCTCCCCTTCCCTGGGTACTACAAAGGCCTTGACCACCTCCCCCCGGGTGGAGTGAGGGATTCCCACACTCACCGCCTCCTTGACCTTGGGATGTTCGTAGAAAACCTCGTCGATCTCCCGAGGATAGACATTATAGCCGCCGGTGATGATCAGATCTTTTTTGCGGTCCACGATGAAGAAATAACCCTCTTCATCCATGTAGGCGATGTCACCGGTGTACAGCCAGCCGTTGCGCAGGGTCTTTGCTGTTTCCTCGTCCTGATTCCAGTATCCCTTCATCACCTGAGGTCCTTTGACCACCAGCTCTCCGGCCTCACCCGGAGCAAGCATCTGGGTCCCGGTTTCCATATCCACAACAGCCGCATCCGTATCCGGAAAAGGAAGACCGATGGAGCCAAGCTTGCGTTGACCCCGCAGCGGATTGAAGTGGGTTATGGGAGAAGCTTCAGTCAGCCCGTAACCTTCAATTATCTCCGCTCCTGTAGCACTTCTGAACTTTTTCATTGATTCCAGGGGTAACGGAGCCGAACCGGAAATACAGTAATCTATGGATGACAGATCATACTTGTACAGGTCCTTTTGCTGTAAAAGGGCCTGAAATACTGCCGGTGCAGAGGGAAATATGGTCGGCTTCACTTTGTGGATGGCTTTGAGCACATCTTTGGGCACGAACCTGGGATAAGGGGCCAGCGTTGCTCCAATGGCTGTGGCAAAATTGAGACAGACCGTCAGTCCGTAGATATGAAAGTAGGGCAGCAGGCCCAGCACGGTATGCTCTCCAAAGTTGATATTGTGCAGGATGGCCATGGCCTGGCGGACATTGGAAGACAGGTTGTAGTGCGTAAGCATCACCCCTTTGGAAATCCCTGTAGTTCCGCCGGTATACTGCAGGACAGCCAGATCCTTTACCGGATCGGGAGTGTACTTTATGAACACCTCCCTGCTGTGTATCAGGTTCTTCCATTCAAGCACTGTCTGGTCATCAAAAGGGATATCATGCACCTGTTTGTCCCTGCGCATTTTTATCCGGTAAAGCCAGGTCAGGGGAAACCGCAGACAGTCAGGTATGGTGGTGATAAAAATCCGCTCCAGATCAAGTCTGGACAAAAGTCCGGTAATTTTGGGCCAGACGAGATCAATGGTGATGAGAAACCTGGCCCGGGAATCACCGAAATGATGCAGGAGCTCTTTCTCCATATACAAAGGATTGATGAAAACAACCACTCCGCCAGCCCTGAGCACGCCCCAGTAAGCAATAATGGTCTGGGGAAGATTGGGCAGCATGATAGCCACCTTGTCTCCGGGATTAAGCCCGTAGCTTCTGAGATTTGCCGCAACTGTCTCTGTGAGCTGAGCGAGTTTTTTATAGTTTATTTTCCAGTTGTTGAAAACAATGGCTGTGCGTTTGGGATGCTCCCTTGAAGTTCGATCAAGATACTCGTAGACGGGTATTTCTTCATACTCCAGATGCGGACTCACTTCTTTGTCGTAACTTTTAAGCCAGGGTCTTTGAATGTCTTTGTCGTGCATGAAGCTTACCTTACATTACAGGGTAAAATATTTGACTGTCATCTGATTTGCCGGAAAACCCTGCACCACTTTTTCAAAGTAAGTACGGGGATTCTGCAGGGAATCAGATAAGGGTTACTAAAAGGAACTTCAATCTAAAAAAAACATCTTTTTAAATCAACTCAAACTTTTTTCTTTTTGTCTCAGCTAAAAAAACACTTTCGTTTCTGATCTCTCGCGGAAATCGTCCTGATTCAGGCAAATAACGATCTTTAATTCAGTAACTGATAAATGAAGGTGCTGAACCGTGAAAAAATCCTGATCTTTACAAAAATTGATACGGCCTTAACTTGCTTTTAATCGAGATTACAATATAATTATTTTGACAAAGGCTCTATCCCGTCATATCCAGAAAATCAACTACAAACCTGTTTTGGAGGATCAATGCGCAAATATATTTTCTTGACGTTATTCTGCATTTCTCTACTTTTCTGGCCTGGAAAAGGTGCTGTGGCATCTCTTCCTGATTTTGCCGATCTGGCGGAAGAAGCTTCTCCTGCAGTGGTCAATATCAGCACTGTAAGAGTGGTGGATAGCCCTGATATCGGCCGGTTTTTCCGTGGATTTCCCAACCAGGGCCATCCGTTTGAAGAATTTTTCGAACAATTCGAGCGTTTCTTTGGCGAACAGGAACGTCCTCCAAGAGAACAGCGTTCTCTTGGTTCAGGCTTCATCATCTCCCGGGACGGCCACGTGGTGACCAATAATCATGTCATAGACCGGGCTGATGAGATAAACGCCACCTTTTTGTTCGATGGCGAGGAAATGACTTACACTGCTCAGGTCGTGGGTACTGACCCGGAAACCGATCTGGCTCTGTTAAAGATTGAGATCGATGAAGACATCGAGCTGCCCACGCTTTCATTCGGCGACTCTGATGCCATGCGCGTCGGAGAATGGGTTGTGGCCATAGGCAATCCCTTTGGTTTAAATTATACTGTTACCGCGGGAATAGTCAGCGCCAAAGGCCGGGTAATCGGCGCAGGTCCATATGATGACTTCATTCAGACCGACGCTTCCATTAATCCCGGCAACAGCGGCGGGCCTCTGCTAAATCTTCAGGGCGAGGTTATCGGCATAAACACAGCCATTGTAGCCACCGGTGAAGGAATCGGCTTTGCCACCCCAAGCAACATGGCCAGCAACATCATTGAACAGCTCGAAGCCGAACAAAGGGTTCGCCGGGGATGGCTGGGAGTAACCATCCAGAACGTTGACCGGAACATTGCCACTGCCCTTGGACTGGAAGAACCCAGGGGTGCCCTGGTTGTGGGCGTAACGCCTGATGATCCTGCGGATCGGGCCGGACTGGAATCCGGTGACGTCATTATTGCCTTTAATGATCAGCAGGTGCAGGATTCTACGGATCTGACCCGCAAGATAGGCAGGCAGGATCCGGGCACAAGAGCTACGATAGTTTACTGGAGAGACGGTCAGGAGCATACAGTTGAAGTCGAACTCGGGGAGAGAAACCTGAACAGGCAGGCTGAAGCTCCCGAACCGGAACCTGAAAGTGAAAAAGCCAATCTGGGTCTGTCTTTGCGTCCTCCCACCCAGGAAGAGGCCGCTGGTCTGGGCCTGCCCGAACCTCAGGGACTGCTGGTCACTGAAGTGGAATCCCGTTCTCCTGCCTACCGGGCAGATATTAATCCTGGAGATCTCATCCTGCAGGCCAACGGAATATGGGTGAACAGCGTGAATGAATTTCGGCGCATACTTGAAGAAGATGCCCGGCCAAAGCAGATCTTAATGCTGATGATCAACCGGCAGGGGCAGAATCTCTTTCGGACCATTCCGCTCAGTGATTGAAGCATATTTTCAGGAGTGTCTGCTTTATTCCAGATTATAAAATTTTGGAGAGGCAGGCACCCTCCTTACACAGCTTCCTGAAAAATGATTGCCCCGGTCTGGTTTCGGCCCACTCTTTTGGGCAATATTTTATTCCATTTTTAAATCCAACCGGGCGGCATTATTCCTGCGGATATATTGTTTTTTTGTCGCCTCAAAGCAGCCCTGAACATGATTAAGACCTTCAGCCTTCTGGCCAATTGCAAAATAAATATCTATCTCCGGATTCTGGGTAAGAGAAGTGACGGCTACCACGACCTGGACTCCTTGTTCTATCCCCTTTCCCATCCGGCGGATCATCTGGATATCGCCGTACATTCCGGATCCGGCATGACCCTGCGCTGCTGCCCCAGATCTCTTGAAAAAGACGGCAATATCCTGCACATTACCTACGAAGCTTTTGCCGAGATGACAGGTTTCAGGCCGGGACTTAAGGTTTTTCTGCGCAAAGGAATACCAGTTGGTGCCGGACTTGGAGGGGGCAGTTCTGATGCTGCGGCATTTCTGCTCTTTTTAAACAGCATGACTAGGACCAAGAAGCTCAGTCAACACAAGCTCCTGGTTTTAGCTGCAAAAATCGGGGCTGATGTGCCCTTTTTCATTTTCAACAGACCGGCAAGGATCGGCGGAACAGGTGACAAAATCACAGCGGTGAACGTCAATCTGAAGAACCTGTATATCCTGGTGGTATGCCCGGATATACCCATAAGCACAGCCTGGGCTTATCAGGCATGGGATGAGTATGGCCTGTACAGGAAGAATACGGTCCCTGCTTTCTTGACAACCGAAGCAAAAAAGGATAAAGGATCAACTTTTGATCGGCTGGTCCTCAGCAATTGTTTCGAACAAGTGGTTTTCCCGGCTTTTCCGCAACTTGGACTCCTTAAGCTCGAACTGATGCAAAAAGGCGCGGCCGGTTGCGTGCTCAGCGGGTCAGGTTCAAGCCTGAGCGCTTTTTTCCGGGACAAAGACACGGCCATGCAGGCCTGCTTCACACTTGACCGCCAGAATATACCTTTTTATTATAATAAAATGTAGTTGGGGCGTAGCCAAGCGGTAAGGCAACGGGTTTTGGTCCCGTCATTCGAGGGTTCGAATCCTTCCGCCCCAGCCACTAAACAAAGGAAATCCCGGCCGTGCATGGTGAACTGAAGATCATTACAGGCAATGCCAACCCCGAACTGGCCAGGGGAATCAGTGATCATCTGGGCATGAAGCTGACTCCGACCCTGGTCTGTACTTTCAGCGATGGAGAAAGCAGGATCGAGATCGGGGACAATGTTCGAGGAGATGACGTGTTTGTGGTGCAGTCCACCTGTGCACCGGTTAATCACAATATCATCGAATTATGCCTGATGCTTGATGCTCTGAAAAGAGCCAGTGTTGGAAGGGTGACAGCGGTTATCCCCTATTACGGATATGCCAGGCAGGACCGTAAGGTTGTACCCAGAGTACCCATAAGCGCAAAGCTGGTTGCTGATTTCATCACCATATCCGGAGTCAACAGGGTATTGACCATTGATCTGCATGCCGGACAGATCCAGGGTTTTTTCAATATTCCCGTGGACAATCTGTTTGCAGCCGAAATCCTGCTTACTTACCTCAGGGAATTCGGCAACGAAGCTGTTGTTGTTTCACCTGATGCTGGGGGAACAGAACGGGCCAGGGCCTATGCCAAACGTATTGGTGCTGAACTGGCGATTATTGACAAGAGAAGAGATACCCCCAATCTTGCCAAGGCCATGCGGGTCATCGGCGACGTGCAGGACAAAACCGCCATTGTTCTGGATGATATGATCGACACCGGGGGGACCATGGTTGAGGCGGCCAAGGTTCTGTCTGAAAAGGGTGCCAGAAAGGTTCTGGCCTGCGCCACTCATCCTGTTTTTTCCGGTCCTGCAGTGGAAAGGCTGGAAAAATCCGACTTTTCCCAGATAGTAGTTACCGATACCATACCCTTGTGCGAAAAGACCAAAGCCTGCTCCAAATTCAAGGTGATTTCAGTGGCCAGTCTGCTGGCCAAAGCCATTCACAATATTCATACTGAATCATCTGTGAGCGTGCTTTTTTCACATTAATAAAAAAATATCAGCCCATACAGAACCTGCAGAGTGATTTTTCATGCTTATATGCGGCTGAACAAAGCGGCCTGCTCAGGAAACTTTGAGCCGGCTCTTCAATAAAGGAGTGGAACCAACATGTCCGAGCTTTACAACCTTAAAGTGGAAAAGCGAACAGAAACGGGCAAGTCTGCAGCTCGCAAGCTGAGGAAAAATGACTATGTGCCCGGAGTATACTATGATGCCCAGGGCGATACCGTGCCCGTTAAAATCAGAAGCGGACCTTTCTACAAGGCCTGGACCAGGGTCGGTTCGACCAGCGTGGTGGAACTGGAATATACTGAGGGCGGTACTATTCATAAAAAGCCCAGCCTGATCTGGTCTGTGGACAAACACCCTTTTAAAAAGATCTATCTGCACGTGGACTTTTACGGGGTGGATCTGACCAAGGAGGTCACTGTCTCTGTGCCTGTAGAGATCAAGGGAACGGCCAAAGGTGCTGAAGACGGCGGAGTAATGGAAATCTACCGCGACCATCTTGATCTTACCTGTCTGCCTGCCAGTATCCCCTCCCATGTGGTCATTGATGTTTCAAAACTGCGGATCGGGGACAACATTAATTTAGATGATATTAAGCTGCCTGCCGGAGTAAAAGCTGTCTACGAGGATAACTTCGCCGTGGTTGGACTGGTTCCGCCGATGCGTGAGGAAGAGCCTGAAGCTGAAGAAGGCGAAGAGGCCGAAACTGAAGAAGAAAGTCCATCAGCTGAATAATTTTTGTGAAAGCACGCTTTTAGATTTTTACTTTGATCCAAAGACCCCTGAAGGGGCTTTCACTTAACCGTTTTTTTCGGGCGGAATAAAACAGATGCACAGTTCAGGACTCATAGTCGGACTGGGCAATCCAGGCCCTCGGTATGCATTGACCAGACACAACATGGGTTTTCTGGTCCTGGACAGGCTGATATATGCCCATGACTTATTAACAACAGAAAAAGTACGCCTGTTAACTGAAACCAGAGACCTGGTTCTCTGGGAATGGTTTTCTGAAGAAGACAAGCGCCCCAGACATCTGTTAAAACCTTTGACTTTTATGAACCGAAGCGGTCTTGCTGTCGAAAAAATTGCCTCCGGTCTGCATCTTAGTCCTGAGCAGCTGCTTGTTGTGCACGATGAAGTGGATCTTCCTCTGGGAAAAATCAAATTCAAATTTGGAGGCGGCCTGGCTGGCCATAACGGACTGCGTTCTATAGCAGCTGAGATCGGATCGCGCGGCTTCACCAGATTGAGAATGGGCATCGACCGTCCACAGGATGGCGGCTCTCTTTCTGATTACGTGCTGAGCAGATTTACAGAGACCGAGCTGCCTGCTGTGGAAAGCTCCATATCTTCTGCGGTTTCTGCTCTGAGGCTCTTCTGTAATAAAGGCATGACCAGAGCCTTTCAGGAGGTCAATACCAGCTAGTTTTTATTCGGAAAGACTTGTCTTTGCGGCTTTCAACAACAAGAAACAACAATCCGGCTGCCTTGGCGGAAAAACATCTTCTTACCCATAGACTATTTTCATATTTTAGGTTAGGATTTACCTTTACAGCAAAGAGTCTCACTCTTTGCCTCTGATGGATTTTTCCAGTTTCTATTTATTCCTAGTTTCCATCCGGAAATTCTTTATTTCCGGATGCTGAAACTGATGGTTTTCTTTCCGGAAACGAGGAGTTTTTTCTTTTGGTAAGGAAATCAAGCAATTATGAGGAGGCGTATCTTAATACGTTGACGAATAATTGTGCAGATTGACGTAGCCAAAGGGAAAAAGAACCGTTTCCGGATGAAAACTTCCTAACCATTTAAGCGGCTGGACTTCCTTCTTGGCCCCTTCACTTACAGCACTTTTTTGATGAGGTGGAGGAATTCCGGCACATCAAGCCTTACGGCTGATTTTTTTTGGAGGCCTGAAGTGTTTTCAGTTGGAGAGCTGGTTGTTTATCCTGCTCAAGGAGTGGGCAAGGTGGAGCGAATTGAAGAGCAAGACGTCGGTGGAGCTATGACCAATCTTTATATTGTACGCATTCTGACCAACAACGTAACGTTGATGGTTCCGGTGAATAATGCCTGCAGTGTTGGTCTTCGGCCGGTCTGCGGCAGTGAGCAGGGGCAGGAAATCCTGAATTTCCTGAGCGATCGCTCCGACTTCACCGGTTATTCCGGGCAGAATTGGAATCGACGCTACCGGGAGTATTCGGAAAAGCTCAAAAGCAAAGACATAATTGACGTTGCCTACGTGCTCAAAGAACTTTTTCTGATCAGCAGGGATAAAGAGTTGTCTTTCGGAGAACGCAGATTGTTGGAGCAGTCCATGGGTCTTATTTCCATGGAACTGTCCTATGCCCTGAATGTGGATCAGAGCCAAGCCAAGTCCAAAGTGGAAGCTCTTTTTTCCGATATTTTGTCTCCTGCTGTCCAACCGGAAAAAAATGTCGAGTAAACTACTTGCCAAAGCAAAGTGCGGGTCGTATTTTTTAAATTAAATGTCCCGCACTCGTTTTACATAATCCATCTTATCCGAACATCAAAATTATGGCCCGCCTGGCAGGCGGGATAAACAAAGTGCGGGAGGGCCGTGCAGCCAGAAGAACTAAGTCCTTCTGACCCGTCCAATTCAGGATGTCTCAATACCCTCAAAGCAACGAATGAAGCCGTAAGTGCATGACGCTCTTTAAACCCAACCCTCGATCCGGAGGCTGTTGCGGTAGTATAAGTCAACTGTTGAAGCTGAACGGGTAATTATCTTAAGAAGACAATCCCTGAGCTTTGCGTCTTAGCATGAGTTTCGTCCCGAACCCGCCTGCGGGTCGAAACGAAATCAATGCTGAATTATATACATCTTACATACCAAAAAATATTGAACTTTAATTTGCAGGAGAAGTGATAAATGAACCTTTCCGAACTTAAAACCAAATCCATGAAAGAACTTATACATCTGTCCAAAGAGTATGATGTTGAAAATCCCAGCGGATTGCGCAAGCAGGAGTTGATCTTTGCCATCCTTCAGGGCTGTGCTTCGCAAAACGGTTCCGTTTCCGGAGAAGGAGTTCTGGAAATACTCCCTGACGGATTCGGCTTTTTGCGTTCAACAATGTACAGCTATATGCCCGGACCAGATGACATATATGTTTCTCCATCACAGATTCGAAAATTCGGACTGCGCACCGGAGACGTGGTTTCCGGACAGATAAGACCACCCAAGGAAGGAGAGCGCTATTTCGCTTTGCTCAGGGTTAATCAGGTGGGCTACGGAGAACCGGCCGAGTCCAAAAGTCTTGTCCTCTTCGACAACCTGACTCCCATTTATCCGGATATACGCTTTGTGACTGAAAACGGTGCCGAGAATTACTCCTCGCGCATCATGGACCTTTTATGCCCCATAGGCACCGGGCAGAGAGGACTTATCGTAGCCCCGCCGCGCACCGGAAAAACCGTGCTCCTTCAATGCATTGCCAATGCCATCAACGCGAACCATCCCGATGTCTTCATGATCGTGCTGCTCATAGATGAACGCCCGGAAGAAGTCACTGACATGGAAAGAACCGTTAAGGCTGAAGTGGTCAGCTCCACCTTTGACGAACCTCCGCAAAGACATGTACAGGTTGCGGAAATGGTTCTGGAAAAGGCCAAAAGGCTGGTGGAGAGGAAAAAAGACGTGGTCGTTCTCCTGGACAGCATCACTCGTCTCGGCCGGGCCTACAATACAATTACCCCTTCCTCCGGAAGAGTGCTTTCCGGAGGACTGGACTCCAATGCCCTGCAGCGCCCGAAAAGGTTCTTCGGAGCGGCCAGAAACATCGAAGAGGGCGGCAGTCTGACTATAATAGCCACAGCACTCATCGATACAGGCTCAAGAATGGATGAAGTCATCTTTGAAGAATTCAAGGGGACCGGAAATATGGAAATATATCTGGACCGCTATCTCGCGGACAAGCGGGTCTTTCCGGCTATCGACATCAATCGTTCCGGCACGCGCAAGGAAGAGCTTCTGCTTGAGGAAGACGTCCTGAACAAAGTCTGGATTCTGCGCAAGGTTTTGTCTCCGATGAATACAGTTGACAGCATGGAGTTTTTGCTGG
>SLDX01000114.1 GCA_007125075.1 Desulfonatronospira sp.
ATCATTTATGATCATTCACTGGTGCAGCCAAAATCTAGTACCAGTAGGGAATTCTTAACCGTCCGGTTCTGCTCCTGGCCCAGCGGATCTCTGGTTCGCAGTCCGGAGTGGACCAGGAAATCACTGTCTGGCCATGTACGGCAGTGTCGTACAGATGAATATTTTGATCCTCCATTATCTTCAGTACTTCTGGGTGAGGAACTCTGAACCTGTTCATAAACCCTCTGGCCACCACTGCAATTTCCGGGTTCACCTTCTGGTAGAACTTTTCGTTAGCACTGGTGCGGCTGCCGTGATGGGGAACGATGAGCACCTGAGCCTCAAGCTGATGTTCTGATTCCAGCAGATCGTTTATTCCCAATGCTTCGATGTCGCCAGGGATCAGGGCCAGACCCCGTCCATGCCATACCAGGCGCAGCACAAGAGAAGAATCATTCAGCAGTTCATATTCATTTGCCTTTTCAGGATGCAGCACCTCAAGCTTAAGACCGTTGCCCAGATCCAGGATTTCTCCAGAGTTCAGAATATCGGTTTCAACTTTGCGTCTTTTTAGAGCAGCATCAAAACGCTGCCTGTCCGGGCCTTCAGGCCATATTCCGTTGTGCAGATATCTTTTTGCGCCAAGGTATTTTATAGGATAAATAAGACCTCCGTAATGATCGACATGAGCATGGCTTAAAATGATCATATCCAGTTCATTCGGCCAGGAACGCCAGGTCAAGGCCGGGACCACTACTTGCCGGCCCAGGTCGAATTCGGGATTCCAGCTGCCCCCGCCGTCAATCAGGATCCTCTTTTTGTCTGGAAGCTCAAGCAGAACGCTTTGCCCCTGACCAACATCCAAAATATTAAGTTTTACTTCCTGCTTAAGAGCAGTCCCTGCCCAGGGAAGCAGGATGAGAACGACCAGAACGGCAAGGCCGGCGAGAAACGCTTTCTTTTTCCAGGGCGTAAACCGGTTGTAGAGCATCAGGATCAGAACGATGTAGTAGGCAAAAATATGAGACCATGCCGGACGATAGGTTATTATCGGATGCAGCAGCTCTTTGGAGCGTAGAAATTCCATAAAGACAATAAAGTACCCAAGCAGATACGCGCAAAGTCCAAGCAGAATTTCCCCGGCATATCCTGCACCTGGCACCAGGGAAATGAACAGACCTGCAAAGCCCGCCGGAAGGACCATGATTCCCAGAACCGGGATCCAGATCAGATTTAGATACAAATGCGCGCTGATATAGTTGAATGTCCAGGCCTGGACAGGAAGAAGGGCGATATTCGCGGCCAGAGTGACTCCGAGAAGCCCCAGAAAATATTTGAGCGGGCTTGGAGCCTTGCGGGCATCCAGATATCTTAGAATTCTTTCCACCAGGGGCCAGGCAAGCGCGATCCCGGCCACGGCCATGACTGAGAGCTGCAGCCTGAGATCAAAAACCGCCCAGGGGTTGTACAGGGTGATCAAAGCCGCGGCCATGAACAAACCGTCCAGAAGGACTCTTCTCTGGTCTGCAAAAATATACCAGCCCCAGCAGAAGAGCATTATTCCGGCCCTGATCAGGGTGGGCTGATACTGACCCATCCAGATATAGACCAGACATATGGGTGCGGCCAGCAAAATCCCCAGCTTAATGAAGGGCAGCCGGAGATAGATTCCAGGAATAAAATGGCCAAGCGTCCCGGCAAGCATGAAGCCCATTCCGGCCATAATACCCAGGTGCAGCCCGGAAAGGGCCAGTGTGTGGGCCAGGGAGGCAAGGCGCACCGTATCCAGAAGTTCAGAGTCAAGCAGGGATCGATCACCAAAAAACAGAGCCAGCCCCAAACCTTTGATTTTATCCTGCCGGTCCGCGCAGAAACCCTGTATGTCCAGACCGTTCAAAAGCCTTTGCTTTAAGGACTGGCGCAGGGCTAAACTTTTTTGCTCAACATGTTCCAGATCAAACCAGAAATTTTTGTCCCTGGAATAGCTGCGCCAGAAAACACCCTGGGTTCTCCAGAAGAATTCACTGTTCCATACTCCGAAATTGGCCATGCCCTGAACCGGGCGCACGGTCAAATGGGCCTGGATGTTCTGTCCCGGGACAATATTTAAAGGGGCCTGCTGCCATGTCCACACAAGTTTGCCGGGCAGGGCTTCAGACTCTCTGTCCGGCTCGATGATCAGATTTTTGATGATTATTCTTTGTCTGTCTCCTGGAAGATAGCCAACGCTTTGAACCTGGCCCTGGAGAAGTACTCTTTTCTGTTCGAGTATAGGCAATGGGATGTGTTCGGGCGGCTCAGGAAGCCTGAACCAGGCCAGAAGAAAGGAAAGCAGGAAAACTCCTGCTACCAGCAGGTTCAAGCGCATAAGCTTAAAGGGGATGAATAGAAGAAGGAGAAAAAGGCCGCAAAGACCTGCCCAGGGATATTTCAGAGTCCATATGCCCAGTAAATACCCCAAAAAAATTTTCTGCCAGGGCAGAAGGCCCAAAGGGACCAGAGTTTGGCCATGTGCCGGGTTCACAAAGTCTCTTGCCGCTGATCCGGTATTTCTTGAGAACGATTATAATTACATAATCAAAGCAGGTGAAATTCCATGAGCTGATCGGACATGAAGCGGTTACTTGGGTTTTAGCACCTGTCTGGGCTTGCTTCCGTCTGAAGGCCCCAGAATGCCGTCTTTTTCCATCTGCTCTATGAATAGGGCCGCCTTGTTGTAGCCGATGCGAAACCTGCGCTGGATAAGAGAAATTGACCCCTTGCCCTGCTCCCGGATGAATTCCACCGCCTGAGGATATTTGGGATCATCGATCACTGGATCACCCGCATAATCCTGGCCATTGCCTGCATGATCATTGTTTTTCCAGTCACTGAAATCCAATTCAAACTCAGGAGCAGCCTTTTGCTTCCAAAAATCGACTACAGCGGCGATTTCCTCTTCCTGCAGCATGGCTCCGTGTATTCTCTGCAACTGCCCTCCACCGCTTTTGTAGAGCATGTCCCCCTGGCCCAGAAGATGCTCAGCGCCCACACCGTCCAGGATGGTTCTTGAATCATGCTTGGAGCTGACCTGGAAGGCGATTCTGGAGGGAAAGTTGGCTTTGATGATCCCCGTGACCACATCCACAGAAGGCCTCTGTGTGGCTATGATCAGATGGATTCCGGCGGCCCTGGCCAGTTGAGCCAGCCGGACAATGCCCATTTCCACTTCTTTGGCCGCAGTAAGCATCAGATCAGCCATTTCATCGATGACTACAACCAGATAGGGAAAGGGCTTAAGATCCTCATATCCTTCCGGGGGCTGATCCCCGAAGGACATAAGCTTCTGATTATAGCCCTCAATGTTGCGCACTCCCAGACCGGCCATGCGGTCATAACGGTTTTCCATTTCAAATATCGCCCAATCAAGTGCTGTCTTGGCCAGACTCATATCCGTAACAACAGGATGCACCAGGTGCGGAAGGTCGTTGTACACTGCCAGCTCAATGCGCTTGGGATCAATGAGCAAAAGTTTCAATTCCTGGGGGGAATACTTAAAGAGCAGGCTGATAAGCAGGCTGTTCAGGCAGACGCTCTTGCCTGCTCCGGTGGCTCCGGCCACAAGAAGGTGAGGCATGCGGGACAGATCCTCCACCCTTGAACGGCCCTGAATATTCTTGCCCAGGGCTAAAGGCAGCTTCAGTTTGGACTGGACAAAATCGGGAGTACTTAGAATTTCCTGTAAATAGACAATCTGACGCTCGTCATTGGGAATCTCCACGCCAATAGTATCTTTGCCGGGCAAAGGAGCGACAATGCGCACTGAAGTGGCCTTAAGGGCCAGGGCCAGGTCGTCGTGCAGATTGGCGATGCGGCTTATTTTTACTCCTGGCGCGGGTTTATACTCCAGCATGGTGATCACCGGTCCGGGCTGAATCCGCTGCACTTCGCCCTGGACGGAAAAATCTTCCAGGCAGGAAGTAACTGCGGCAGAAATTTCTTCAAGCCTTTTTTGCTCGATTTTTGGTCCGTTTCCGGATGGAGTAAACAAAAGATCAAGGGGCGGCACGGAAAAGCTGTGCGGATCTACTTGTGCCGTTCTTTTGGAAGGGCTGTTGCGCGAAGCAGGCAAAGGACTGTTCCTGTTTTTTGGAGAGGAAGTTCTGGGCTTGGGACTGTTTTGGGATTTTGCTTGGTTCTTCGTGCTTCTATTGCCTGATTCCTGATTATTTCTGCCCTCAAAAGAGGGCATAATTCGTCTTAGACCAGACAGACATCTTATGAATGAGACACCTGTAGCTAATTGCAGGCCGACGAGGGTCAACAGGGAATTGATCAGAACAATACCCCACCAGCGAAGCGCTTCAAAACCCAAATGATAAATCTGACTGCCGACAATTCCGCCTCCGTGCATATCGGATATTTCCGGAGTGTTTCTCAGCTGTGGAAATTCGAACCAGACAAGCAAAGTCAGAAAGCAGACAATGATGCCTGTCCAGCGCCACCAGGCAAGCTTGAGTGCCGGCCAGAAAAGATACAGGCCGAGATAAAGAAATAAAACAGGTATAAGTCCTGCTCCCAGGCCAAAAAACTCGACCAGGGTACCTCCAAGATAGGCACCGACTATACCTGCAGGATTCTTGACTGTTTGATCAGGTCCCACCTGCTGATTGAAAGTGGGATCCAGGCTGGAAAAACCAGCCAGGCTTACTCCCAGAAAGATGGCCGCGAAAAGCATGACCACCCCGGGTATTTCACGAAAAAGCCTGCTGCCGTCCATTTATCGTCCCTATTAATGATTCCGGGGCACTCAGTTCCAATGCACAGGGCCGGCAATCAAGTCCTGGTTTACCTTAAAATTATTCCCGGCCAAGATATTCACCTGAGCGGGTATCAACCTTTATTATATCACCTTCATTGATGAACAGGGGTACGTTGACTGTAATGCCGGTCTCCAATCTGGCCGGCTTTGTACCTCCGGAAACAGTGTCCCCCTTCATCCCGGGCTCGGTCTGGACAACCTGCAGGGAAACCCCTGCCGGCATATCGATATCTATGGGCTGTCCTCTGTAAATCAGAGCCTTGACTGTTTGCCCTTCTTTTAAATAGCCACCCTTTTCCTTCATGCTTTCATCCTGGATCATCAGCTGATCATAACTGGCCATATCCATAAATACGTATGCGCTGCCGTCATGATAGAGATATTGAATTTCCCTTGATTCCAGGTCCGGCTTGCCTACCTTCTCCCCGGAACGGAAAGTCTGATCGACTGTTCCTCCAGTCAGAAGGTTTCTAAGCTTGGTGCGCACAAAAGCTCCTCCCTTGCCGGGCTTGACGTGCAAAAAATCGGCAATCTCATAAGGAGTATCATCGATTTCTATCTTCAAACCTTTGCGAAAATCAGTAGTTGAAAGCATTAACCCTCCTGTGTTCCAAGAATCAGGCATAAACCGATCCGGTTTCATTCACCAGCATTGTCCTGGTCCAGTGAACAGTTCAGGCTTCTTCTGCTCCTTGCTGATCCAGATGCCAGACCAGTGCTTCAAGGCCCAAAGCATAGCTCATGATGCCGAAACCGGAGATCACTCCCAGGCTGTTCTCAGCGGTCAGATTACGCTTGCGGATATCTTCCCGGCTCCAGATATTGCTTAGATGTACTTCAACATAGGGAATACCGATCCAGGCCAGGCAGTCTCCTAAGGCCAGGCTGGTGTGGGTGTATGCACCCGGATTGATCACCAGTCCCTGAATTTTGTCTTCCCTGGCCTTTTCCAGACGATCAATGATCTGTCCTTCACCGTTGGCCTGAAAATACCGGCGCTTAATCCGGGAGTTTATTCCGGGCATTTTATTTTCCAGGATGGAATCCAGGGCGTCCATGCCCAGATGTCCGTAAATCTTTTGATCTCTTTTTCCAATATGTCCAAGATTGGGACCATTGATGATCAACAAATCATATCTTATCTGTGCAGACATACCTATTTTGTCTCCAATGGTTCTTGCTGAGCATCCCGATTGGAACCGCTGTCCTCAGGTGTAAGCTTGAGCACAGGCTGCACCTGTATTTCCTGAAACGACTGAGAGGAATACATTTTTTCTTCATTTTCAGCGGCAAGCTCCATACGGGCCAAAAAAATCAGGTCTCCGGGAATAACCTCATGTCTGGTTTCCATTATCTTTCCCTTGGCCAGGACTCCGGTTTCTTCCCTGTCACCAGCCAGCTGTGCGTCTTCTCCAAGCACCTGCAGAATCTTGCCTGAACCAAAAATCCTGATCAGGTTGAAATCCTGTTTCTCGGTCTTGCGGCCCAGAAAAAAGTAAGCTGGAGGATTTTTCAGGTAGTTTCCAAACAAAAACAGGTTAAGGAAGTCTCCGGCAGCAGCCACTGTCATTTCCTGTTCCAGGGGCAGTACTTTCCCGGACATGTCCCATTCAGCCAGAATCTTGATTGTACAGCTGAATTCATGAAACTTCTCCTCAGTAAGCGCAGATGCCTGGGGAACTATTGCTCCCTGAGCATTCCAAAAAACCTTTTCCAAACGCTCAGATCCTCTTCTTTCCGCCCGGACCAGAGGTTCTATGCTCATGATCTTCCTGGCGCAGATGCGGAGGCATTCATCAGAAGCTGCGGTCCAGAAAGCTTTTTCCGGAGAAGAAAATCTGTTCAGTTCTTCAGGAACAAGACTTACCTGGAATACTGCCTGTTCCTTAAGCTCTGTCTGATCCTGTCCTGCATGGAAATAGCTTTCATTGGTATTTGGTTCCCTGACGCAGGCACTCATTAAAAATAGCGTGCAAAGCAGCATCAATTTTCTGTCCACTGTTCACCTCACAGCTAAGAACTGATTTCTGTAATTTACAACATGTATATTTTTCTTTAATTTATACTGCTGAACGAATGCACCGGCATGTCCGTGCACAGAAGATTTTTTAAGGTCGGACAAAACTGAACCGCTCACTTCCCGGGAAAAAGTAATGCATCTTAAACTGAAACTGGAAAACACAGCTTATACTAAAGAACAGCTGCAGGCAAAACAGTTTCTCCAGATAGCCCTGGCTGGACGCTCCAATGTGGGCAAATCCTCTCTGATCAACCGTCTGGCGGGACAAAAGAAGCTGGCAAAAACCAGCTCTACGCCCGGTAAAACCAGAAGCATCAATTTTTATCTGAGTCCGGAGGACAATTTTTATCTGGTTGATCTGCCAGGCTACGGTTATGCCCGCTGCTCACAGCAGGAGAGAGAAAAATGGGCCAGGCTCATTCAGGATTACCTTCAGGATAACCCGGATCTGAGGGCTCTGATACTTTTGCTTGATTCGCGCATCCCTCCTCAACCCATGGACCTGGATCTGGCCCGATACGCCGCATCTTTGAAAGTCAGTCTGTTGCCGGTTTTAACCAAGGCCGACAAATGTACTCAAAAACAAAAAAACCAGGCCTTGAAAAGAGTAAAAGAACTGCTCAACGATACACAGACCCCCATCCTTTTCTCGGCCAGAACCGGGCAGGGTCTGGATAACCTTTTAACTGCGATTAAAACTCTGCTCAAATAATCAGGAGTTGTCCATCCAGAATATCTGAATCACTGCCAGAATCCCGAAAAAAAGATTGGCTGCCCAGGCGCCGATAAACGGCGCTACAAGCCCCTCTTCTGCGTAGCCGACCCCGAACACATAAACCGTATAATAAAAAAAGACAATCACCAAGGCCATGGTGACCAGAGAGTAGATATTCCTGATCCGGGTAAAAAGAGCCAGGGCCAGCAGGGTCATGACCACCACGGCAAAGGGATAGGCTATCTTGCTGTGCATGGCTGTTGCCAGTTTTTCAACATTTGATCCGCTTTCCTTAAGCTGGCTTATCAGCTGCTTCAGTGTGAAAAAGGACCAGGCCTGATACGGCAGATCGGATTCAATCAGGGTAAAAGAAGTCAGATCAGTACTGATTCTCAGCTCCAGGTATTCAGGACTGTGCGATTCCAGACTGTGCGGCCTTAAGACTTCAGCAGAAGTTAGTACCCATTTGTCTTTGTGTATATGAAAACCAGGGGCATGAATGATTTCTTCGATCATGTCCCGGCCTCCTTTTTTGTACACCGTCAGCCCTCCACCCCTTTTTTCTTCCGGCCAGGCCGCGTACACATGTATCAGATAATCTTTCTCCTTGAACCATAAATCCTCGAGTCCTTGTTCCTGAGCCTGTCTTTGGCGCACATCCTCATTCCAGATTTCTCTGGTCACCCTTTCTCCTTTGACTCCCAGAGACTCGGAAAAAGAAAGCAGGAGAACAAAAAAGAGCACAGAGTAAAGCATGAAGAATAAGGCCGGCCTTTTAAAGGAAATACCGCTGCCCTCCAGGGCCACAAGTTCATTGTTGCGGTGCATCAGGGCTAGCTGAATGAGCACTGCGAGCATGAAAACCGCAGGCATGATCTGCGAGATGATCAAGGGTATCTTGAAGACAAAATACCTGGCGATCATGCCGGGCCCCAGCCCGGCATCCAGCATGGGGTTCAGGCGTCCGGCAAAATCCACGATGAGGTACACGCCCATCCCGGAAAAAAACAAAACAGCTGTATAGAAAAGGTTCTGACGCAGCAGATACCTGTTTAATACTGACATATGTTAATCTTTTTTGTACAGGTTCTTTAACAGTTGTCTCAGGTCGATTTCTCTACCTTTAGAATAAAAATAGAACCCGGCCACTGTCAAAAGGGCAAAAAGAATATTGGGCAGCCACAAGGCCAGGCCGGGAGGAAGGCGCCCGGCTTCCCCAAGTCCATAGGCAGTAGTAAAAAAGAAATAATAGATTAAAAAGCAGAGCACCGCAGACAACACACCCCAATTGCGGCCTATGCCCTGCAGGGTAAGTCCCAGGGGAACTGCGAACAGCCCGAGAATCAGACAGGCCATGGACAAAGCGTAGCGCTTGTGCTCTTCGACAACCGTCAGCCTGTACTCTCTGCTCTCAGGTTCAGCCGCATTCCTGGCGGCATGCAGCTCTTTTAAAGACATTTCTTCCGGGTGTTTCCTGCGCATTTCAGGATCACCCAGCATGGCAAAAAGGTCCAGCCTGAGCCTGTATTCTCCGAAAGAGGCAATGCTCATCTGCTCATTGTCATGACGGTAGATGCGGCCCTTTTCAAGGATGAAATGGAGCATGCCCTGGTCAGTATCGGTCAATACGCGCCCGACAGGGGCGATAATGGTCAAAGGAGCCTCTTTTATTGTGCCGTCGTAAATAAAGATGTTTTTCAGTTCCCTGGTGGCTGGATCTCTTTGCTGAGTATAAATGGCCATATCCGGAATAACTTGATGAAAGATCCCGGGCTGCAGGGAGATTTCAGTCTGCTCCCTGATCATTTCCACGGCTGTGGCCCTGAAATTATCTATCCCCCAGGATATGAGATGCAGGGAAACATAAAGGGTGAAGCCCATTGCCGCGATTGAAAAAAGCATTGGGGACAAAACCATGTTTCTGATGGAAATGCCGCTGGTCTGCAGCGCTGTCAATTCACGGTCGGAAGCCATGCGCAGGAAGCACAGAAAGATGCTCAGCATGCAGGCAATGGGAATAACCAGGCTCAAAAATGAAGGGCCCAGGTAGAAAAAGGCCAAAAGCACATGCATGATCTGAATATTTTGACCTACAAACATCTCCTTCAGATCAATCATCCTGCCGATGACGATCAAAGAGAGCATTGAGGCCAGAGTGACCATAAAAATCAGGCTGACCTCGGCAAGGATCTGCCTGTGCAGTATTTTCATCCCTGCTTTTTATCCCCGGCATCTTCTTTAAAAAACTTGTAAATGAACTGCTCCTCTTTGGGGCCCAGATTAAAGCGCATGCCTACCTCTTTGAACAGCTGATCAAGTTTTTTTCCTTCGCGCAGGCCCTCATCCACCCACTTAACCGCATGTCTTACATTTTTGTCTTCGGGCATTATCGTGCTCATATGCTCTCCTTAGTTTTATCTCCTGAATCCGTGAAGTCATTTTTTGTAGCCTGATTGCCCCGAATTCAGGATATTTTATATGTTTCCTGAGGCGAGTTTATTCCATTTTTCCCTTTCTTTCCAGGAAAAACCTCCGGACACGCATGGCCAGATGGAATTATTGTGGGCCAGGGGATCGTCCAGCTTGAGCCAGGCGTGTTCCCTGGCCTTTTCAAAAAGGGTGCTGCCGGGAATAGGTGAATACTGGGTCAGCATCGGTGTTACACCCCAGCTGCGCACTTCCCTTATGCTCTGCTTGAGCTCCCGGCTTTTTTGTCCCGGAAGTCCGAAGAGGACATAAGCGGCGATATTATTTGGGTCAAAGCCTGCATGGAGCAGGTTGCGCATGCCTTCGCGCCACATAAAGGGAGTCAGTTTTTCGTCCAGTCGAGCTGTTTCGCTGGTCTCAAAACCAAGGCGCACAGTGTGCAGGCCAGCCCGATGCAAAAGCCTGCATAACTCAATGGTTAAATATCTTACATGCAAAGCATTGGGGGTATGCAGCCTTACCCGCAATCCCTTGCGTATAATTTTTTCTGCCAGAGGAATAATCATATTTTCAGCTCCGGACAAAAGAGCGTCGTCATAGAAGGCAAAGTCTCTGATTCCTTTGCCGTACTCTTTCCGGACATGTTCGAAAAGCATGTCCGGATCTGCCTGCCTGAAGCCGGGATAAAGCTTATGACCCGCGCAGTAGCTGCATTTAAACGGACAGCCTCTTGAGCCCAGGATAATGGAAAAAGGCTGCTCTTTATAAGACGAGGTATCCACTCTAATGCCTGCTTCTTCAGGCAATTCCGGAGGGCTGCTGCCGATAAGCTTCCAGACGGCATTCCAATTGTCAGCAGACTCAAGAGGCCCGGAAATTACCAGATCCACATCCATACTTTGCGCATGTTCCGGACACAGCGTAGGATAAATTCCTCCCAGACACAGGGGCACATCAGGCCATGTCCGGCGCAGCAGTTCAATCACAGAATAAATGCCCGGATACCAGTAGGTCATGATGGAAGTGATCAGAATCAAGTCCGGAGGAGGATCTATGCAGGCAATGGCCCGGGCAGCTCTTTCGCGGGGAAGCCCGTAGCGGCTGTATTGTCTGGGAACATCCGCAAGAACTTTCGGACTGGGCAGTGAGACTTTGGGGTAATACCCGGTACCCAGTTTCTTGTACCTGGGCCACCCTTGATCCTGCCAGGATTGATCCATGAGATCCAGAAGCGAGGTCCTTGCGCCGCTTCGGGAAAACATATCCAGACAGGTCAACAGGCCGCTGGGCCTGGACCATAGATTATATGCGGCAAAATCATAGATCCAGGGATTTACCCCCAGCACCCTTGGCCCGCTCCGGTCAGCGCAGGGCTTCCAGATAATATTCGGCCAACTGGGCTTCAGAGGAGTCACCATCTATCTCTACCACCCTATTGAACCATTGCCTGGCTTCATTTATCCTCCCGGAACGAACCAGCTCTTCGGCCAAAAGCAGGGTCAGCTGCGCATTGTCCGGTCTGGCCCGCACCCCTTGTTCAAACGTGTGCAGGGCCATTTCATACATCCCCTTTTCCCGGTGAATGTGGCCTGCAAGCACGTATCCCGGTCCGAAGCGGCGGTTTTTTCTGAACGATTCTTGAGCATATTTCAGGGCCTCTTCCAGCTCTTCCTGCCCATAGTAAAGAGAGGCCAGGTTGTAGGCGGCGAATTCCGGAGTCATGTATTCTTTCTGAGCCAGGGCCTGTTTATAGGCCTGTCTGGCCTGGTCTGGCCGGCCCTGAGCCATTCTGACCTGACCCAGATTGTTCCATGCTTCACCGTAATCAGGCCTGATCTTTAAAGCCTGTTTAAAAGAGCCTGCTGCGTTTTCCCATTCTTCAAGGGCGGTATATGCCAGACCGAGATTGAAGTGCAGGCGGGGATTGTGCGGAGCTACCCGGTCTACAGTGCGTAATTGTTCAAGGGCCAGCCTGGACTCGCCTTCAATGAGATATCTTTCGGCCAGATCCAGGCGGATGTCCGTCTGCTCCCTGGTCAAGCGATCAGGTCCTGCATGCGCACAACCAAGAACGAAGAGAATCAGACATAGAGGAAGCAGTTTCAGCATTCTTTTTGAAGATATTCTATCACATGTTTAATGATTATTTTGAGCTAAGGCTTTCATATCACCTTGTTCAGGGCATATTCAATGATCGCTTCTGCACCTTTTTGCTGCAGTTTCGGAACAAGATCCCGGACAAGATGCTCCTCGACAACGATCTCAACAGACAACCAGTCAGTATTGTAAAGATTAGCCACTGTAGGAGCGGTCATACTGGGCAGCAGTTCCATGACGGTTTCCATTTTGTCTGCCGGCACATTCATCTTGAGTCCGACCAGGCGATCAGCACGCAGTGCGCCGTGAAGCAAAGTATTGACGGTTTCGATCTTCTGCCTTTTCCAGGGATCCTGCCAGGCCTGCCTGTTGGCGATGAACTGGGTATTGGTCTGCAAGATCTCGGCAATGATTCTCAGTCCATGCGCCTTGATGGTGGTTCCGGTTTCAGTGACCTCCACTATGGCGTCTGCCAGACCCTCGACAACCTTGGCCTCGGTTGCCCCCCAGGAAAACTCTACGTGGACCGGGATTCCTGCGTTGTGGAAATAATTATGGGTAAAATTCTTCAGTTCAGTGGCAATCTTTTTCCCTGCCAGATCCTCAGGCCTGCGGAAGGGTGACTCACTGGCCACGGCCAGCACCCATCTGGCTGGACGGTTGCTTACCTTGGAATAGATCAGATCTGAAACTATCTCCACATCGGATTCGTTTTCCATGATCCAGTCCTTCCCGGTCAACCCGGCGTCCATGGTCCCATTTTCAACGTATCTGGAAATCTCCTGTGCCCTGCAAAGAGAACAGACCATCTCCGGATCGTTGACCTCGGGAAAATAATTGCGGTGATGGGGCTTTATCTTCCAGCCCGCCCTGGCAAAAAGGCGCATTGTCGCCTCCTCCAGGGAGCCTTTGGGAATTCCAAGTTTCAGGATTTTTTCCCCGTTCATTTATTGTAAACCTCCTTGGGGTCAAATACTGTTTCCGCACATACTTCAAAGCCGTCATCTTCTGCCCGGGTAAAAAAACAGCTCTTATATCCTTTGTGGCAGGCTGCACCTCCAACCTGCTCAACCATGAAAAGAACAGTGTCCCAATCGCAGTCCACTCTTATTTCCCTGATCTTTTGAACATGCCCTGAAGTACCCCCTTTATGCCAGATGGTTTTCCTGCTCCGGCTGTAGAAATGGGCCTCGCCAGTCTCAAGAGTCCGTTTCCAGGCCTGTTCATCCGTATAAGCCAGCATGAGCACTTCTCCCGTGTCCCATTCCTGGACAATAACAGGCAAAAGCCCGTTGCCTTTGGCAAAATCCGGTTTCAAATCCTTCCTCCTTTCTTCATCTCCAAAAAGTCAACAATTGCTTTTGAATCTTTAACTGATGTCTTTTTTTTCGACTTCTGCTTTCAGCTGGCCGCAGGCGGCGCGGATATCCTGTCCCTTGCTCTTGCGCAGAAAAACCGTCATTCCCTTGGAACGCAGAACATCCTCAAAGCTCAGGATGTCCTTCTGTCCGGGAGGTTGAAAATCATCTTCATCAGAGGGATTGCAGGCCAGCAGATTCACCTTGCATTTTACCCCGGAGAGCAGGCGGACAAAATCTCTGGCCTGTGCGGGCGAATCATTTATCCCTTTGAGCAGAACATATTCAATGGTAATCCTCTCTCTTGGTGCCAGAGGATAATTCTCCAGGGCCAGTACCAGATCCTTGACATCCCAAGCAGCGGCTCCAGGCATTATGCGCCTGCGCAACTCTTGATCAGGAGCATGCAGAGAAACAGCCAGCATACCCAGACGGGACCGGCCGAATTCCTGCAGCCTGTCCCTGATGCCCACAGTAGACAAAGTGACTCTTCTTCTTGAAAAACCAAGTCCCAGCGAATCGGTGATCATCAAAATAGCCCTGCGCACTTCTTTCCAGTTAAGCAGGGGCTCGCCCATGCCCATAAGGACAATGTTGGTCAGTCGACCGGCATCCAGACCCCTGCGGCGCAAATAATCCCTGGCGACCAGAATCTGAGCGGCGATCTCTCCTGCGCTCAGGTTGCGCTTGAAACCCATGCGCCCGGTACTGCAGAAGAGACATCCCACAGCACAGCCCACCTGAGTGGACAGACACAGGGTGTAGTAGTCTTTTTCAGGTATAAGGACTGTTTCAATACGGGCCTGATCGGACAAGCCAAGCAGAAATTTGGTCGTTCCGTCCATGCTGACCAGATCTTTAAGCACATCCGGTCTGGAAAGCAGATAGCTTCTTTGCAGTCTTTCACGCAATGCTTTGGAGATATTGGTCATCTCCTTATAATCTTGCGCCCCCTTGCTCCAAATCCATTGCCAGATCTGATCGGCCCTGTATCCGGGCTCACCCAGACTGCAAATCAGGGCTTGCAGCTGTTTCCGGTCCAGTTCCAGAAGATTTTCTATTTAAGATGCTCCTTTTCTTTGTAACGCATGACAAACTCAATGGCTTCAGGAACTGTATTTACATCTCCTGCGGCCTGACTCTGCAGCAGGGCTTCTCGAAGGACGCCGACGCCGGGACCCGGGTTTATTCCGGCAAACTCCATTATTTCATGTCCATTGAGCAAAGGCTCCAGGACCTCTTCAGAAAGTTCGGCCTTTTGCATCATTTTAAGATTGTGATTGAATTCCCTGTACCCGCTTTCTCTGGCCTTGATATCAGCCCGGACCATTTCAATAAGCCGGGGATAGTCGTCAAGAGCCATGAACCTGCGGATGCCCCGGTCTGTGAGCATGAAATGAAAACGCATGTGATTGCGGATCAGATGGCAGATCAGATCTATTTCATCAGTATTGAATCTGAGTCTCTTGAGAATTTTTCTGGCAACTTTGGCCCCTATGCGATGATGCTGATAAAAATTAATCTTTTCATTGAAATACTCGGCAGCAAAAAGCTTGCCCACATCGTGAAAAAGACAGGCCAGGGTTCCGTACCAATCATAGGGAAGCTCTTCAGGATAATGACGCATAACCAGAAGGGTATGTTCCCAGACACTTTCCTCCTTCTGATCCGAATTCCTGAACTGTTTGACCCTGCTCAGTGACGCCAGTTCGGGAATTATGCCGTGCAGAATCATGCTCTCAAACAGAAGCTGGACAAAACGGTGCATGTTTTCTGCTTCCACCTTTCGCCACTCATCCATAAGATCGCTAACCGAGACATAGTCCAAAACCCTTCTGGAAGACCGCAGTATAGCCAGCCAGGTATTTCCTTCGATCGGCAGGTGAAAATTGGCTGCAAATCGCAGAGCCTTTATCGCCCGCAGATAATCCTTTTTCAGAGTTTCGTCGGGCAGGCCCTGCAGGCTGATCACTCCGGAATCGAGTCTTTCAAAGCCGTCAAACATGGCTCCTGCGTCAGGAATATATGGACAGGCCCAGGCTAAAGGCAGATCGCCCAGGAATTCCAGTTTATTCACCAGCCTGGGAGTAAGGCGGGCTATAGTCGCCTCGGTATACGAGCTTTCAATCACATCCGCGGGATAAAAATTGAATGTCATCTGACCCTGGCGCAAACGACCCAGAAAATCGAGCTCACCTGAAGTCTCCAGACTGGGGAAAAGTTTGTTCAAGCTTGTAAAATCCATTTCCGTACAGATATCGACCTCCATGTGTTCAGTGTCCATGGCCCGGTGCTGAAGAGGAGCATTGATCACATAAGCGTCATAGCCGTTGCGCATGATGGTTTTGCACAATGAGGCTGCGTCTTTGATGGGCTGGGGCATTTTATCTCCTTAGATCAGGAATAATTCATTGATTTTATAAAGTTATCACATAATAAATTATCCGCTCATTTTCAAGCGCAAACGGGCGAAGGCTCAACGGTTTCCAGGCCTCCCCTCAATTCTTCCAAAGACGCAATCCCGGTTCTGGACATGGCTTGAGGAAGTTCCCGGATCAGGTCAAAAATAAAGTCAGGACGCAGAAAATTGGCCGTGCCCACCTGTACTGCATGTGCGCCTACGAGAATGAATTCGAGAACATCTTCAGCTGAAGAAATACCACCCAGACCGATGACCGGAATATCCACCTCACTGCATACTTCATAGACCATTTTCAGGGCCACAGGCTTTATAGCCGGTCCGGAAAGCCCCCCAAAGACATTGGCCAGCCTGGGCTTTCTTGTATATACATCGACGGCCATCCCCCCCAGAGTGTTAATAAGAGAGATCATATCCGCTCCAGCGCCCTGCACAGCCAGGGCTATGCTCCGGATATCGGTCACGTTCGGGCTGAGCTTGATTATAAGCGGTTTGACGCCGCATTTTCTTTTGGCTTCGCTTACCACCGCGGCTGCCGCTTTTGCATTCTGACCGAACTGTACCCCACCCTCGCGCACGTTGGGGCAGGAAATATTTACTTCCAGAGCGGCTATTCCGGGTTCATCACTCAAAATACCGGCCAGCACGCCGAATTCCGGAACGCTTTGAGCATAGAGATTTACCACCACCGGCGTCTCTTTCCAGGGCAAAAAAGGCAGTTTGTCCTTTAGAAAATTTTCAATCCCGATATTTTGCAGCCCGATAGCATTGAGCATTCCACAGGGAGTCTCAGCGATTCTGGGCACGGGATTTCCTTTTTTGGGCTTAAGCGACAGGCCTTTGACCACAATAGCCCCAAGTTCTTTCAGATCACCAAAGGAAGAAAACTCCAGTCCATAGCCAAAGGTACCTGAAGCGCTCATTACCGGGTTTTTCAGACAAAGTCCGCCAAGATCAACGCTTAGATCCATATTCACTCCAAATGACTGCAGGTTGAAAAGCGCATGGCCAGTGTAAAAAATTAAAGCACAATTTTATCTGCTGCGAATACAGGCCCGTACAGACAGCTTTGGACCATTTCTTCCTCATTGGTTTTGACTACGCAGCCCAGACATGCTCCAACCCCGCAGGCCATCCTTGTTTCTACCGAAATCTGGACCGAGGCTTTGCAGGCAAGGGCATACTTTTGAACAACCTTTAAAAAGGGCATGGGCCCGCAGGCTAATATTTCCCCTTTGGGTGCAAAATCCCGGATGCGTTCGCCAAGAACCTGGGCAAAAGTCTTCAAATCATCTTCAGAAACCTGATGCATGCTCTCTTTGTGCATTTCTCCGGGCGACTCCTCAAAGGGATAATGCTTCAATGCCAGGCGGTGTCCGAATAACATGCTTATTTTCTGCGGATAAGGGTGGTTTTTGCACAGGCCGAGAAAAGGGGCGATGCCCATTCCTCCGGCCAGAATCAGAAGAGGACCCTCAGGCACCCTGAAACCCCGGCCCAGGGGGCCTGTAACATTGATTGTGCTTCCAGGGTCACAAAGACTTAAAAGTCTTGTTCCCCTGCCCACTACCTGAATAAAAATGCGCATATATTCAGCAGTTTTTTCACAGATGGAAAAAGGCCTGGGCCAGAGGGGATCTAAACCCCAGCTTTCCGGACGAAGCATTACGAATTGCCCGGGACTGAACTCCCATAAAGGAGGCTCCAGGTAAAGATGTACAAAATCGCCTGATCCTGCGTATGCTGTACCTAAAACCTTGAGACTGCTGCATTCGGGTTTGTTACTCAGGGTATTTTTATCCACCTGCCCACCGTCTTTAAATCTATTCATCAAGATTCGCCGCCATCTCCAGACTGTTTTCTCCTGCGGCCATGCGCGCCAGCTCAGCTTTGGATTCCAACCTGTCCAGCCTGGCACATAATGTATATGTTTCCTGATCAATGATCTGCTTCTGGACCATGAAATGCCTGTGAGCCAGACAGGCCAGTTGGGGCCAGTGGGTGATGAGCAGAACCTGTCTGTTTTCGGCCAGTGCAGCTATCCTTTGTCCGACCTGATTCAGGGTGTTTCCTCCGATGCCCGAGTCCACCTCATCAAAAAGAAGGGTGGGCAGGTTTTTTTCCGAGTGCAGACAGACCAGGGCCAGCATGAATCTGGACAATTCACCTCCGGAAGCAATCTTGTCCAGCGGCTGGGGAGGCTGACCCGGATTGGGGATCCAGAGCAGTCTGGGCTTATCTTCTGCAATGTCCGGATAAATCTCTTCGGGTACAAATTCAAAGTCAACCAGGACATGTTCAGAGAAACCAAGAAACTTAAGTTCTTTTTCCAGATCGGCCTTAAGCTTTTCTGCACATTCCCTGCGCATCCGGTTCAATTTCTGAACTACATGAGCCAGCTTTTGAGCAACTTCTTCCTCTTTTCGCTCCAGTTGAACGATTTCCAGGCGCCCCTCATCCAGAAAGGAGAGATGTGCGCCAATTTCCCGGTCCAGATGCATAATCTGATCCAGGCTGCGATTCAGTCTTCTTTTTAGTTGGGCCAGTTCCCAAAGCCTGGCTTCCACATTCTCAAGCTCCCTGCCGTCATCTTCCTGCAGAGATGATTTTAAGGTACGGTCAAGTTCCTGTAAAAATAAGAGCAGGTTTTCCATTTCCGAAGCCTGGCTCAGAAAATTCTGATTCAGCCGGCTTAAATGATCTATAGTTCGGAACAGTTCATGCGCTGAATCCAGCACCCTGGTTTCAGGTGCGTGCAGCAGATCCACAGCTTTCTTGATTTCTTCATTCAATTCAGACCTGGTCTTAATTTCTTCACGCCTGAGCATCAGTTCTTCTTCTTCGCCGGGCTTGGGCCGCACCTGGTCTATTCTTGATTTCTGATATTCCAATAGATCTTTTTTTTCCTCAAGTTCTACCAGCTTTTTGTGAACCTCATCCTTTCGCTCCAGCAACTTCTGCAGACTGTTCAACACCTCGTCTTTTTCCTTCAGCAGCAGAAAGTCATCAAGAAAAGCATCCACGATCCGGATATGCTGCCCGGGTTTCAACAGCTTTTGCTGGCCATGCTGGCTGGTGTGGATCAAAAGTCTCTCTCTTAAACATTGGATGGCATCCAGAGAACTCAATGAGTCGTTCAGGTAAAAGCGGCTTCGCCCGGAAACGTAAGCCAGCTCTCTTTTCAGTATATATTCATTTCCATCCTGAACGAAAATTCCCTCCACCACAGCTTTGTCATGTCCGGGGCGGATCATGGTCGTGGACATCTTCTCACCCAGTAGAAAATCCAGGGCCTTCATTATAAACGTCTTGCCTGCTCCTGATTCTCCGGTCAGCACATTGAGTCCGGAATGAAATTCCAGCTCCATATCATGGATCAAAGCCAGATTTTTTATCCGCAATAATTCGAGCATATAGGTTTGCCTTGATTGCTGTCACAAAAACAGCTGGTCAATTGAAATTTCACAACAGGCACATGAGCCTGTTTAAAGGGATAATATGCCGGCTGTACTTGATGAAAGAAACGTGCATCTTTTTTTTCTTTACTATAAACCGGTCATAGATGCAAAGATGAAACAGGACTTCTTAAATAATCTTATGGCATTCAAACAGACGCCCGGTTAAAATTAAACCTTCAAAGGTAAAGAGGATGAATAGATCCTGATCCAATCCCCGGCTGATTGTGTCCTTGAGGCTTACCTGTCTTCTTCAAATACTTTTGGTATACACTACAGTCTGGGCACTGCCTCAAGCAGTTTTATGGTATAGGGGTGCTGGGGGCTGCGATAGATGTCTTCTGCACTGGCCTGTTCCACAATTTTTCCCTGGTTCATTACCAGAACGTAATTGCTGATGTGTTCGACTATGGCCAGATCATGAGCGATGAACAGGTAGGTCAACCCAAGCTCCTCCTGCAGGTCCTGAAGCAGATTGATTATTGTCGCCTGCACTGAGACATCCAGGGCGCTTACCGGCTCGTCGCAAATGATGAATTCAGGCTCAACTGCAAGCGCCCTGGCAATGCCTATGCGCTGTCTCTGCCCCCCGCTGAACTGATGTGGATAGCGTCTGAGATGATCAGGATCAAGCCCCACCTGCCTGAGCAGTCCAGCTGCCCTGTCCCTTCTCTGCTCGATGTTCATCTGAGGAAAATGAATGCTCAGCGGCTCTCCCAGGATCTGCTCCACACTCATACGCGGGTTAAGCGAATTGAATGGATCCTGGAAAATCATCTGAATCTTTTTGCGGTAGGGAAAGAAAGTCTTTTTGCTCAGCGAGCCGGTTTCAACCCCCAGGTAGCGGATACTTCCGGCTGTGGGCCGGATCAGTCTGACCAGGCAGCGTCCAATGGTGGTTTTGCCGCTGCCGCTCTCTCCCACCAGGCCCACAGTACTGCCTGAAGAGACATTGAAAGAGACATCGTCAACAGCATGCACATAACCTCTTATACGCCTTAATAGGCCCCCATGCACAGGAAAATAAACCTTGAGGTTTTTGACCTCGAGCAGGGGTTTGATTCCTTCAGGGGAAGAACTGATGGAGATCCTGCCTGTTTCCGGCCCGGCCATTGCTGAGCTGTAACTATTGGACGTATTATGCATTATCAGAACTTTCAGATGAAACGCGCTCATATTCGGACTCTATTGTAGGCAGACGGCGCAGCTTTCTGCCCAGCAGGGGAATGCACCCGATGAGAGCCCTGGTATAAGGGTGTGCGGGGTTTTTCATAATTTGAAGAGCATCACCCTGCTCCACAATCCTGCCTCTGAGCATGACCGCCACGTGGTGCGCAAAACCCGAAACAATGCCGAAATTGTGCGTGATGAGCATTATGGACATGCCCAGCTTATCCCTGATCTCCTTTAGCAAATCCATGATCTGGGCCTGAATGGTTACGTCCAGGGCGGTAGTCGGCTCGTCCGCAACCAGCAGTCTGGGCCTGCAGGCCAGTGCCATGGCGATCATCACCCTTTGCTGCATGCCCCCGCTAAGCTGATGCGGATAATCCTGAAAACGCTTTTCAGGCTGGTGGATATGCACCATGTCCAGGGCTTTGATGATTTCCTTGCGCATGTCTTTAACCTCTGGTCTGTGCAGCCTTATTGCCTCAGCCAGCTGATAGCCTATGGTGAACACAGGATTTAAAGCGGTGCCCGGTTCCTGAAAGATGTAAGCAATATGTCTGCCTCGATATCTGCGCAGTTCCTTTGAGGAGCATTGCAGCAAGTTCTTCCCCTGATAAAACACCTGCCCCTGTACACGGCACACCGGGGGCGGCGGAAGAAGCCCGGTCAGGGAGAGTCCGGTGACGCTCTTGCCGCTGCCGCTCTCTCCGACTACGGCAAGTACCCGGCCCTTATCTATGGAAAATGAGATGTCCTGCACGGCTTTGTGCACTTCTCCGTGGGCCTCAAAATCAATGCGCAAATTGTGCACCTCCAGCAGTTTATCTCCTTGAGATGCGGACATTATGGAACTCCCTGATCTTTTTGCATCGGTTTGGCTTTATTAGTCTTTTTTATTATTGACAGAAAAGCTTATGATCAACTCCGAAAAAAATACTTAAGCCTTGAGTTGCTGAAAGTATTGAAATTTTGATCAACGCTTTACCATCTGCTGTCTGGGATCTACGATATCGCGAAGCACATCCCCCAGAACATTAAAAGTAATTACCGTAACGAAAATCGCAGCTCCAGGAAGGAGCAGCCACCACAGGTTCAAGGTGAAGACCTTGAGCTCCTGGGCCTGCTGCAGCATAAGCCCCCAGGAAGTGCCCGGTTCCTGAATGCCCAGACCCAGAAAACTAAGCGCGGCTTCAGCAAGAATATATGCCGGAATGCTGAGAGTCGCCGCGACCAGAAGATAACTGGCCAGGTTGGGCAAAAAATGCTTGAATAAAATTTTGAAACTGCTCTGCCCCATGACCTCGGCAGCCAGTACAAAGTGACGCTGACGCAGGGACAGGGCCATGCCTCTTATGATCCTTGCCGCTCCGGCCCAGCCGATAAGTGAGAGAATGATCACAATGACCAGGTACATCTGTTCTGGTTCAAAATATTCGGCCAGTGCTCCTCTAAGGGCGATAAGCAGGTAAAGCGACGGCACGGCGATGATGAATTCCACCATGCGCATGGCTGCAAAGTCCACCCGGCCACCGAAATATCCGGCTACTCCTCCTACAATGAACCCCAGGGTCATGGTGATGCAGATCCCGATGAAACCAATGCTCAGAGAAACCTGAGCTCCGTAGAGCAGCCGGGAAAAAACATCTCTTCCGGTTCCGTCGCTGCCTAAAAGATATAGCCGGTGTGTTTCTTCCACCTGGAAAAGTCGTATATCAGCAGGAATAACACCCCACAGGCGGTATTCCGCTCCGGAGGCAAAAAAGCTCACTGGAACGGTGGCACCTTCTACAGGCTCGTATCTGGCTGCTGAAGGATCGACCTGTTCATACACCTGCACATGTGGACGCCAATCAACCATTAAAATTCTGGTGGGCGGATGGTAGGCGTTGTTCAGATCCTGATCTGTGGGCAGATAAGGAGCCAGGAACTGAGAAAATATCGTACATATGTATAAGATCCCTAAAATTGTCAGGCAGACCACTCCGAGCGGACGGCGTGATATTTCCTTGAACAGATGCTTGATCATGGGTTCTAATTCTTCTCAAGCCTGATTCTGGGGTCAGACCAGGCCAGAAGGAGGTCCGCAATCAGATTGCCCAGCATGAGCATGACACAGCCCATAAGCACCGCTGCTACGACCACGAATTCATCCTGACGCATGAGCGCTTCAAATATCAGCTGACCAAGCCCTGGATAGTTCATCACGTTTTCAACCAGGATGGAACCCGAGAGCAATGTAGCCAGGATGAAGCCTGACCCGCTCACCAGAGGGTTGATGGCGTTGCGCAGAACGTGCAGAAACATTATCCGGCCTTCTGGAACACCCTTGGCCCTGGCTGTGGTCACAAAATCAGAACGGACGTAATCCAGAAAATTGGCCCGCATAATGCGCATGTAGCTGGCCACGCTGCCCATGCCCAGCACAATGGTGGGAAGAACCAGATGGTGGGCATAATCAGCCATGCGTCCCCAGAAAGACATGAACTCGTGTTCAACAGAACTTAATCCTCCGGTGGGAAAAAGACCTGTCTGAGCGGCAAACATGACTGCCAGCAGGGCCAGAAAGAATTCAGGAATGGACAGGGCGGCATAGGCGAACATGGAGCTGATGCGATCAAAGATGGAATCCTTGTATATGGCCGCCAGCACTCCCAGAGGAATGGCCAGGCACAGGGCAAAGAGTATGGACAGGGCGGACAGGACCAGAGTTGCAGGAATACGCTGCCACAGAAGCTCGGTTACCGGCACCCGGTAAATCCAGGATTCTCCGAGGTTGCCCTGCACCACATTGCCGACCCAGATAAAGTATCTGGTATGCCAGGGCTCTCCGAGAGCGAATTCCTGCTCCATGCGCTCTATGTATTCCGCAGGAATATCTTCCTGACTGCGGGCCACATCCAGAAAATCTCCCGGCGCCACAGCCATGAGAATGAACACCAGAACGGATATGCCGAACAGGAGAGGAACAGCGGACAGAATACGCCTGATTATAAAAGCCAGCATCAATGTTCCCGGTCAAGATAAAGTTCATCGATATTCCAGATCACAGAACCCATGGCTGGAATGCGCACGTTTCGCCACTTGTCCTTGAGCCCCGCGTAGGCATGCGGAGTGAGCAGATAAAGCAGCGGCAACTGCTCTGAAAAAATTTCCTGCATGCGATGCACGTAATCCACCCTTTCTTCCAGATCAAAGATCTCTTCCGAGGCATAGACAAGCTCATCCACATTTGCCTCCCATTCAGTCTGAGGCTCTTCCTGCTCCGGATTCCACAGATGAAGGCGCCCTGAGCTCAGGTAAATGGCCCTCCCTCCTGATGGATCCGCCCCTCCTGTAAATCCCATCATGGCCGCCTCATACTCAAAATGTCTGCTGATGCGGGCCACCAGTGTGCCGAAATCCAGATACCTCACCCTGACCCGGATTCCCAGATCCCGCATGTTTTCCCTGAAAGTGGACATGATCTGGGGAGTGATGTCGTCACCTTCAGAAGCGTATACGTCAAAAATCACCGGATTGCCATGCTTATCATAAAGCTGGCCGCCTTCCCTGAACTCAAATCCCTGTTCCTCAAGCAACTCAATCGCTCTGCGGGGATCATACGGATATTTCGGAACTTCCGGATTGTGCCAGCGCTGATTAGCCGGGCTGATAATCGAGTGCAAAAGCTCGGCCCTGCCGAAATATACGCTTTGAATCAGCCCTTCCCGGTTGAATCCGTGCAGTATTGCCTGCCTGAAATATTTATTGGTGAACCATTCCAGCTTATGGGGCTCAACATATGGCCGGCCGTCTTCATTTACCCCTGGTTTTTGATTGAACCACAAGAACCTGATGCCTGTGGCCGGTCCGCGGTGATGCACGGTGAAGCCGTGCAGCGGCGCATTTCTGCTCA
Organism: Desulfonatronospira sp.; assembly: GCA_007125075.1. Lineage (GTDB taxonomy): Bacteria > Desulfobacterota > Desulfovibrionia > Desulfovibrionales > Desulfonatronovibrionaceae > Desulfonatronospira. The sequence continues at coordinate 24,337 of SLDX01000114.1, forward strand.
CTCCGACAACATCTCCGGGAGCAATGTCTGCGGCGTCTATCTGGCCTGAAGCGAATAGAACCGTAGCGGTGTTGCGGTCCTGAACAAATCTGGTGATCAGGTAATCAACATATGGCAGTCTTTGTCCCCTGCTGTCCACTCGCCAGTAATGCGGATTGGGTTCAAATATGATCCGTTGACCCGGACGAAAGGAATGAACACTGAACGGTCCGGTTCCAACCAGTTCGCCTGATTCATGCATGGCCGTACGCACGCTCCATTCCTGCAGCAGAGTGCCCTGTTCATAAGCATCAACAAGTTTATGCCTGGGCAGGATTCCGATAAAGCCTATGACGTACAAAAAGGGGGAATAGGGTCTGGCTGTGGTGAATCTTACTGTATGCCGGTCAAGCTTTTCAAACCCTATGGGTTTTCCGGCTATAATATATTGTCCCTGGTACCTGTTGGGATAGCGTTCATCAAAGAGGGCCTTGAAGGTAAAAATTACATCGGCGGCAGTGAATGGCTCTCCATCACTCCAGAGAACACCCCGGCGAAGATGCATGGTGATGCTCTTATGATCTGAAGATATTTCCCAGGAACGGGCCAGTTCCGGAACCACCTCCTCCTTAAGGGGATGATAGGAGGTCAGGCCGTTTAAAAAGCGTCCGATAGCCTGGCTGGAATAAGCATCTTCAGCAACCAGGGGATTGAATGTCCTGGGCTGCTGGGATTCCGCGGTGACCAGAATTCCTCCGTAAAGACCCGGCTCAGATTCGGAAACTTCGGCATCCTGCGGCAAGGGGTGATCTTTGCGCTCTAAAGGGGGTATTTCGCCTTTGCATGCAAAAAGAATCAAGAGCAGACATGTAATCAGGGCAAGTTTTGGCAGCGCGGCAAGTTTATATATATTTTCAAGCAAAAATTTCTCTAAAACGGGTAATACTGCGTACATCACTCCATCTTCAGACCCCTGGTCATCAATGATTTCACCCCATGCCCTGGATCCTTGCCCTCAAACAAGACTTGAAATACCTGTTCGGTAATGGGCATATCCACTCCGATTTTGCGGGCCAGATGCCGCACAGACTCTGTAGTTTTCACTCCTTCAGCCACGTTTCTTGATCCTGACAAAATCTGATCCAGGTTCATACCCTGGCCCAGCTTAAGTCCCACCTGACGATTCCGGCTCAGGTCACCAGTGCAGGTAAGCACCAAATCTCCCATCCCTGAAAGGCCCATGAAGGTTCTTTCCTCTCCCCCAAGTTCTACTCCCAGGCGGGCTATCTCTGCAAGTCCCCTGGTGATCAAGGCTGCTCTGGCATTATGCCCGAATGAAAGTCCATCGGAAATACCGGTAGCTATGGCTATGATATTTTTCAGCGCCCCGCCCAGCTCAACTCCTTTGAAGTCACTATTGGCGTACACCCTGAAAAAATCTGTGGAAATCAGATCCTGAAGCTTACGGCCCATTTCAATATCAATACATCCAAGGCTTACTGCCGTAGGCAGCCTTTGACTGACTTCGCGGGCGAAGGAAGGTCCTGAAAGGGCGGCGTAACAGGGATCTTTGTCTTCTAGGACCTCTTCGATCACTTTGGACATGGGCTTTAGGGTACTCAGTTCTATGCCTTTGCTAGCGCAGACAACAACAGGCCTTTCAGGAAAGAAATCTTTTACATAATCAAGTCCCTGACGCGAATACTGTGTGGGTATGGCCAGAAGAAAGTAATCCGCATCCCGCATTACCTCCTGTGCGTCGTCACTGACCTTAAGCCCGGTGTTTAGCTTGACCTCCGGCAAAAACCAGGTGTTTTTCCCTTTGATGCGAATCTCCCGGACCAGTTCGGGTTCTCTGACCCACAGGGCAACATCATAACCTTTGCCGGCCAGCATGTCGGCCAGAGAGGTTCCCCAGCTCCCCCCTCCCAGAACTGCAAATTTGGTCATTTATTCTCCGGCAGACTTAGCGCCATTGATTTTGATCATACCTGAAGATCTCGGTCACATATTGCTTGCGGATCACATGGTAGGGTCCCAGAGGCGCGCTTTCCGGGCACCCTCCGTTGCTTTCAAATGTCCTTTTGGTAAAGCGCATGACGCCGATAAACGGAGATGTTTCGCAGCGGGTCTTTCTGACCAGCACTTCAAGAGACTCAGGATCCGCGCGGCGATAGCTGCTTACATAAGCTTCACCCCTTTGTTCCAGGAGCAGCTTATCCGGTCTGCCTGAATAATTGTTGTTGAGCAGGTCAATGCGCTGCCGGGCAAAATCGCTGAAATGGACGTGCAGGTAATGATCGGGATCCAGGGGACTATTTTCTTCAGCTGCGGTAGAGCCCACACAACAGAAATGCATGCACATAAAAAAAAATGTGCCCAAGAATATTTTGCGCATAGCTTAAAAAAAGGCCCGGCAAGCTGGGTCTGCCGGGCCGGTTCTTCAGTTATTCCAGACGCAGTTCCACGCGTCTGTTCAAGGCGCGTCCTTCCCTGGTGTCATTATCAAACCTGGGCTGGGTCAAACCATAAGCCTCGGTCTCAATTGCTTCGGAATCAACATTTTGTTCGACAAGAAAGTCCGCCACAGCCTGGGCTCTTCTTTCAGAAAGACCCATATTGTAATCAGCCGGACCGATGTTGCAGGTATGTCCTTCAACAATTACCATAGGGTCCTCTCGATCCGTGATCAGCCGGGCTGCTTCACTGAGCATTTCAGCATATTGAGGCAATATCTCCGCACGGTCAAACTCGAACTGGACATTGGAGAAAATTATAACTTCTTCAGGTTCCGGCTCAGGCTCTACTCTTGGAGCAGGCAGTGGTTCCGGTTCAACCGGAGGAGTCACGACGACCTGTCTTTCAGTGTAAAAAACTTCGCGGATAAAATCTGCCCGGGCAAAATCCTTCTGCAGATCTTCAGCCTGAATGGTGACCGAACACGGATTGATCCCGGCCAGATCTTCAACCAGCCCGACCTCTATTTCGGTCTGAGCCAGACTTATGAAATGAAAGCAAATGCGGTCACCGTAGTGTGCATACATATCCCGCATGACTTCGCCGGGCCTGGGTCCGATATTTGATTCTCCGTCAGTGACCGCTATAACGGCAATGTCACCCTGCAGTCCGGAGATATACTCATTATCAGCCCTGACAAGATCGCCGCCCATTGGAGTGCGTCTGCCGAAAATCCCGAATTCATCAGGAATCGACCGGAATGCCCGGGCCATATCCGCACGCTCATAAGGGGACACAGGGCGATACACGCCGAAAGGCCCGTAGGTGAACACTCCGAAGTCCGCATCCAGTTCAGGAAGGTCCTCATTTAGAGTCAGCAGAAGGTCTTTGGCAACTGCCATCTTATCTCCATCCTTAGCCCGGTAATCAAACATCATGGATCCGGAATTATCCACATAAAAAATAAAATTATCAGCCCTGGGCTCAATAACCGTTCTGGTTTCCTGACCAACGGCATTTTGCACTCCAAAAAGCACCAAGGCACAAATAAACAATAAACTCGTGCGACAAAGTGATTTCCACATCATACGTGCCTCCTTAAAAGCTTAAATAAGGTTAAATCATTACAGCTGGCAAAACACATTAAATCGGTCATTTGATTATGCTCACAGGTTACAATCCGGCATATTTCGTACTTAAAGTTACCAAAAAAGCCCGTTTTGCTGTTAAAGTGCAGAATTCAGCTCAGGATTTCCTGGGAGCATTTATCTTCTGATCTGGACACGCCGTCAAGCAAAAAGCTCACAGCAAACCGATCTGTTCAAACTGATACCACTCATGGCCAGCTTGTATTGAACCTAAAAATAAGACAGTGGAGAAACAAATCAAGTCAAATGCAGGTCAAATTTTTAAACTGTTTATCCTTTTGAAGCATTTTTAAACATGATGCAAAAAACATGCTGACTCTTTGACTCTGCACATCCGGCGATACATCTATAACACGAAAATGTTGTTTAGACTTGAAACCTTCACGGTTTTGCCTAGAAGTCTTCATTAGCCTCAACATGCATAGCCCCTACAGGACATATTCTGGCGCAGTTGCTGCAGGCAGTGCATTTGGCGTCATTGAAAACAACCTTTCTGCTTTTCAGATCAACACGCAGGGCCATATTAAAGCAAAGTGCCGTACACAGTCCGCAATGGGTGCACGCACTCTCATTTCTGGTAATGGACTGCGCAACATCCTGGATGCTGATACCGTGTTTCTGCAGATAGGATATGCCTTTCTTAAAGGCATCATTGCTGCCTGAAAGCTCAAGGATCATATGTCCTTCTTCTCTTGGGCTTATTCTGGCCTTGAGGATATTGAAGGTCAGGTCAAATTTCTTTGCCAGATTGTACATCATGGGTTTGCGGACTACATCCGGGGAAAAATGCAAGGAAATTATCCGGGAATATTCTTCTGCCGTGTGCATGACAATTTATTATCCTGAAAATCTATAGTTCGTGTTCGGACATGAATGCCTGAGCCCTTTTGGTCTCGGGACTGTCCGGATGGTTTTCGATAAGTTCGCTTAAAACCAGTTTTCCTGCCGCGTTCCTGTCCATATGGATAAAGGACATGCCCTGCTTGAGCATGCTGGCGGTCAGTTTATTGCTTTCGGGAAAGCTGGAGATCACTTCCTGGTAAGCCAGGACTGCCTGAGCATAGTCCTGCAGCTGGTAAAAACATTCTCCCTGCCAGAAATAGGCATTGGCAATGAGATCGTGATTCGGGAAATTCTCAGCGAACTCTTCCCAGAGAAGCTGAGCTGCTTCATATTCTCTTTCGAAAAAAGAATCCAGAGCGCGCTGATATAAAACCCGTGCTGTACCAACATCTTCTATTGCTTCGTCAGCAGTTTCCGCCTTGAGCAACTCCTCGGACTCCTTTTCAAGATCAATCCCCATCCTGCTGGCAAGAGCCTGCAGCAGATGATCCAGTTCGCGGGTTTTACGCTCCATTCTGTCCAGTTCAGAGGGCAGATCCTGGCCATCGCCTTCCAGACGGCCAACTTTTCTCTCCAGGGCATCCATATTCCCGCTCAAGGTGGCTACCTGTACCCGTATCGATTCCAGCTCCGCCCACAGGTTGGCCTGAGTGGCTTGAACCGGCCCGCCTGTCTCGTCGATCTTGTCCTCCAGAGAACTGAGGTTGAGTTCTAAATGCTCCCTGTATTCAGCTAATTGCTGTTCCAGGGTTTGTCTTTCCTGTTGCTGCTGACGCTCCAGTGCGGCAAGCCTCATGTTCACCCTGTCCATGTCCGCCTGAGTGGTCACACAGGCGCTGAGCATCAATGACGCGCAGAAGAGCAAAATTATCTTTATCTTCATGACACCCTGACTCCTCTTCTACGTCCCAAGATAAGATAGACAATTCCTCCGAGAAAGGGAATGAACACCGCCAGAGCGATCCAGATCATCTTTTCCTGGGCCGTGTTGAAGTCGCAGTTAAAAATGTGCAAGATGGCCCATAAATTCGGCAGGATGGGAAAAACAAGCAAAAGAAGCGCCCAGGGGCTGGCGCTGATTACCTCGATCATCGGTATTTCGAACATAAATATTCCTTAAAAACTTTTTATCTCTTTGATCTTCCAAACATCAGGGCCAGGCCTACAAGCGCAAGCGTCAGAGAAACCAGCTGGGTAAAACCTAAAAACCCAAGCAATGCCTGGTGATCATCCCGGAAATAATCGATTCCAAAATTAAAAAAAGCATACAGGATAATGAACAGACCTGCAAGACTTCCTTTCGCAGTCAGCATGTTCTTATAAGCCATAAGCAATATAAAAACAGTCAGAGCAGCCAGTGAATAATAAATCTGGGTGGGATGCACCTGAACATAGAGGGAAGCCATGGAGTCCGGATGGGTGAAGGTAACCCCCCAGGGGACGTTGGTTGGACTTCCGAAAGCGCAGCCGGCAACAAAACAGCCCGCCCATCCGAGGACAAGGCCAAGAGCAACTCCCGGAGCTGCGGAATCCAGCCAGGCCAGGATGTCCTGCCTTTTTATCTTCAAATAAAAAACAAGAATAAAAACGCCGGCCAGCGCCCCGCCGAGAAACACCAGTCCGCCGTCCCAAAATCTGATCAGGCCTTGAAGATCACCAGGGATGTTTTGCGGATGCAAAAGAAAGTAAAAAAGTCTTGCTCCAATCAGCCCGCCCAGAAGTACATAAAAACCGAATTCAAGGACCAGGCTGCTGTTTAGGCCCCTTTGCCCTGCCTCGCGTATAGTCCAGGCCATACCCAACAGGTAGGAAGCGGCCATGAAAAAACCGAATGCATAGATGCTGACCCCGCCTATTTCAGTCAGAATCGGTTGCATAACGCTTTTTCTTATAAAAAGAGACTATAAGCAGTATCGCTCCGACTGATATGGCCACGTCAGCAATATTGAAAGCAGGCCAGTGATGACTGCCAAGATGAAAATCCAGAAAGTCGATGACCATCCCCAACCTGATGCGGTCGATCATGTTCCCCAGGGCACCGCCAAGGATAAGCCCCAGAGCGGAAAACAGGTAATAATCGCGCCGGTGTACGGTTCTTAACAGATATATGATCAACACTACTGCCAGTGCGGTGGCGCCGATAAAAAAATAGGTCCTGAGATTACCTTCCAGATCAGCCAGAAAACCAAAGGCCGCGCCTTTGTTCAGCACAAAGACCAGGTTGAACAGACCCGGAATGACGGTTCTTGTTTCACCCAGAGCGAAATTGCTTTCAATCCAGAGCTTGGTTATCTGATCCAGAATGAGTATTGTCACACCCAGAATCAATACGAGCTTATATTTGAAACTCATTTCTTTCCTTACCTGAATAAGATTTTAATTAAATGATTTATTCCACAACTGACAAAATCCCGGCACATCTTGGGCAAACTCCGTTTTCCGCAGAAGATGCATCAAGCTCCTGGCTGTAAACCCAGCAACGAGCGCATTTTTCTCCTGGCGCCCTGAGCACTTCTATACTCAAACCCTCTACTTCACTGCTTTTTAAGGCATTTGCTGCCGCCTGATCCAGAGGTCTGAGGTTTACCCTGGAGACAATAAAAACATCTCTTAGCTGTTCTTCAACCTTTTGCAGCACCGACAGCTTATCCACGTCCAGGTACAAGATCACCCAGGCATCCAAAGAGTGGCCAAGCTCCTTGGATTTGCGCAGTGGTTCAATGGCCTTGGTGACTTCCTGACGCACATCCTTGACCAGCTCCCAGAGTTCTTTTTCCTGAGGGTCAATTTTTGTATCCATTAATTGGGGACGCCAGCCAAAGACAGTCTCTGACCGGCCTTTCAGCCCTTCAGGCAGATGCCGGTAAAGCTCCTCAGCGGTAAAACTCAGAATCGGGGCCATATTTTTCATAAGCACCTGCAGAATCTGATAAAGAGCGCTCTGGGCCGATCTGCGCTCCAGGCTTGCTGGAGCTGACACGTACAGTCTATCTTTGATGATATCCAGATAAAAAGAAGACAGTTCAAGGACGCACAAGTTGTGCAGGCTGTGGTAGACCTTGTGAAATTCAAAGTCTTCAAAAGCTTTGTCCATGAGCCTGTCTTTTTCCAGAACCAGGTGCAGAGCATAACGATCCAGGGAATACATATCCTGATAAGCCACCATATCATCTTCGGGATTGAAATCAAAAAGATTGCCCAGAATGAAGCGGCAGGTGTTTCTGATCCTGCGATAGGCATCAACCAGTCTGGTCAGGATCTCTTCAGAAATGCGCACATCTTCCTGATAATCCACTGCAGCCACCCAGATGCGCAGGATTTCCGCACCATACTTGTCGATGATCTCCTGAGGGGCAACGACGTTGCCCAGGGATTTGGACATCTTGCGCCCTTCTCCGTCCACAACGTATCCATGGGTCAGCACTTTTTTGTATGGGGGTGTTGCCCTGGTGCCGATGGCTGCCAGCAGAGAACTGTGAAACCATCCCCTGTGCTGGTCAGTTCCTTCCAGATATATATCAGCAGGAAAAGAGCATTCCTGACGCTTTTCCAGAACAGCGGCAAAACTGGTTCCGGAATCGAACCATACATCCAGAATGTCGGTTTCTTTTCTCCAGTTTTTTGAGCCGCACTGAGAACAGATGAGCCCCTGTGGAGCAAGTTCCTGGATATCAGCTTCAAACCAGTAGTCACATCCTCGATCATGAGTCTCAAAGCGCTGCACAATGGAATAGATCCAGTCAGGCTCAGTGTAGGCAAAATCGCACCCTGAACAAAGAAGGGCAATTATCGGCACCCCCCAGTTTCTCTGCCTGGAAATACACCAGTCCGGACGCTGCTCGATCATGGAATAAATACGCTCGCGCCCCCAGGAAGGTATCCAGTTTACATTCTTTTGGATGGCCTCCAGAGCCTTCTGGCGAAGATTATTTTGATCCATGACAATGAACCATTGGGTGGTGGCCCTGAAAATCACCGGCTGCTTGCAGCGCCAGCAGTGAGGATATGAATGGCTTTGCTTTTTTGATCCAGGTAAAAGATCAAGCTCTTTGAGCTTGGAGATGACCAGTGAATTGGCCTCAAAGACGTTCTTTCCGGTCAGAAAGGGTACGGAAGCGTCAAAACGGCCCTGATCGTCCAGGGGTGACAGTACATCCAGGCCATATTTCAGCCCGGTCTCATAGTCCTCACGGCCATGTCCCGGAGCTGTGTGCACCAGTCCTGTGCCGCTTTCCAGAGTTACGTATTCAGCGAGCACAAAGGGAGAGCTGCGCTCCAGGAAAGGATGCCGGGCTTTCAGGCCTTCAAGATCCCGCCCCTTGGCTCTGCCTGTCTCAACAACTTCGCTCCAGCCGAAATCAGAAGCGTTTTTTTCCACCAGAGCACTGGCCAGCAGATAAAAGCTGCCATCTGCCTTAACCAGCGAATATTCGAAATCCGGATGAAGAGCCACAGCCTGGTTGCCAGGCAGCGTCCAGGGTGTGGTGGTCCAGATGAGCGCAAAAGTTCTGTGCGGCTGCGATGCGGGAAATATACCTTGAAGCTTGGGATCATCTAGGGGAAAAGAGACGTAAATTGAAGGCGAAGTATGCATGGCGTATTCAACTTCAGCTTCAGCAAGCGCAGTCTGACAATCCATGCACCAGTAGATGGGTTTCTTGCCGCGTATTACCTGATCCTTCTCCATAAACCGGCCCAGCTCGCGGGCGGTAGCTGCTTCATAGGCCGGATGCATGGTCAGATAAGGTTCGCTCCATGTTCCAAAGACCCCAAGGCGCTTAAATTCATTGCGCTGGATATCCAGATATTTTTCAGCATATTCCCGGCAGAGCCGGCGAAGCGTCAAAGGAGGAACCCGTTTGTTCTTGGCTCTTAACTGCTGGGCCACCTTGTGTTCAATGGGCAGTCCATGACAATCCCAGCCCGGGACGTATTCGGCAAGGTAACCCTGAAAGTTTTTGGATTTGACGATAATGTCCTTGAGCACCTTGTTCATGGCTGTTCCCATATGTATATGCCCATTGGCATAAGGAGGCCCGTCATGCAGAACGTAACGGGGACAATTTTTGCTGGCCTTAACCATCTGCCTGTAGGCATCTCTTTTTTGCCAGAATTCCAGCGTTACAGGCTCATTGGCTGTCAGATTGGCCCGCATGGGAAACCTGGTCTGAGGCAGGTTCAAGGTATCTTTATAATTGGTCATGACTATCCTTTGTTCAGAACTATCCTGAAAAAGTGCTATTTAAAAATAAATATAAAAAATGTCTTATTCTATAGATGAAGTCAAGTATGGGCAGCCCTGAACCTCAAATGAGAAAGCTCAGAGCAGCACCGAAAGCGGCAGATACAAGGTAAACACTAAAAAAATCATCCCCGGCAAAGCTTGAGTTTATGCCTGAATATTATTATGCAGAAGAATTAAGATGATAAAGACAATTTAAGCACTATTGGAGGAAAACCGTGCATCTGACAACTGGATACACTCTGATCGAAGAAAAAAATATCAAGGAAATCAATTCCCTGGCCAGGCTTTTCAGGCATGACAGGACCGGAGCCAGGATACTTTCCCTCACCAATGAGGATGAAAACAAGGTTTTCGGGGTCAACTTCCGCACACCGCCAAGCGACAACACCGGTGTTGCCCATATTCTGGAGCATTCAGTCCTGTGCGGTTCACGCAAGTACAAGGTCAAGGAGCCCTTTGTGGAACTTTTAAAAAGTTCGCTGCAGACTTTCTTGAACGCCATGACCTTTCCGGACAAAACCTGCTACCCCGTGGCCAGTCAAAACCGGCAGGACCTTTACAACCTCATGGATGTATACCTGGATGCCGTATTTTTCCCAAATCTTTCCAGGGAGGTATTCGCTCAGGAAGGCTGGCATCTGGAGCTTAAAAAACCGGATGCTCCTCTTAAGTTCAAAGGCGTGGTCTACAATGAAATGAAAGGGGCCTACTCTTCTCCGGACAGCCTTCTGGCTGATTATTCCCAGCAGTCCATATTTCCTGAGGCTACTTACGGCCTGGACTCCGGGGGAAGCCCGGAAGCAATTCCAGATCTTACCTATGAAGATTTTATTGAATTTCATCGCCGCTATTATCATCCTTCCAATGCCTGGATCTTTTTTTACGGAGATGATCCGGAACCTGAACGGCTGGAAAAGCTGGCTGAATATCTGGATCTTTTTGAGCCACTAAATGTTGAATCTGAAATCAGGGCCCAACCCATGCAAAAGCTGGGGCAAAAACATGAGCATGGCTACAGCGCTGATCCTGAAAGCGACGCCAGATATTATCTGACCATTAACTGGCTGCTGCCGGAAACATGTGATGCCCGCTTGAATCTCGGACTTCGCATTCTGGATTTCATTCTTACCGGAATGCCCGGCTCTCCCTTGCGTCAAAGACTTATCGAATCAGGCCTGGGTGAAGATCTGGCTGGAGCGGGACTGGAGACGGACATTCTGCAGATGTACTATTCTACAGGCATGAGAGGTATTGCATCAAAAAATCTGGACAGAGTGGAAGAGCTTATCCACGAAACCTTACAGGATCTGGCCCGTAACGGAATAGATCCTGAGATCGTCAGGGCTGCCTTAAGCAGTGTGGAATTTGCACTGAGGGAAAACAACACCGGATCTTTTCCGCGCGGGCTGGCAGTCATGTTCCGGGCATTGAGCACCTGGCTGTACGATAAAAGCCCGTTTGTTCTCCTTGAATTTTCCGAAACATTAAAGGAACTTGACCACCAGGTCAAACAGGGAAAAAATATATTTGAAGACCTTATCCAGAAGCATTTTCTGGACAATAATCACAGGACCGTGGTTGTCCTGAAGCCGGATCCGCAAATGGATCAGAAAATTCAGGAAATGGAGAATCGCCGGCTTGAAGAGATCAAGAATAAATTTGACCGGAAAAATTATCAGGAGCTGATCAGTGAGACGCACAAGCTTCTGCGCTGGCAGGAAGAACCGGACGATGCAAAGGAACTTGCCAGAATTCCCAGATTAAGCAGGCAGGATCTGGAGCCCAAAGTCCGGATCATTCAAAGACAAGAGCAGAAAATCCAGGGACTGAGCCTGTTTCTCCATCCTCAGCCAACAGCAGGAATTTTTTACCTGGACCTCGGCCTGGATCTGCATTTTCTGCCCCAGAAATATCTGGGCTATATTCCATTGTTTGGACGGGCTCTTTTGGAGATGGGCACGGACAAGGAGGACTATGTCCGTCTGTCTACCAGGATAAGGCGCCATACAGGTGGCATCGCGCCTGTAACCTTTACCCATTCCATATTGGGAGAAACAGGAAGTACGAGCAGGCTGTTTCTGAGGGGGAAATCACTTCCGGACAAGATACCTGACATGCTGCGCATATTAAAAGACATCATCACTCAGGCGGATCTGAAAAACAAAGAACGTTTCAGGCAGCTGGTCCTGGAGGAGAAGGCCGGCATGGAGCAGGCCCTTATTCCGGCTGGACACCGGTTTGTGGCCATGCGCCTGAAAGCCAGATATTCTGAAGCCGACTGGGTTCAGGAACACATGTCCGGTGTCAGCTATCTGCTTTTTCTGAGACACCTCCTGCAGCGGGTGGAGGATAATTGGGACCTGGTTCAAAAAGATCTGGAAGACATCAAATACCTGCTCATGAACAAACAATCGGTAATACTTAACGTTACTGCAGAAGAGGAACTGATAAAAAAGAGTCTGGATGATTTAGAAGATCTGGCGGGCATTTTTCCGGAGCCTGAAACTTCCAGAATTACCTGGAAGTGGTGCTGCGTGCCGGGCAATGAGGCCATGTATATCCCTGCCAGAGTCAACTATGTCGGTCGCGCGGTCAACCTTGATGCGGGCCGGTACTCATTTCACGGTGCTTCTCTGGCAGCCACCCGCCTGTTGAGAGCTGGGTGGCTCTGGGATAAGATAAGAGTTCAGGGTGGAGCTTACGGTGCATTCGGCAGCTATGATCATTTCTGCAATGTCATGGCCTTTGCTTCTTACAGGGATCCCAATATTGCGGATACTTTAGATGTTTTTGCCGGTTCAGGTGAATACCTTGCAAGACCGGAACAGGATCTGGAAGAAGTGGAAAAAGCGGTCATCGGAGCCATCGGTGAAATGGACAGTTACCAGTTGCCTGATGCCAAGGGTTTTTCTTCAATGATCAGGCTCTTGACCAATATATCAGACGAATACCGCCAGAAAATCCGAGATGAAATCCTGAGTACCGGCCTTGAAGATTTTCAAGCCTTCGGCCGGTCACTGAGCACTGCTTTCAAGCAGGATAAAGGCGTGATATGCATTCTGGGCTCCAAAGAGCATATTGAACAATACCAGGAGCAATTTGAACTGGAAAACAAATTCCGCCTTCTTTAAAGATAGATCTGAAAAGTCTTCTTTCCGGATCGCTGTTTATTTTATTGATTTTTTCAATGCAAGGCAATAAACGATGCTTATCCTGAAGCAGGCGCGGATCTAATCCGGAAAACCAGCGCCTGCTTTAAGGTTTTTTTTTTAATCGCGGCCAGGTTTAATTCATTGAGCGCAGCTTGCTGAAAATGTTATTTTCCAGCCAGTTTCCATCCCACCACTCCGCGGGATTGACCGAAACACCGGAAACAAGAACCTCGAAATGCAGATGGTCCCCTACAGCAAGGCCTGTTGTTCCGGTGCGGCCGAGCTGCTGGCCGCGCTCTACATCCTGTCCCTGGCTTATTTCGATGCTGCTCAGGTGGGCATACAGTGTCTGCAGACCCAGTCCATGGTCGAGTATAACAGTCTGTCCGTAAATACCCAGATCTCCGCTGAATACCACTTTGCCTCTTTCTGCTGCCGGAACAGGAGCCTGGGCTGTGGAGGCCAGGTCCACTCCCAGATGCACCTGCTGGTCTACTTTTTCGCCTTGATAATAATAGCTCCTGTGATCAGCATAGCCGGCCATGAAGGCCGAAGGCTTGCGCTTCATTGTTCCTTCCAGGGTAAATGCTGAAGAGGTTCTGGAAGATATTTCCATTATTCTGGCCCGGTTTTGCTCTCTTAAGTCCCGGTTGACCCTCAAAAACAGCTCGAAAGGATCGCTCACCCCGGAAAAAGTATTTTCAAACTGAGGCATTTGGGAATGCAGAAAACCGTCGCTGATATTCAGGTCCGCCTGCCTGAAGGAACGTGAATTTACATGGTGGTTGAATCCGGAAATCTGTTCATTGCCTGCTCTGTCTCTGGCCATAATGCGTGGAGTCTCGTCTCCGGGGGAGATGTCGTAGGCAAAAGAAAAAATACAGTAATATCTTCCATCAGTTTTTTTATAGGCAGGAAAAAAGTAATCTCCCAGTCGGACTCCGGTTTTTTCTACTTCCTTTGACACAGTGTATATCACCAGACCAGCCCCGCCCTGATTCAGATTGTGCACATGGGTGGCCAGGGAGATGGAGGGGGGTACATTGTCGAAGATCATCTGTCTTGAGAGTTGGGAGGTATTACCCCGCCCCCAGTTGAGAATAGACCGGTCCACTGCCAGAACCCTTAGTTCAAAGTCTCCCTGGTTCAAGCCCGGCAGATTGAGTCTTGTTTTCCAGTCATGAACGCCTGAGTCGAAATCTTCCCGAACGGTCTTTAAAACTTCCTGACCCTGAACTACAGAAATCTCCACCCTTCTAAGTCCAAGACCAGGGTCATGGATCCTGAGCTCAAAAGGTTCCGTTCCATTGGTGAAGGCTGCGTCGGGATAAATTTCTATAACCGGCTTTTGCTTATCAACAAAATTGAAATAAACAAACCCAAGTCCTCCAGCCAGAATCAAAACAAGAAATATCCAAAAACCTCTTTTAAATTTTACAGCCATAACCTCCCCTTAAACAGGCAAAAAATTTGCGGATTACGATGTCCATACTGCATTACCTTTGCGCAGAGACGTTATTATTGATCAGAAGCAAAAAATCAAGAAAGAAAATTACTTTAAAGACCAAGCAGGCCAACCGGTTATATAAACTTTGTCTTGGAATAAGCCTGCGGTCTGACTCCGGGCGACAAAAAATGACCTTAATCTTATTTTCAGGACTTAGTAAGTGGTTAAGTCTTTGTAATTTATTTCGTTAATTATTACAATTATTACATAAAATATAAACAGAAAATCAAGCTCACTGTCCAGTTCTGATATGGAAAAAAACCAGGCGGTCCCGGCCACAAGCTGATTGTCCGGTGAGGCTGCTTCATCATTATGAAAAACATCCTCAATCATGCTGCCTTTGAGCATGCTGCCCTCATTGCCCTGGGTACA
>SLDX01000015.1 GCA_007125075.1 Desulfonatronospira sp.
TATCCTGAATTAACGCAGGATCCAGCGTATCTGCTGGATATTGGCGGTCGGCAAAGCATCTTCGTTGTTTTCTGGCGCAATCAGCCTCTTTTCTTCAGGGAGATGTCCTTTGGAGGTAGGCAGCTGACTGAGGCTATAGCCAAAATTGCTGAAGTCGGTACAGGAGAAGCTGAAAGAATCAAACTGCAGGGTACCGATACTCTTAGAGGGGAAGAAAAAGAACGCATTTACCAGAGTTGTGAAGAGCTTCTGCGTTCCTGGTCCAGAGAAATCAAAAGGATGGCCGGCTTTTACCAGACCTCGGTCAAAGGAGCCAAACAGGCCGAAATTTTATTTCTGTCCGGAGGAGGGAGCATGTTTTCAGGGATAAGACAAGTCCTGGAGGATGAATTAAATATTGAAACCAGGCATCTTGATCCCTGGAAGAATATACACATCAAACACAACGATTTTGATCTCAAATATCTGGAAGCGGTTAAACCCCAGTTTGCAGTTTCAACCGGACTTGCCTTGAGAGGGTTTATATAGACCATGATCAAGATAAATCTTCTGCCGCACACAAAAAAAGTCCAGGTATCGAACACTGAAAAACAGGTGGTGCTGTGTCTGGGCCTTCTCTTCGGAACATGCCTCATATTTCTTGTCCTTATTCTGTGGAGCGGGGGTAAAGTGAAAGAGCTTGAACGACAGATCGAGGCCGAACAAAATCTGAGACAGATACTTTTATCTCAGGTGCGCAGGATCAATGAGCTGGAAAAAAAGATGGAGCAGACCGGGTCCAACCTGGAAGCCATCAGACAGATTCGCGCTATTCAGCAGCTGCCCATACGTTATGTAGAATCATTGGTTCAGGTGATGCCTGAACAGAGTCTATGGTTTGAATCTTTAAACCTGAACAGGGAAGGCACTCTTGAAATCCAAGGAGTGGCCCTGGATAACCAGACCTTTGCCGGATACGTGGACCGTCTGCGCGAGTCAGGATATATCCGTGCAGTAAGCACTCAAAGGACATCGAGGAGGCAGGTGATGAACCAGGACCTGGTGGAATTTGACTTCAGGATAAAGGCTGGACCGTTTCTTGAACATGAGCAGGAAAGCAGTCATTAAAAATGCGTATGAACAGGCAGAAACTGATATCCTGGGTGGAGGTTCAAAGTCCTGCGCACAAGTTGGGCATGGTAATCCTGCTGCTGATTTTTACGGCCGGAATTCCATGGTACTTTTTCCTTGGCCCCAATCTGACCGAAATCAATAAACTGAAGTCAGATCTGGAATCACTCGAACTGGATATTCTCAGATTTTCCAGACAGGCGGCTCTGGGCCCTGAATTCGAACAAAAAGCCGGACAGATGGAAAGAGAACTCCACCTGGCCAGGACTCTCCTGCCTTCTGATACGCACGCCCTGGAAAGGCTTTTAGCTTCTTTTGAGCGCCTGGGAAATGAAAAAGGCGTTCGTTTTCTGCTCTTTCAGCCTGGATCCGAACAAATAAATGAATTTTACGCCACCCGTAATGTACAGCTGAGGCTTGAAGGACGCTTTCATCATTTGATTGCCTACTTTGACGCCCTGGCCAGACTGGACAGACTGGTCAGCCTGGAGAGCCTGCGCCTGCAGCCTGCCGGAAGGGACCAGGATGTCCGGGACAGAGTGCTCATCGCAGAATCCAGGCTTGTGGTCTACAGGGCATTGACTCCCGAAGAACAGAAGCCTTAAGGATAAGCGTAAAAATGATTCAGACTCAGGTACCCGTAAAAAATGCTTTGTCTGTCATTTTTATTTTCTTTTTCATTTTATTGCCCCAAACCCCGGCAGCTGACCAGGACTGGTCGAAAACTGGAAATCCGGACTGGATGAAGTCTAAAGCGGCATACGACTCCACCGGCCTTCCGGATCCTTTTGTTCCCTTTGTCCTGCCGGAAAGAGATGCAACAGACTCCCTCGCGCCAGTGCCTGTCAGGCCTCTGACCCCGTTGGAACGAGTTGAAATTAGCCAGTTAAGGCTGGTGGGAATATTATGGGACCCTGAAGGTGCCAGGGAGCCGGCAGCAATGATCGAATTGCCCGACGGCAAGGGATTTATCCTGCAAGAGGGCTTTAGAGTGGGAACCCGCCGGGGAAAGGTAGTTAAAATCCTGCCTGACAGGATAATTGTTCACGAACACCTTCAAGGAGATTTTGGACGAAGTGAAAAAGTCCAGCGGATCCTGAAACTGCGTTCTGGAAATGGTGAGTAAAATGCATCCAAAAGCTTTATTTCTGTTTTCCGCCATCATGGTATATCTCCCTGTCCTGGTTTTACTGCTGTTCCCCTGCCCAGCATCCGCCTCTTCTTTAAAGTCTGACGGGCAACAAAGTGTTCTTAAGGAAGTAGAAATCTGGATCGACCAGCACAATCACCTGTTTGTGCGGTTCAAGGGACAGGGTCCTTTCCAGCACCAGATAAGCGCAAAAGACCCGAACAGAAAACACAGCCTGCTGCCTGGCACCCTGGTATCACCGGAGCTTGTGCGCCTTTACCGTTTAGATGAATTCGATCACAATCTTCAATCCCTGCTGGTCAGAAATTCGGAACAGGGAGCAAAAATCACCTGGGTCTGGCAGGATGAACCTGCTTTTATTGTCCAGAAAGCCCCTGAATCCATAACCTTTCGCCTTGATCCAAATAAAGTTTATGCGCAAGCGTCACAGACCAATCCTTCCAGAAATTCTGCCTCTGACCGGGAAGTCGGGCTGGAGCAAAATCTTCTTTTTCCCGGCATGCAGCGACAATACACCGGAGAACCAGTGTTTATCGACCTGCAGAACGCAGAGGTTGAGCATGTACTGCGCTTGATCACCTCTATTACCAACTACAACCTGATCATGGATGAAGGCGTTCAGGGAAAGATTTCACTGCGACTGCAGAACGTGCCCTGGGATCAGGCCCTGGACCTGGTCCTTAGACAGAAGGATCTGGACATGATCCGCAAAGGCAATATTATCCGGGTCACTACCGCGGACAGACTGGAATTCGAACGCGAAAGAGCGCGGCGGGCCAGAGAAGCAGAACTGAGAGAGCGGGAAAGCCTTAGAGATCTGGAACTTCTGCAGCAGGAATTTATCCGGATAAATTACGCCAGTGCCGGCGAACTGAGGCCCAGGATCGAAGATTTCCTGACTGAACGCGGCAGGGTCATTCAGGACGAAAGAACCAATACTCTGATCATCCGGGACACTCCTGCCCAATTGCGGGAAATAAGAGAACTGATCAATAATCTGGACCGACCGGAACGCCAGGTGCTGATTGAGGCCAGAGTTGTTTATGCCAGTGAAAGCTTTCGCCGGGAACTTGGCATTGACTGGCAGTTTGCGTACCAGGCTCCCGGGCTAAGCGACATCATCAGCCCGGACACATTTAATTTTCCCGGTGATATGGGAAATCTTCTTGGTGTCGGATTTCTGGGCCGGGAGGGGAAAAGCTTTTCAATTCTGGAGGCAAGACTTCGCCTGGCAGAAACCCAGGGCAAATCCAAAACCATTTCCGCACCTCAGATCATGACCTTGAACAATCAGCGGGCTGAAATTGAACAGGGTACGCGCATCGCCAGAGAAGTTGCAGACGAAAGAGGCACCCGCACTGAATATGTCGATGCTGTTTTAAGGCTGGTGGTGCAGCCCCAGATCACTCCGGAAAACAATCTGATTTTAAATCTGGAAGTCCGCGACGATTCTCCTGCAGAAGGAGACGACATAAGCACACAAGTGGCCCGAAGCACCCTTTTTGTTGAAGACGGGGAAACAGCAGTCATAGGTGGAATTAAAAAAATGGCCGATTCCGAAAGAATCACCGCGGTGCCGGGATTTTCCAGAATTCCCATCCTGGGCTGGCTGTTCAAACAGGAATTTGTAGATGAAAGACTGGATGAACTGCTGATTTTCATACGTCCGCAAATACAGTAAAAAAGGCTTCCTTATGGAACTCAAGCTGCCTGCGTCCAAAGACCTCTGCTGCATATGGAAGGAGAATTTTCTGGGCTGCAAAGGCTTTCTTATTCCAGGTGAACAGGAATTTGCCCTGGGCCGGGAAATGAACATGGTCCTGATCATAGAAAAAAAGATGTGGGGTACCTTAA
>SLDX01000052.1 GCA_007125075.1 Desulfonatronospira sp.
AGGGCGGGAAGTATGCAGGCCGGAATCCCGCCGGCAAGATACACCCCACCGGTGGCCATCACTTTCAGGCACATGTTTCCGGCCTCAGCACCCAGGACAGAGACGAACATGTCCAGCGCCGCGCGGCAAAGGCTGCAGGGCCTTGTTTCATCCAGAGCGGCTTTGACAACGACCGGCGCAGGATCATGAGCAAAGGCCAGCTCACCGGCCACTCTGCCGGACTCTTCGGCGTATCCCGCGTCTTTCAGATAAGCGTATATATTTGCCAGACCCATGCCTGAACAGACACGTTCGCAACTGACGTGATCAAACCGGTCAAGCAGGTGGCTTAGCAGACCCGCTTCCAGGGCAGTGGTCGGCGCAAAATCCGCGTGGCCGCCTTCTGACGGGAAGGCCAGATATTTCGCTCCATCCCAAATCAGATAAGCTTCACCCAGACCTGTACCTGGAGCAACAACGGCCAGCGCGCCTCCAAAAACCGGTTGTCCCATGGCCTCTATGTTCCTGGACGTATATATCTCGGCACGCAGAGGCGGACAGCCCACGGATGCGCAGTTAATGATAAACCAGGCTGTAGCTGGTGTGACGATCAATATTTCGAAAAGTCAAGGGCTCCCATTGTTCAGGGAATTCCCCGGAGGGCTCCAGGCCAGAAAAATCTCCAACCACCCATTGACCGGCAAGTGCAATGCCGGTCAGGAAAAATAATAAAATAGCCAAGCCTGTTATAACAATTATGCGTCCATGCACGGCAAATACCTCAATCCTGCCCGATTTTTTGTGTCGTTTTCTCATCCAGTTTTCAATAAAAAATCAACTGGAAGAAATCATTACCTGGTAATCCCTTCCTTCCCAGGAATCGGTGTCAGGCCAGAAAAAAGTAAACCGTAACGGCGCCTTCTGGTCAAAGGAAACGGGAATATCCACAAATCCTATCCCAAGTCCCGAGGGACTTGATTGAACATCTTCGGAGTGCTGCCATTCATCCCTGGTCCATCTCATTATGAATGCCCTGGGATTTTGGATACGCAGAATCGTTCCGGGTTTTATGCTTTTAATCTGCCGCACCGGCTTCCAGACCTGAATTCTGCTTTTTCTTGCTTTGCCCAGGTATCTCTGGGCGACAATGGGAATCTGGTCGAAAACCCGTTCATCCCGGGCCGAACGTAAAAGCTTTATGTATTCGGCATGGGCCCAGCAGAGAGGGGTTACCGCTCCAGTAGCCCTGCCGAACTTCATTTTGCCTTGATCAGCCTCGTCCCAAACCTGCTCAGGAAGCATGCCCCCGGCAGAGGCGAAGCCCTCCATCGTCCTGATATAGAGACCGGGGTCATTCCCTGCGGCCAGTTCAAAATGCCCGCGCTCCCCGGTGAGCAAAGGCCAGGCCCTGCCTTTGCCATGCCCCAGAAAAGGACCGCCGTCCGCTCTCTGGCCGTATCCGTCATTGTTGTACCTTCTCCAGCATGGACCAAAAGGTGTATCCACCTTGAGCACCTTGTCCACCACCCGCAGAGAGTCCTGGATGAGGGGATCTTCAGGTTCGAATATTCCATAGCGGACCAGCTCGAGGAAACCAGCGTCAACAATATTTCTGGCCAGATAAGTATACTCTTCTCCTGGAGTGGAGTTGGCAAGAGTGATATATTTGTCATCGGGTTCTTCCATTGGACTTGGATCATTGATATCGGTCGGATTTATGCGGATAAAATGTCTGGGTATCTCCGGCAGCAGGGTCCCGGCGGTGGTTACTGTCCAGGGGATGAGATTGTCTTTCAGGAAATCAGCGTATTCTTGCATAAAGGCAGCTTTTTCCTTGTGATTTCTGGCCAGTGCGAAATCTGCCGCGCAAATCAGGGCCGCGATATTGGAAGCAAGCGTTGAAGGAGAATAACCGCTGTTTTCTTCCCAGCGTTCCTGCTGGGTCATGGGGCCGTTCTTGATCATGAAATACGCCGCCCTGACAACCATGTCGTACGGATCAAAAAGTCCAAGGTTCCCATCCTTCCAAAGCCTCCAGGCCAGGATCACAGGAAAGGCGACTTCATCAAGCTGAATCCCTCCCCAGTAAGGTGTGCCGTCTATCCAGAAATTCTGATGGAACCCGCCATCTGAACGTTGGGAACAGGCCAGGTATGTGAGTGAACGTCTGGGAGTAATTTCATCTCCGGCGGCATATAGGGCTGAAACCGTATTCACCATGTCCCTGGTCCAGACCAGATGGTAGCCTCCCAGATCCTCGTCCCCTCTGGCCTCCCCCCATGGAATACTGGCTGAAGCGATAAAGGCCCCGGGATAGGTCTTGTCCTCATGGGCGGTTAAAATCCCGTGGCTGATTCGGTAAAGCCGGCCTCCATCGCCCGAGTGTTTCTCCAGGGGGACAGCTTTCCCGGCTGATCTCTTCCATTGCTGGACGAATTTTTTTTGGTGATCTGCAAATGGATCGCTAAGTGCCTGCCGCAGGGAAGTCACTGCCGCGTGCTGTCCCTGGCCGAAAGACACCGCCAGAGTGAATTCATGATCATGGGAAAGATCCATCCGGGCCATAATCGCGATATTGCCATCCAGGGCCTGCTCAAAGGACCAGTCCATCTTAAAGTTTTGGCTCAGGTCCTGCCATCCGTCGCTGTAACCTGCAAAACCACAGGATGACTCCAAAAAGTCAGGAAATGATCCCATGGCCAGATACGTTCCGCCTTTCCAGACAATAAATATCTCAGATCCAGCTACCCGAATCCTTCTGGCTGAGTTTCCGGCTCCTCCTATTTCAAGGTGGGGAGCAAGGAGGGCGTAAACTTTGAGCTTCTCCAGAATTTCCGGGGAGCCTTCTATCCTGGCATTGATCAGCAGGCATGAGTCATGAGGGGTGCTGATAATATCCTTGTGCATGCTGTAAAGGTCATCCGGCGCCCGGGAACGGAGACAATACCCAAGAGCCGCTCCTTCTACGCAGCGGATGTCACTCTTGAGGTCACGTTTTTCCTCATGCATGAAGGTTTCGCCGTCAGTGATCAAAAACTGCAGATCTCTTGTCTGGGGATGGTCTATAGTGGGATAATAAACTTCATTTATTATACCGTGGGATATGGTATACCAGATTTTACTGGAAGAAGAATAGGCCGTCCCCACGGCTTCCTTGTTCGCGGACGTCCACCTGGGCTCGATGCCTGGATGACCGAAAGCCTGTGCTGAAATGCATGACCCTGAAAGCTCACATTTATTCAATGGGCAACACCTTTTAAAATTTGCCTGTCATCGGCAGGTAAAAGGTAATAAAACACATCGAAATTTCCTCCCGTGACTGCTGTCACAGGCTTTTTCTTATAAAATCTTTCGCCTGAAGGAAAAATTGGATCCATGATAGACAATTTTGGATACAGGTTTAAAATTAAAACCTCTGGGAATCAGGATGGATATCCTTCCAGACAAACCAGTAGGCGACAATCACCGGAATATTATTACCCTGAGGGTCGTTTGCTGTGATGATATCCGTTTGCGGGTCTATTTCCAGAACAACCTCTCGACCGCCAAGACTGTTCGTGATCCTGCCCTTTTTTCGCAGTACTGCAAGTGGATAAGCTTTTCTGTTATCCTTGAGACTGATCCCGGCCACAAGCTCCTTTGCTTCGTGGCTTTGAAGTATATTCCTGTCAAAATCAAATATAATCCGGCTGCTCTGATAATAATCAGCATAGGGATCCCGGGTATAGTCCCTGTCGTATCCGGTTCCCATGGACAAGACCGTAGTTTCAGGATGAGCGCGTCTCCATTTTTTCCATGTAGTCACAGTGGAAGGAAGAACCTGAAGCTCTTCTCCGGTCATAGGACCGGTCACTGCTTCTTGCTTAACCTGCAGCCAAAGGGATTCGGTCTGATGATCGTACATGAGCAGGTTGTTTTTGTAGAGCATCCCGGACACTCCAAAAGTCAGCTCCTTTTCTCCTGTCATGCGGGAATAAACTACTCCCGCAAAGGCCAGCGGTCACCAGCTGACCAATATCGGATCCGGCCCGAAATCCTCATTTACCAGTTCGTGCCAGGAAAGAATCCTCAAGGGATAAGCCCTGGCCACATCATTGATGAACACGCCCAGAACCTGTTCCTGATCATTCATAAACCGGGCGTCTCCGGCCGGAAGATACTCAGGGTGAAAAAGCGCCGGGATTCCATCCCTGGGAGGGCCGCCCGAAATTATCTCCGAAGGCGGGATGCTGTGTCTGGAAAAATCCCATTCAGCATGAGCATTTAATGGAATCCAGAAAAAAACAGCCAGTATGCAGATCAGTCCAAGCCTGAACATATTTTTCCCTGATGATAGAGGTTTTATTTTCTTGAAGTTATTCATGTATTTCTCCGGATGTCTGCCTGACTGTTAACCGTTGTCCATTCTTGAACATCTGGCATAGTTCCCGGCTTTACATGGTGTTCAGGCCGTGATGATTCATAAGCTTCTTCAGCTCTTTGGGTCCCCAGGTGCCGGCCTTATATGTATGCAGTCTTTTTCCCCTTTCCGGACAATCGCATTCCTCCAGAATAGGAGTCAGAAAGCCCCAGCAGAGCTCAACCCCGTCCTGGCGCCAGAAAAGAGTGTGATCGCCCAGGAGACAGTCCAGGAGCACTTTTTCGTAAGCATCCAGGTGCGGCCCGGCATGATCCTGATGGTAATCAAAAAGCATCTGCACTGTGCGCAGGCAGACCTTATGTCCCGGAACCTTGGTCTGGAAACTCAGGTGAATCTCCTCTCTGGGCTGAATGCCCAGGGTCAGACTGTTGGCGGAGATATCCTCGCCGATTATTCCCCTGAACAAGGAATTCGGAACCTGCCTGAACTGAATATTGATTTCTGTATTCTTTTCAGGCATCCGCTTTCCAGAGGTCAGGTAAAAAGGCACCCCTTGCCAGCGCCAGTTATCAATAAACACCTTCATGGATGCAAAGGTGGGGGTCAGGGAGTCAGGATCCACACCCTTCTCTTCCAGGTAGCCGGTAACAGGTTTGTCGTTGATAATGCCGGAAGAATACTGGCCCAGGATCAGATACTTATCCAGATCATGCACTGGAAAGGGACGCAGAGAGCGATAGGTTTTGGTCTTTTCATCCCGGACCCTTTCCGCTTGAAAAATTGAAGGCGGTTCCATGGCGCACAGGGCCAGAAGCTGCATCATGTGGTTCTGGAACATGTCCCTCAGGACCCCGAAGTTATCGTAATATCTGGCCCGGTGTTCCACCCCGAGCTGTTCGGCAACAGTGATATTCACCGAATCTATATAGAGCCGGTTCCAGACGGGTTCGAATATGGAATTGGCGAACCTGAGCATGAGGATGTTCTGTACGGTTTCCTTGGCCAGATAGTGATCGATCCTGAAAATCTGGTGCTCGGAAAAATGTGCGTGTAACGACCGGTCAAGATCCCTGGCGCTCTCCAGATCCCTGCCGAAGGGCTTTTCAACGATCAGGCGGACCCAGTTATCCTTTTCCGGGTCTTCACGGCTCATGGCGGCCCGGCCCAGTTGTCCGGCGATCTCTTTGTAAGCGGTGGGGGGTACGGCCAGATAAAAGAGCCGGTTCCCTCTGGTTTGAAATTCACCGTCCAGTTTATCCAGGAAGCTTTTCAGAGTGTTGAAACTCTCAGGATCGTCGTAAATCACGGAATGATAAAAAAGATGTCTTGAAATCAATTCCCAGTCATCCGGGGCTTCATCCGCGCTCTTATCCACACTTTGACGCATGGATTCCCGGAAATCTTCATGCGACAGCTCAGACCTGGACGCGCCGACTATACAGATGTTTTCAGGCAAAAGTCCGTTTCTGCGCAGAGAAAAAAGGGATGGAAAAAGCTTACGTCTTGTCAGGTCTCCTGTTGCACCGAAAATAACGATTACTGCCGGATCCTCAAGCTGTTCCTGGAGGCACTGATCCGTGTCAGGGAGTTCGGTCATAATCCGCGGCCTGTATTCATTTTTTCTTTGGTCTTGATCAGTCATGTGCTTAATTCCCTGAATGAGAAGGTCCTTTTTCTGATTTTCTCACTTCGTGACCCCCAAACTGCTGCCTGAGCGCAGCCAGAACCCGGTCAGGGAAGGCATTCTCCCGCCTGGAGCGAAACCTCTCCATCAGGGCCAGGGTCAAAACCGGTGCACTGGATGCGGTTTCAATGGCCTGATGCACTGTCCAGCGGCCTTCACCGGAGTCCTGGACATACCCCTGCAGGTCCTCAAGCCTGGGGCTTCGGGCAAAAGCAAGTTCAGCCAGCTCCAGGAGCCACGACCTGATCACGCTGCCCTGGTTCCACAGGTGGGAAAGCCGGCTGTAGTCCAGGTGTTCCGCGTAGGGAGAGTCCTCCATAATGCCGAAGCCTTCAGCGTAGGCCTGCATCATCCCGTACTCTATCCCGTTGTGGACCATCTTAACAAAATGTCCGGCCCCGGTCGGACCGCAATGCATGTACCCGTCCCTGGGCGCAAGTGCGGCAAAAATGGGTTCCACCAGATCAAAGGCTTTTTTTTCCCCTCCGATCATCAGACAATACCCTGTTTCAAGCCCCCAGATTCCTCCGCTGGTGCCCACGTCCAGATAATGGAAATCCTTTTCCGAGGCTTCCTTGAACCGCCTGAGGTCGTCCTTATAATGGCTGTTGCCCCCGTCTATGATCACATCTCCGGGAGAGACCAGGTCATAGAGCTCGTTGAGATGCTTATCCAGAACCTCGCCCGCGGGAAGCATCAGCCACAGGATACGCGGAGCCTCCAGAGCCTGGACCAGTTCTTCCATGGAGAAACAGGCTTGAGCACCACTTTCGGCCAGTTGTTTTGTTTTCTCAGGTGTCCGGTTGTAGGCCGCCACCTGATGTCCTTGTTCCAGGATCCTTTTGGCCATACTCATGCCCATCCGGCCCAGCCCGATCATACCGATCTTCATGGGTTCCTCTCTGTTTTTGTTTTGTAATTGAAGTCTGCTTAAGCGAGCTGATCCACCTTTTTCTCAATGGCCGTCATCAGCGCTTCAAACGGCTCGGCAAATAACCTGATGCCGTCGTCGAGCAATTTTTCTGTTATCGCCTCCATTGAAACACCCAAATCTTCAAGCTGGTTAAGATGTTCTTCAGCTTCATCCATACCCCTGGTCAGGGTTTCCTTGACCGTACCGTGGTCCAGAAAGCTTTTCAGAGTGCCCGGAGGGACTGTGTTCACCGTATCCGGGCCGATGAGCTCGTCGATATACATAGTATCAGGATATTGAGGATTCTTGGTCCCGGTGCTGCCCCAGAGAAGTCTCTGCGGACCGGCGCCATGTTCTTGCAGACTCTCCCATCTGGATCCTTTAAATATTTTTTGAAATTCCCTGTAGGCAATTTTGGCATTAGCAACCGCTGTTTTGCCGGCAAGGTCATTGCGGCCGATTTTTTCCAGCTCTTTATCAACAGCACTGTCCACGCGACTGACAAAAAAAGATGCCACTGAAGCGACCTGAGCGAGATTTTGCCCGCCGGAAACCGATGGTCCGCGGTCCAGAAGCCTTTCCAGACCCTCAAGAAAAGCCCCGGCCACCTCTTTGTAGCGTGTCACACTGAAGAGCAGGGTTACATTCACATTGATCCCAGAACCGATCAATTCCGTAATGGCCGGGAGACCCTCGACAGTTGCGGGCACTTTGATCATTACATTTGGACGCTGAAGGATCTCAAACAGCCGCCTGACCTCGGAAACGGTCTTTTCGGTGTCCCGGGCCAGATAAGGATTGGCTTCAAGGCTTACGTAGCCGTCCAGCCCTTTGGTCCTTTGATGGACAGGCCTGAAAAGGTCGGCTGCCGCGGCAATGTCCTTCAAGGC
This sequence comes from Desulfonatronospira sp., assembly GCA_007125075.1. Classification (GTDB taxonomy): domain Bacteria; phylum Desulfobacterota; class Desulfovibrionia; order Desulfovibrionales; family Desulfonatronovibrionaceae; genus Desulfonatronospira. The sequence goes on from SLDX01000052.1 coordinate 7,827, forward strand.
CAGAGACTCGTATATTTCCATAGCCGTCCTGTTTTCCATAGCCAGGGTTTTTATGTCCTCATCGTACTCCCGGCTGTGTGCGATAGCCTTTTCAAAAATCGAAGGGTTGGAGGTCAGCCCCCTCAGGCCCATACTGATTAAAGACTCCAGCTCTCCCGATATAATCATATCCCTGCGGATATAATCATACCATATAGACTGTCCCAGTTCCGCCAGCTCATGAAGCTTGGTCATATATTATCTCCTCTGCCTGTTGAGGCTTTTTGGCCGGTAAGCATTGTCATCGGCTTCATGGTATCTCTTTTGAAATAATCAATTCAGCAGCTTCAACCATATCCCGGACTATAAAAATGTTGTTTTGACCATCCAGTTTCCTGGTTTTTTCGATTTCTCCGGGCTCATTTTCAAAAGGAATGAGAATTCCAGCTCCATCTATGTTCAAGGCTGTTGCAACATCCGTTGCCCTGTCTCCAATGACATAGATCCTGGTGTTGTCAGGGCGGATTTTTTCCCTGAGAGAGCGTCAAAGACCATACCCAGGCCGGGTTTGAAGCATGTGCAGTCTTGAATGAATTTGGGATCAAAGTGTATGCCGGGGTTGGAGCTCACATATTCCAGAGAGGCATGAGGGCATAAAAAATATCCGCTGATTTCAGCCCCCATTTGATTAAGTTTTTGAATGACATAGCTGCAAACCTCATGGGCCCTTTCCAAGGTAAGCAGCGGAAAGTCGGTGATTGCGACACCCGGCTGGTTGGTAATCATATATGTCCTTGTCTCCGGCAGAGTCTTCAGTTTCTTTAGTCCCTCGATCACACCGGGTAAAACTTGTACTTTTGAAATCCAGTCATTATCTCTTCCCAGAAAAAGATGAGGTTTCTCGTCACGGATCAATGTGCCGTCCCGGTCAATGCAGATAAGCGTCTGAATCATGGATGCCTCAGCTAAATCTTATATTCATTGCTTATTCAGTAAAAGCAGGGCTTTTTCCTCAACATGGCCGGCCGTGAACCCGAATTTTTCGAATAATACCTGATGGGAGGCTGAGGCTCCGAAATGCTCAAGGGTAACAACCCGGCCCCGGCTGCCCACATAACGGTGCCAACCCTGCGAAGTCCCCGCCTCAACCGCCACCCTGGCGCTGATCGATGCAGGCAGCACCTTGTCCTGGTACTCCTGCTCCTGCCTCTCAAACAACGCCCAGGAGGGCATGCTGACCACCCTGACGGAAATATTTTTTTTCTGAAGTCTTTTGGCTGCCTCCAGTGCTATGTACACTTCTGATCCTGAGCCCATAAGAATAATCTCTGGTCTATTGTCTGTGACATCCAGATCGCAAAGCACGTATGCTCCTCTACGCAGTCCCTGTGCTGGGCCGAGATTCTTCCGGTCCAAAGTGGGCACTCCCTGCCTGGTCAAGCTTAAGGCTACAGGTCCTTTGTCTGATTCTACAGCCAGCCGCAAGGCCTCGGCGGTTTCGTTGGCATCACAAGGCCTGATCAAAGTCAGGCCCGGAATGGCCCTGAGAGCGGCAAGCTGTTCCACCGGCTGATGGGTGGGACCATCCTCGCCCAAGCCGATGCTGTCATGGGTAAAGACATAAATAACCCGGAGCTGCATAAGCGCCGCCAGCCGGATGGGAGGTCGCATATAATCGGAAAAGATGAGAAAAGTCGCCCCATAAGGAATCAGGCCTCCATGCAGGGCCATGCCGTTCAGCATTGCACCCATCCCGTGTTCACGGACCCCGAAATGAAAGTTGCGTCCATCATAACTATCCGCCTGAAAACTCTTTTCTTCCTGTAAAAGCGTTTTGGTGGAGGGTGCGAGATCGGCTGAACCTCCGATAAGATTGGGAATTCTGGGGGCAATGGCGTTCAACACCTTGCCCGATGCCTGGCGAGTAGCCATGCCTTTGGCATCAGAAGGAAAAGAAGGAATGTCGCTTGCCCAGTCAGAAGGTAATTCCTTATTCAGCCATGCTTTCCACTGCCTGGCCAAGTCAGGATATTCCTGCTCATAAACCTGAAAACGCGATTTCCATTGGTTTTCCAGATTTTCTCCAGTGCTTAAGGCCTTGCGGAAATGCCGCAGGGCTTCATCAGGGACGTAAAAAGCCGGCTCCTGGGGCCATCCCAGATTCTTTTTAGTCAGCTGCAGCTCTTCAGATCCCAGGGCTTCACCATGGGCGGATGCCGTGCCCTGCTTTCCAGGACTTCCATAACCAATTATTGTGCGCACTGAAATAAGGGAAGGCCTGTTTTTCTCCTCTTGAGCGTTGACAATGGCCTCTTCAAGGGCCGTAAGGTCGTTGGCGTCTTCCACTTGCTGAACATGCCAGCCATATGCTTCAAAACGGACAATCCTGTTTTCAGTGAAGGCAAGATCAGTACTCCCTTCGATGCTGGTTTTGTTGTCATCATAAAGATAGATCAGCTTGCCCAGTTTCAGATGTCCCGCAAGGGAAGCGGTCTCATGTGATACTCCTTCCATAAGGTCGCCGTCGCTGCAAAAGACATAAGTGAAATGGTTCACCAACTCGTATCCCTGGCGATTGAAATGCGCGGCCAGAAATCTTTCCGCAGCGGCCATTCCCACACCATTACCAAAGCCCTGCCCAAGAGGACCGGTGGTGGCTTCAACACCCGGGGTCAGTCCGTATTCCGGATGACCCGGAGTTTTGCTGCCCCACTGACGGTATCTCTTTAATTCCTCCAGGGACAGCTCATATCCTGTAAGATGCAGCAGGCTGTAAAGAAGCATGGAACCATGCCCTGCGGAGAGAATAAAACGGTCCCTGTCCGGCCATTGAGAATTGGCAGGATTATGTTTGAGAAACCGGGTCCATAAAATATAGCCTATTGAGGCCGCTCCCATGGGCATTCCCGGATGGCCGGAGCCGGCCGCCTGAACCGCGTCCGCTGAAAGCATTCGAATCGTGTTTATACACGTCCGGTCCAGATTTTCGAATTGAGCCATAATCTTAAGCTCCACTTTTTCATTTGACAGTCAAAAATTCTTTGGCAACACCTTGAATTTATTGTCATCTGCATTGATTTTTTTTCTTTACTCATTACTTTTTGCTCTCAAATTTTGCAGCAGCTTAAGAACATGGACGCGGCATTGCTTTATTCTCTTCACGCTGATTATTCTTTCATCCACAAACCCTGTTTTTCCAATTGCCTGACTTTTTCCAGCCGACGCACATGTCTTTCAGCGCCTGAAAATCGGGCCTTGAGAAAGACCACCGCCAGTTCTTTAGCCATTTCCATGCCTACGACCCGCGCTCCCAGGCAAAGAACGTTCATGTCGTCATGTTCTACTCCCTGGCGGGCGGAGTAGGTATCATGACACAGCCCTGCCCTGATTCCCCTGATTTTGTTGGCGGCCACGCAGGCCCCCACTCCGCTTCCACAAATCACAATTCCTTTGCCTGATCTTCCGTCAAGAACGGCATCTGCCACTTTCCGGGCTATGTCAGGGTAATCGGCAGGCCCTGGATCATGAATTCCCACGTCCAGAACATGCCAGTTTTCTTTGCGCAGAAACAGAACCATGTCCTGTTTCATAAAAAAGCCGGCATGATCTGAGCCCACGGCCACCTTGCCCATGGGTGAATCTTTTTCTTCATAACCGGCTGTGCCTTGCCTTTTTCCTGTAATTTCAGTCATCATTCATTTCGTTTACTTAACATATTAAAGAAAAAAGCCATCTCCTGCCTTCGACGCTCTACTCGTGAGCCTCAATGAACAGATAGTCCCGATGTTCCACCTGAGCATGACAATCGATACACATTTGCATTTTTCCGGCGTCCTCAACTTCCTTGTCAGGGGTGTGCATAATCCAGAACCAGTCGCCGGCTTCGGGATTGAATCCTTCCTTTTTGTACATGCTGGTGACATTTATTAGCTCTTCATCATCAGAATAATTCTCTTTAACAATAATGGAACCGTTCGGCATGCCCTCTTCCAGCATGCCTTCCTCGATGCCCTGCAGGGCCTTGTCGTTGACGTAAGTGGTAAGCAGAACTCCATGCGGTTCAGTACCTTCATAAAATTCTTCAGTACCCGGCCACAGATCCCATTCATGATACGGGTTTACTTCAGTGATATATTCTAAGAATTCCTCACCCTCGGCTGCGGGCATGTCCTTTTTTCCCTCCATGGCCTGTACCAGGACAGGAAGCAGGAAAAAAGACAGCACCAATAAAGCTGTCAGATTGTACTTGCTGATTGCTTTCATGGGTCCTCCTGTTGATCTGATTTAACGTTACAATTTCATATGAATTACTCAGGGTATTTTTCAAATACGGCAAGAGATGGCTTTATTAATTTAATGACCATAAACGCGATCCAGACTTTGATTAAATGCAGTCCAGCAATAGTACTATTCTAGTAGAGCTTAAAATTTAGAGCATTAAAATTCCGAATGCAGCCCTACTCTATAATGCATGTTCTGTATCTGTTTAGCTCAGGGACAGGCACTCCGGGCACCCGCTTGAGCACTTGAGCATGGTTTTGTGCTCAAAAAGCCTGATTTTTTGGACAAGTGGGTCCAGGAAGAGCCAGTCCCCATGCCACATGCAAAGCGCTAACCTGATATCATGTTCTAAACGATCACAAGGTTTTAAGAAAAAAAATGATCTGATCCAGCTCCTCCTCGCTCATTCGATCTTCATATGACGGCATATCACCTACAGGGTCCAATATCTGATTTTTTACATTCTCCTCGGTCACCGGCTTATCCGAAACAGGAAGAGCTTCCATATCAAACAGACCTTTGAGTCCGGGACCGATTCTTGTCTCAGTTGAATCGGTGAAGTGACAGCGGAAACACCCCTGGTCTTCAAAAAGCTCTGCTCCAAGCTGTGCATCTCTCTCAAAATCCACTGGATCCATATCTACAGTATTTCTAAGCACTCCAAGGAGTATGGAAATAACAACGACTAAAGCCAGTAAAACAATCGTAGTTTGATTCAAGACCGGTGTACGCATGATTTCACCTCAATCAAGAAAGGAAAAGATTTCCCTGCGCATCCTTTTCTTTGGAACGCCCATATCAAGCAGGGCTGCGATAAGATTATCAGACATCTTGACAGGTCCGCAGATATAAAATGTTTTGCCTTCCAGATCCTGACCACAATACTTTTCAATTTTTTCCCGGTTCATGTGACCGCTCTCACCTGTCCATTCTTCGCCGGGTCTGCTCAGAATGTGGATCAGTTTCAGATCAGGGTATCCTCCGGATGCCATCTCATCCAGTTCATTGCGAAAAACTATCTGGTCTTCCCTGCGGTTGGCATACATGAGGATTACGGAACGGGGGTCTCTGGTGTCGCGCATATACCTGAGCATGGCCATGACCGGGGTGATGCCTATGCCTCCAACAAGAAAAACCAGATCTTTGTCTTCGGGATGAAACTTGTGAGAGAAGCGTCCGAAAGGTCCTTGCACTGCCACGGTATCTCCCGGTCTGGTCTGCCCGATGGTGGAGGTGAAGTCTCCCACAGCCTTGATGGTCGAAGTGAGGTAATCTTTCTGTGCCGGACTGGAGGAGATGGTCCAGTGGTGTTCTTCCACCGGCAGAGTCAGATCACGGTAAAAGGTCAGGAAATGAAACTGGCCAGGCATGTATTCTCCAATTGTCCGGCCTTCAGGCGGGGTCATCTTCACGGTCCAGACATCATCAGCTTCCGGTATGACCTCCTTAACCGTGTAGGCCTGCTGCTTCAGAAGCTTTGGTCTGATGATCCTGTGATAGACAAAAATTATAATGGCAAGGATTAAAGCCACGACCCAGATGATCTGCATCTGAACCAGCTCCAGATCAATGCCGATAAACCAGGAATGGAGAAAGCCAAGAATAAGGACGGCTGGAGCCGAAATATTGTGTCCCAGGCGCCATTTCTCAAAACTTAAACCGATTCTGCCCTGATATACGCTTATCAGTACAACGCCGATGAGCAGGATCAATGCAATCCGGCCCGCCCAGACGGGCCAGGGCTGATTAAGACTGTAAACAAGTTCCCACCCGTAAACACCCTGAGCCAGCAGAAGCGGATGGATCAGCAGCAGACAAAGAGCGCTTACGGCTATGTATTTATGAAAACGAAGCAAAATATCAAGACCGAAAGCCTTTTCAATCCATTTCACACGTGCGGCGATCAGAAACTGCAGCACCAGGATCATAAATCCCGTCAAAGCGAAATTCCGCCCAACATCAGTAATAATCCCTCCCGGCTCTCCCAGAAAAGCCGTCAGCCAGACCGGAAAAGTTACAACCAGAAGATATAGAATGACTCTGACCAGAGCGGCTACCATATCACCTCCGTGCAAACAGATCTTTGTCTGCATCCTGATTTCAAGGTATTCTCAACTGATTTCATAGAGAACAGATGCACTGCAAAAAATATAAATTATTTAATAGTCAGTAATAAGAGCAAACTAAAACCGTACAAACCGGTGTCAAGAAATGTGTATTCAAAGTATTCCTCTCTGAAAGAGATGTTATATTAATTCCTTGCAGACAAGTACTTCATTGCAGAATGATAAAATAGAAAAGATATACTTTTTCAAGGTTTTCTTGACTTTGTAAACAATATAGATAATTAATATTATTTATGATAA
>SLDX01000124.1 GCA_007125075.1 Desulfonatronospira sp.
AGTTTTTTCTTTTGGCAAGGAAATCAAGCAATTATGAGGAGGCGTATCTTAATACGTTGACAAATAATTGTGCAGATTGACGTCGCCAAAAGGAAAAAGAACCGTTTCCGGATGAAAACTAATTAATAGTAAAACAAAAAAAAAGGGTTTGAAACAGGTAGGAATGGGTGATTTTTCCAGCTCTGATTATCAGCCCCGCAGGCAGAATCTCCGCTGAATCATCAAGCAGGTTTGGACGTAAAAAGAAGCGGCAGGTTAATTGGAGATGAAATGAATTTAATAGAAATCAAATGTTTTGTACTTCAGTCATAGCTTCCTGCATGGCTTGGCCAAGATAGGGCAGAAGGTCGGCAATGCTGTTAGCTGGACTTGGTCTTCCCAGAACACCCAGATAGCGGTTGACAAGAGCAGCTGTGACGCATGCGTCAGGAATATTCTGTCCAGCCATGAGCAACGCGGTAATAATTCCGGTCAGGCTGTCCCCTGTGCCTCCGATGGCCTCCATGGCTTCCCAGCAGGGCCTGGATACAGTGGACAGAATACGGCCGTCCTGCACGACATAGTCGGATGATCCCTTGACCATCAGATGTCTGGCCGCGCTCTTCTCCGCATAGGCCCTGTCTATGTACTCATCCACTCTGGTCTCGTCCTCGAGCAGAAAGCCGCGTGTATAAAAGGGATGCGGAGCGGTCTCATCCGCCAGAAAGCACATCTCCCCGATATCCGGAGTAAAGAGGTCATAATCCTCGGCAAACCCGCTCATCTTGGCCACATACATGAACCCCGCGTCTGCAACCAGACAGGGCTTATCCAGCTTTTTCTGAATGGCCCATAAAACCTGATTGTGCCAGTAGACATCCGGCAGGAGGTAATGAAAGGTAAACCCCCTGAATTCCAGACTGTTCATGTTCTGCACCAGATGGGCATACAGCTTTCTGCTGCCTTCTCCCTTTCCGGTGTCGCCTGTGAGCAGGACTTCCGGGCTCTGGACATTCATCTCCAGGGCGGCCTGACAGACAAAGGCCGCAAGAGCCGGAGTGCCCCGGGCGATCCTGATGCTGCGGTCTGCAACATAAAGCAGTCCATCTTTAACTTCCCCCTTTCCCTGGACCAGGGGAAAATTTTCATCAGGCACTGTGCCTGCTATCAGCCAGGACATCTGCGCTTCATCTCCTCGTAAGCCAGTTGAAGGGAATATCCGCAAAGAGTCCGGCCGAACTTTCTGGGTTCTGGCGCCTCGCGCAGATGTCTGCCGACCATCTGTTCAGCCAGAAAAGGAACATCAGGACATCCTCCGCCCGAAACATTGACGATCTGCAGCGTCTTTTTCTCCACGGTGATCTTCATGTTCGCGGCGCGAACCATGAGAAAATCACCGAAATCCTTGATGTTGAAAAGAGAAACAGGCTCGAGCAGGTGATCCTGGACAGCCGCGATGCGGATGGGTTTTATTCTCTTATCTTCCAGAAGCTCCATGACCTGAAGCTGATTGATAAGAGGAAACTCAATAACCATGTCGCAGCCGGACTGGATATCCGGAGGAGGACCCTTGACCAGCACTTCAAGTCCCGCCGTCCTTAGCACCGCCTCAGCCTCGATGACTTCACTGGTGTGATGAAAAATGGCTATGCCGCGCTCGGACAGGCCTCTTTTTTTGTTCGCGCCAGGCGAACTTCCGCCGAATATGCTTTTTAAGAATCTCATTTTTTCCTTATCAGAATGCGAAAGTCTTCTCCGGTCTGCTCGGAAACAGTCACTTCATAGCCCTGACTCCGGGCGCACCTTCCCACATTTTCCCGGCTGGCCTGGTTGTCCACCAGGATCTCGATCTCCGGCATGTCCGTATTCTTTATTGCTTCGGTCGTCAACAGAACCGGCTGCGGACAGGAAAGCCCTCTCGCATCTACCTTATGCGCCATATCCATACTCCTTTTGTTCAATTATATTATCATCTGTTAATCTCAGGATTTCTGCCAGGCATTTTCATGTCTGTCAGGTTGTTGAAAAATTTCTAGTGCAAGGAGCCGGAAAAATTTCAAGTCCGAAGCGTATCTTAATACGTGAAACCTGAAGTCATTTGCAGCCTGCTTGCCCCGGCAGGTTCCGGGGTTTGGCCAAAAGGTCGTAAACTGTCTGAGCGACGTAGACAGAGTTGATCAAAATCCTTTAATTATCAGAATTGGTTCATTTAATTAAATAGACTCAGTAGCAGAGTCTGCTGATTCATGCACGACCTGGATTTTGATCTAGTCTGTCTTGGAGCGAGTTTTTACGGCCGTTTGGTCAAATTTCGGAACCTGTTTCAGGGGTTTTCATGTTAAACTTAACAAATAGTTACGATTAATGACCTGTCTGCATGCAACGCACAGGTCAGTTACAGCTAAAAGTAAAAGAAACCTTACACTTATGCCTTTTTAAGGTTGGCAAACCCTATCGCCAGGCAGACGCCCAGGGCGATAATCCCGGCCACAGCCCCGTTAGGTCCAAGTCCCGCCGGAGAACTGGCCAGACCCCAGTTGTGCGCCAGAGCCGCGCCCGCGACCATGCCCACGACAAACAGGGCCGCGTCGCTGTTGCCTTCGCCGGACAAAAACAGCTGCCTGCCCGGACATCCTCCGGCCAGGGCGAAGGCAAGACCGGCGACCATCATCCCGAAGAAATTCCAGAAGTACAGATTGTGAGCAACCGGCTGTCCCTCAAATCCGGGATTGAATTGCCCGAAATACATGTTGGCCGCGAATGCCGTCACCAGCAAAGCTCCCACCCCGGCCATGAGGTGAAACTGCCTGAACAGGATAACGTCCCTTATGGCTCCCATGGTACAGAACCTGCTGCGCTGGGCCAGAAAGCCGACAGCCAGGCCGATACCCAAAGCGACGCCCAGGGGGGCAAACGCTGCTCCTGGACCCGCAACCGAATAAAAAAGAATTCCGCTCTGGGACTGTGCTTCTTCAGGAGGAAACATGAAGCGCAGAGCCAGAAGACCCAGGACGATCCCGGGAAGCATCAGCCCTGTGGCTATGGACTGCTTATGGCTGCGGCCCAGATTGTACCCTTTTCTGAAGAAGAGTGTCCCGATATAAACGCCTGCGGCCAGCCCAAGAATTCCAAGGATGGCATTGCCGTCTCCCCCGGACAGACGAAGAATGGCCCGCCAGGGACAACCCAGAAAAATCAGGGCTCCGATCATGGCCACCATGCCCAGCATAAATCTGGTCATCGGAGCGGAGCCCCCGCTGGGTTTGAACTCCTTGAACATCAGTCCGGCGACCAGGGCTCCCAGAACAAAGCCCAGAATTTCAGGACGCAGGTACTGTACCACTGCTGCCCGGTGCACTCCGATGGCTCCGGCGATGTCGCGCTCAAAACAGGCCACGCATATGCCCATATTGGCCGGATTTCCAAGATTTTGCAGAAATGGAGCCAGGACGCCGATGATCGCCCCGACAGCCACAATGCCCCCTAGAGTGGCAAAGATGTTTCTGGTGGTCATTTCTCTCTCCTGCGGATCAAATGTGGGTTGAATTTCCAAATGGACAGGCCAGCTCATCAGGGCTGAAACCGTGGGCCTCCTCACAGAAAGGACAATGGGCCTCTATTCTTCCATGCAGACTTTTTTGTCCGGACAGGCTTTCCACCTGCTTAAGTCTGCCGGAAACGATCCAGGAGGCTGTGAAAAAATCCTGATTTTGAACTGGACATTTAAATAAAAGCTGCATTTCAATAATTATTTCCATAAAGTTTTCTCAGCAGTTCTGAGACAGAATAGATACTGAAGATTCAAGGTTTTTGTCCAATTCAAAGTTTAAATGCTTGAACGTTTGTTGTATTGAAAAGATTAATAGCTGAAACGATTGTCCTCCAGGTTCCGGGATTTGGTCCCCCGCTTACTTTTAAAATTTCTGTTAATTCTCATGACTGAAGCGGCCGGAAAGTAAGTGCGGGAAAAATCTTGGAACCTGTTCTCCCGGATTCAGGTTCTATCCTTTATCCTTTGTCTGCCACCCAATGGCGTGGTCATCTTCCTGTACCCGGCCAAATAAATCGTTCTTGCCTCGATTCTCATCCGGATTTAAAAAGAAGTATGTTTATCCAAAAATTTACAACAATTATCTTCAGTTTATGTCTGCTTCTTTTTTTCAACTCTCTTGCTCTGGCTGGTGAAAGAGACCTTGTTCACCATGACCTGAAAATCATGCTTTTTCCCCAGGATCAACGCCTTGAATGCGAATCTCTGGTTACTCTGCCAAAGGCGGATCAAACCCAGCGGCTTTTTTTGAACCCAAAAGCCCGGGTTGCAGAGGTGTTTCTGGAAAATGAGGTTGTACCGCACACTTTCCAGAACGGTGTGCTGGAGATCAGGATTCCGGATGATTTGACCGGCAAACGGATCGACATTGGAATTGTCTATCAGATCCGTTTTGAGGATGAGCCTGCGGGTCGGCCCGGACACAGTGAAGATCCCACCCACGGCATATCTGCGGCCATAACTGAGCAGGGAACTTTTCTTTCTGCCGGAGCTGGCTGGTATCCGGATCCCAGGCAGGGCGATGCGACCTGGCGTCTCAGCGTCAGCGCCCCGCCGGGCTATCTGGCCGTGACCGCGGGCAGACTTGAAAAGCACGAAACTACGGATGATTACAGCCTCTCCGTATGGGAAACAGACCTGCCCCTGCCCGGCCTGACCGCTTCCGCCGGTCCGTATGAGATAAACAGGGATAAGGCTGCGGACATTCCCATATACACCTACTTTTATCCCCAAAGCCGGGATCTGGTTTCCGGTTATCTGGAAGCAACAGTTGAATATCTTGAGTTTTACCAGCAGCTTCTTGGTCCCTATCCCTTTGAAAAATTCGCGGTGGTCGAAAATTTCTTTCCCACAGGTTACGGTTTCCCCTCCTGGACCCTGCTTGGCAGCGCGGTAATCCGCCTGCCGTTCATCAAGGACATCAGCCTGCCCCACGAAATTGCCCATTCCTGGTGGGGCAACGGGGTTCGGGTTGACTACAGCCAGGGCAACTGGTCCGAAGCGGTGACCACTTACGTGGCTGATTACCTGATGCGGGAGCGCGAATCCAAAGATCAGGCCCTGGATTACCGCCGGGGAATCCTGCGCAGCTACTCCTCCCTGGTCAGCGAAGAAGACGACTTTCCCCTGTCCCGGTTCATCCGCCGTGACTCCCCGCAAAGCCGGGCAATTGGCTACGGCAAAGGGGCCATGGTTTTTCATATGCTGCGCATGGAAGCAGGTGAGGAGGCATTCTGGGAAAGCCTCAGGCGCATGGTCAGGGAAAACATGTTTGAGCGGGCCGGCTGGGACGATTTTGAAGAAATTTTTTCAGACGAGGCTGAAAGAAATTTCAGGCCCTTTTTTGAACAATGGGTGCAAAGACCCGGCGCCCCGGAGCTGTCTCTTCAGGATGTTCATGCTGAGGACCGGGACGGTCAATGGACAGTCACCGGTACAATCACCCAGGAGCATCCGGCGTATGAACTGAACCTGCCCCTTTATCTGGAAACCGAAAACCAGCCGGTTCACGAAACCATCAATATCACCTCAGAAAAAAAGTCCTTTGAGATCAGCGCTTCATCCAGACCGCTAAGACTGGCCGTTGACCCTGAAAACCACATTTTTCGCCGCCTTGACCCTGGTGAGATAGCTCCTGCAGTGGAGGTCGTCCGCGGCTCAGACAAGCTGATAGCAGTTGTTTCTGCAGGACTTTCTCCTGAGCAGGCCGGCGCGGCTGAAATTCTTCTTCGGACACTGAACCGCCCTGATGTACAGGTGTTCGATGAACAGGATATAAATGAAGAAGATTTACAGGACAAAGATGTTCTCTTTCTCGGTCTGCCTGAGCGCTTTGCCGGAGAGCTGTTTGAGCAGACCGGAATGATCAGCCGTGAGGATGATGAAATCTTCTTTGACGGAAGGAGACTGACGGAGCCTGAAACGGCCTTTTTCGCCGCGGTCAATCCATCAGGCGACCCGGAATCAGTCTGGGCCTATTTTGTGCCCTTTTCAGAAGAAGCCGCCAGTGACGCTGCTCCAAGAATACCCCATTACGGGGGTTACAGCTATGTTCTTTTCAAGCATGGCGAGCTTGTGCAAAGAGGGATTCTGGACCCGGCTGGTCCCCCCCTGGAACATGAGTTTTAACTTCTACACATGATTGCGCAGCTTGAGCTCCGCCGGATGCGGATTCAGGTAGATCTGCTTTTTCAGATAGTCCTGATCATATTTGCGTACATAATGATTGAGCAGAGTCACCGGGACAATCAGGGGCACCAGGGAGCTTGCGTATCTGTTTAGGATCTCCTGCAGTTCCTCTTTTTCATCTTTGGATAGATTTTTCTTGAAATACCCCGCCACATGCTGCAGAACATTGACGTTTTTCTTTACAGTGGAGTAAAGTTTCAGAGCGCCCATCAGCCTTGTGATATACTCCCTTGCCAGATCATCAGAATTAAAATCTTTGGGACTGGCCACCATTCGTCCCAGTTCACGGTAGGCTTCAACGTTGTGGGACATGACCAGAAGCTTGTGCCTGGTGTGAAAATCCACCAGCCTGCCGGCGCTTAAACCCTGATCCATAAGCTCAAGCCACCTGCCGAAGACAAAAATTCTGGTGATGAAGTTTTCCCTGAGCATGGGATCGTTAAGCCTGCCTTCATCTTCAACCGGAATCAGGGGAAAGCGCTGCATGAACATGGCCGCGAAAATCCCCCGGCCTTTGTTGTTCACAGCCCGGCCTTTATCGTTGTAGAGCTTTATCCGTTCCATGCCGCTGCTTGGAGATTTGCTCTTGAATATGAATCCGCTGAGCTTTTCTTCTTCCAGGGCCTTTGTTTTTCTTCCGGCCCATTCGCGCATGATCTCTGTAAAGTCTCTGCCGGTCGCTACGGTCATCAGCCTCGGGTTTTCTGCATCCCCCACCAGGTGCATGGCTTCCCTGGGCACGCTCATCCCGGATTCTGTTTCCGGGCAAACCGCGATCAGGTGCACGTACTTTCCCAGTACATCGCGCAGATATCTGTCCAGCTTGTGTCCGCCATCGTAGCGTACTTTCTGGCCCAACAGACAGGCGCTGACGCCTACTTTTACGCTTTTATCCATCTTGGTTAAATCCTGAATAAGCAATTATTAAACTTGAATCAGTGAAGTCATATTTTGTAGCTTATCGCTACTGCAGGTTCCGGAGTTTGGCCAATCGGCTGCAAACTGTCTGAGCGACTTATCACGACAGCGGCGTGATAAGTCAAAATCCTTATAACTGCCTGTATTGATGAATATAGTAAACCACACTATTCAACAAATGTTGTTTAAGGTACGGTCGGGATTTTGATTTAGTCTGCCTCGAAGCGAGTTTTTGCGGCCGATTGGACAAATTCCGGAACCTGTATTTCACTGATTCAGGATTAAACTATGTCATAAATAATTTTCTTTGAGTTGCATGATTCAAATGCGAAAACAAATAACCCTCTATATCCACTTCAGTCCATAATACACCCCAGCCGTCAAAGCTGCCGTCCAGACAAAAAGACTCAGGTTCATCCACAGCAGCAGGGCTTTTTTCCCCGGTTTGAAGGCCAGGGCGATTATTACAGCCAGATGTATGCCGGTCAGAAGCGGTCCCAGGAAGGCAAGACCGGGCAAGCCATATCTGTTCCAGATGTTAAGGGCACGCTTTCTTCGCCTGGAAACAGGTTTTGGTCGTTTATCACCGCAGGGCGATCTCCAGCTCTGCCAGATTCTGTATCCATATACAATAATAAATACTGGAATGGCATTGCCTGCAAAGGCCAGAAAAGCAACAGGCAAAGGATTGAGCCCCATGCCCAGCCCGGCTGGGATGACCAGCAGAATCTCCACCCAGGGAGTCGCTGCCAGGATAAAGACCAGAAAATACGCCCACAATAAATCCATTTTTTAAAGACTTATCTGCTGTCACTTCTGGGCAGGGAGACCATGCAGATCACGCCTCCTCCTGGAGCCGGGTAAAGACTGATGTGACCCTTTATTTTCCTCGCGGCAGCCCTGGCGATGGACAGACCCATCCCGGTTCCGGCGCTTTTTGTCGAATAAAAAGGGGTAAACAGTTGTTTGGGATCATCAGGCATAGTCAGCACACCGGTGTTGAAGACCTCCACCAGGGCGAATTTCTGATTTCCCGGGTCCAGGGATGTCTGCACGGTGATTAATGGATTTTCAGGATCCACGCCTTCAAAAGCATTGTTCAGGACATGGCTTAAAAGTATGCCCGTTTCCCATGGGTCGCCCAGAATCATTATTTCCAGGGGGGCGAAGCCAATCTGCAGGTCCAGTTTATCCAGACTATAGCTGCTCTTGCACTCTTCAATCACTTTTATTAGCTGTTCATGCAGGTTTAAGACCTGCCATTCCGGATGCTTGTGAAAAATTTCGTTGTAAGTGCAGACTTCGTTGACCATCTTTTCCATACGCCTGGATTCACCCAGAATGGTCTCATAGGTGCCTTCGACCATGTTATCCGAAGAATCCGGGATGCGCTTCAGGCGCATGATGTTCCCCCCGATAACTGTCAGGGGGTTTCTTATCTGGTGAGCAATACCCATGATCACTTCCCGGTCACACTGGTAGGTGTTGGTGATGAAGGCGTCGGTTTCAATAAGCAGGCACAGATCAAGAATTTTTTCCACGGCTTCACCGATATCATTCTGCTGCCCCACCGGGACCTGCTCCCTTATGATCTTCCGGCAGAAAGATCTGGCCAGACAATAGCTCAAGTTTACGTATCTGTGATCCAGGTTGATCTTGACGTGGGTCGTGCCGCTTTTCCACATTATGTCCAGAAAAGAATGGTCCACGCTTCCTGAAAAAAGACCTTCAAACCATTTCTCCCAGATTTTCTGCAGACGACCCGGATAATCCTGGACCTCCAGGTAATGTTTGGTCTGTTCTATTCGGCTGAAAAAATCTTCAAAGTACGCGGAGAATTCTTCCTTTCGCTCTGCGAACAGCCTGCTGTGTTCACGCAGAGTGTTTTCCGCGGACCGATCCAGCTCCAGCTTTTCTTTAAAAAACAAAAGTCTGGTATACGGCACTTTGCTGTTCATGGTGAGGACCCGCCTGTATTTCAGTATCATTCAATGAGTAAGTATAGATAAGGCTTTCAGGCTCAAAATGCAAGAATGCCCTCTGTCCCACTTTCCCACTTTCTTTACCTGCCTGCCTTCTCTTTTTTCTGATCTCTGACAGCGCTGCAGCACCTTCTCTGAATTCCTCAATTCCTCAATTCCTCAATTCCCCAATTCCCCAATTTTTTTCAACTCACCTCTCACCGCTCATCTCTTCTTACCATTGCTTTGAAACTATTCAGGCATCTTTCTTTCTCTAAATCCTCTTCTTTCCCACCTTCACACCTTTCACCTTGCGGCGCAGCCGCACCTTCCCACTTCCGTCCTCTGTCCTCTGTCCTCTGATTCCCACACCTCTTGTCTGCCTGGTCCGCTTTTTGCAAACTCACCATCATAACATTAAATCACTGGTAATCTTTAGATGAAACAGTCAGGAGATAAGCTATGATTATGGATCTTCATGATCTTCTGGGTTCCAGGCTTGTGGAAAAAGAGCTGGTCTCTGAAGAACAGCTTCAAAAAGCCCTTGAGCGTCAGCGTATGTCAGGGGGCCGGCTGGGCTATAATCTGGTGGCACTTGGATTTATTAAAGAACAGGATCTGGAAGAATTCTTCAAAAGAATCCCCCCCGTACCCGGGTCTATCGAGAAAACAGGTCTTGATCTTTCTTTTATCGTAGACCTGATCAACAAGCATATAGTGTTCATGGGCGAGTTCACCATTCCCATCGTGGCCGACAGGGTCAAGCTGCCCATACCTGTTGTGGATACAGCCATGGACATCCTGCGCCGGGAAAGATTCATCGAAGTCAGGGGTGCTGACGGGCTTCAGAAGACTTCGTATAAATACATCATGACTGATGCCGGACGCAACAGAGCAGGCGAGCTTCTGGACATATGCCGCTACGCAGGCCCGGCACCGGTCACCCTGGCCGATTACCGTGAGCAGGTGGAGATCCAGACTGTCATGCATACTTTGGTACAACCCGGGGAATTCAAAAAGGCATTTACTCATCTTGTAGTCAGCGACTCTCTGCTGAACATCCTTGGTCCTGCCGCCAGCTCGGGCCGGGCCATTTTTCTCTACGGACCTCCGGGCAACGGCAAGACGACCATAGCTGAAGCCATGGGCAGAGCCCTGCCCGGAGAAATTTACGTGCCCCATGCCCTGAAGATCGGCGGGGAAATCATCACTGTTTATGATAAGTCGGTGCATTTTGCCGCAGAGACAAAGCCAGGCGGCCCTGAGCACGATCAGAGATGGGTTCGGGTACAAAGACCCACGGTCATGGTCGGGGGGGAACTGACCATGCGCACTCTGGATCTTGACTTCAATCCCATTTCCAAATTCTACGAAGCCCCATTGCAGCTTAAGGCCAACAACGGCCTGTTCATCGTCGACGATCTGGGCAGGCAGCAGATGAATATCGAAACCCTGCTCAACCGTTGGATCATTCCCCTGGCCAGGCGCACCGACCTGCTCACCCTGCATACCGGCAGAAAATTCGAAATCCCCTTTGACCAGCTGGTCATCTTCGCCACCAATCTCGACCCCAAGGAACTGGTGGACATGGCTTTTCTGCGCCGGCTGAGATACAAGATCAAAGTCGACCACCCCACTCCTGAGGAATACAGGGAAATTTTCCTCAAGGTCTGCCGCTCCAACAATGTGGAGTTCAGGGGAGACGTCTTTGAATACCTGATGGATCATTATTACCAGCGCATGGATGTGCGCCTTTCATCCTGTCAGCCGCGGGACATCATCGATCATATCATAGACGACGCCTTCTACCATGGCCATTCTCCGGAAATGACCGAAGAAAAGATCGCCATGGCCTGGGATAATTTGTTCGTCAAATAAACTGTTGAATTTGGATTTACGGCTCCGTTTCGGAGCAGCAGGTTTCTGCAGGTTGAAGCATTAAACATAAATGAGTTTTCATTAAAAATCGGGCACTTATTAAGTAGATGTTCCCGGTTGTGTGCAAAACGGCAAAAGCACAGACCCGGTATTGAAATAACGGTCATGCGAGTCGGGCTTAAAAATTCGAATTTTTGCTGATATTTAAGGATAGGCATTCTCTCCCGTCTTACCCCGGCTTGACCGGGAAATCCAGGGAAATGCTGCATTTCAGGATGTTTTACTAAGATGAGCTTGACGATTTGAAATCCCGTCTGAGGCGAGAAGCAGACGATTTCGCGCGCTTTCATACACTTGAAGTTTCATGAACAGGTATTGGACAGGATGAACCAGGATAACCTTAACAACATTATGGAAAGGGCGTTTTCAAACCGGCTGTTTCAACAACAGCCTGTCAAATGGTTAAAGAAATGTTCAGCAGTAAATCTCACCCAAAGAATATTCAGAAAAAAGGATCTGGCCGCAGACAGTTTCTGGTGCTCTTTGTGCTTTTTTTACAGCTGGCTTTAACTGCGGCTGCTTTCTTTTTTTTGATCGAAGATACTGCCGGCAAAAACCCGCCTTATGTGCTCCCGGGATTGGCCTTGGCCGCAATTCTATTTCTGATTCTGGCTCTTAAATGGCTTCTTCCTTTAATACCCTCCTTCCAGTCCGATAATTCCGGATCTAAAGAAAAAATCCGAGAGGAACTGGAAAAAATAATCCAGTCAACTCCATCTCCGGTAATTGTTACAGACTCCTCTGGCAAAGCCCTGGTGGTTAACAAATCGTTCAAAGACCTTTTCGGCCTTGGTTCTTTAGAGAATTACTGCATGCTAAACGACGAACGCTTCAGTTCCTGGGAGCTCAAGGATATTTTTTCGCGGGTGCTCCTTGGCGAAAGCGTTTCTCTGCCGGAAACATGGTGCCGGCTTTACCGGTCCGATGCCGGACACTCAAACGGCAGGGTATGCCTGCGCAGATCTTTTATCCCTGTGCGTGACGGATCCGGACGTGTGGAAAAAGTATACGTAAAGATAGAAGACTGTACTGAAAGCACAAAAAGGGAAGAGAAGATAAAAAAAGAACGCATCCGTCTCAGGGCGGCCCTTGAAGGTGCACGTCAGGTGGTCTGCGAAATGCACCCTGATACCGGCAGGATGGTCGTTGATCTTAAGAAGACGGACGGCGAATTCGCAGAAGAATTGGACACCGGAAACATGACCGATTTCGAGAATCTCGTCCATCCGGAAGACCGTGAACATCTGCTGCAGCACATAAAAGATCAGGCTTCAAGACAAGGCGAGCATTTCAAGCACCGCTTCAGACTGCTTTCCGGCACCCGAGACTGGGCATGGATTCAGTTTCAGGGCAAGGCATTTTCTCTTAATGGCAATGATTGCACCCAGCTTGTGGGGACAATGGTGGACATCACCGGTGAGTATGAAAATGAACAAAGGCTCAAGGACTCCGAATCCAGGTACCGGTCGATTTTCGCCAACGCGGTCGATGGTATGTATCTGGTGTGTACCGACGATTCAGTCATCTGCGTCAATCAGGCCTTTGCTGATATCCTCGGTTATGATTCCCCGGATGAATTCGAAAAGGGCGACAAGGCGAAAAACTTTTCCCGCATCTACTACATACCCAGAATCAGGGAAACCAGACAGGCTGCCCTGCTTGAAAAAGGAGAGATCCTGCAGCTGGAAACCCAGGCAATGCGCAAAGACGGAACCCTTATCTGGATATCTGAAAACGCACGGGCCTTAAGGGATGAACAAGGTAAAATCCTTTATTTCGAAGGCAGCCTCACGGATATAACCACACGCAAAAAAAACGAAGAGCGGCTTCTGCACCAGGCTCTTTTCGACCATCGCACCAATCTTCCAAACCGCTCCTTTTTTATAGAAACCCTTGAAAAGAGCCTGAAAAAAGCCGCTGAGGATAAGAACTTTTTCTTTGGCCTGCTCTTTTTCGATCTGGACGGTTTCGGTGTGGTCAATGACAGCTACGGTCATTTAATGGGCGATCGGCTCCTGCTCGAAGTTTCTCAAAAGCTTCGCGATCATCTTCCGGCTGATGATACTCTGGCCCGTTTCAGCTCTGATGAATTCTGCGTTATGGCCGTAGGCCGCGGTCACGCTGAAATCAAGGAGAAGGCGGAGGGGCTCAGGGAAATGCTTGAAGAAGCCTTCGTGATCGATGGTCATGAAATTTCTATAACCGCCAGCATTGGTGTTCTTTTATACAACATGAATTACACCCGCGGCGAAGACATGCTCAGGGACGCTGAAATGTCCATGCTTCAGGCCAAAAAAGGAGGAAAAAACCGCTGCGTGGTTTTCAGCAGCGAGATGTATGAGCAAAAGAGCAAGCGTACGCTTATGGAAAAGGATCTTCGCCGGGCTATGGATCGCGATGAGTTGTCCATAAACTATCAACCGATAGTCAGACTGGACAACAGCAGGCTCAAAGGTCTCGAAGCGCTGATCCGCTGGACCCACCCGGAACATGGGATGATCTCCCCGGCCAAATTCATTCCCCTGGCTGAAGAGACCGGTCTGATCGAACCTATAGGCGACTGGATTCTGCTGGAGTCCTGCCGGCAGATCAGGAACTGGCATAAATTCGATGATTCCCTGATCCTGAATGTCAACCTTTCCGGCAAGCAGCTGGAAAAGGCCGGCCTGGAAGGAAAGCTTTATCAGGTGCTGCAGAAGGCCGGACTTGATCCTGGACGACTTAATCTTGAAGTGACCGAATCCATGGCCATGTCCAGGATGGATTATAATGTGCGAACTCTTAAAAGATTGAAATACATGGGCCTGCGGTTGAGCATAGATGATTTCGGCACCGGATATTCATCCCTGGCTCATCTGCAGCGTTTTCCCCTGGATGAACTGAAGATCGACCGCAGTTTTATCAACACCATGGGCTTGAACAAAAACAACTTCCGGATTGTCCAGGCCATAGTTGACCTCGGTCTGGGACTGGAGCTGGAGCTGGTGGCCGAAGGAATCGAAACCGAGGCTCAACTGAATCAGGTCAAGGACTTTAAATGCCATTACGGTCAGGGTTACCTGTTTTCCAGGCCTCTGGCCCCTCTGGACGTGGAAAAAATCTGGCTTGTGCCTGACAAGCAGATCGATCTCGAGACCAAACAACCCCAGATCAAACAACTCCGGATTCAAGCCGCTTCATAAAAGCTGCCCTCCCTACCGGATAACCGGACCGTACTTAATCAACAGTTTAGACCGGTTTTCTTGGAGACCGCCTCTTAAGTAGGCCGCCGCCGGACAGAAAACAGAGGACAGA
>SLDX01000065.1 GCA_007125075.1 Desulfonatronospira sp.
AAAGTATAAAGTATAAAGTATAAAGTATAAAGGTAAAAAGTGGGAAGGTGCGGCTGCGCCATAAGATAAAAGGTTGTCTCGCGTCACGCGTTGACCTGCTACGCGCTTCGCGTGGTTGAATTTTTCAATCCCAGCATCCCAGCATTTTTTTATCCCAGCCCCAGTGAAATCACCCCGCTGGCGTGACAGGCACCCTGAAAGGGGACCCCGGTTTCATCACGCCTGGGTGTGATAAACATTCCAGCATTCCAGTCACGCCTCCCGCGTGATCTCCGCTTCGCTCCGACATTCCAGTATTCTTCTTCCCGGCCTTCCAACCTTCTCTCACTACTCACCTCTCACCACTCATCGCTTATTCATCACTGACTACTGACCACTGACGGACTTCAACCTCCCTGTCTGCCTGTATCCTTCGTAAAGTATTATCCCAGCCGCGGTGGAAAGGTTAAGGCTGCGCACCTTGCCCCAGATAGGTATTCTTATCAGGGTAGGGCTCTGCTCCAGGATATTTTCCGGAAGGCCCCAGGTTTCCGGGCCAAAAACCAGAAAATCCTGAGGAAGATAATTGTGATCGGCATAGCATATGCCTTTCCTGGCGCTGGTCATTATCAGCCTGGCTGAAGAAGGCAAGTTTTGCCTGAACTCCTCCCAGTTGTTCCAGGTATTAAGAGAAACATGGGGCCAGTAATCAAGACCTGCCCTTTTCAGATGCTTGTCCTCCAGGCTGAATCCAAGAGGTCCTACCAGATGTAAAGTGGTGCCGGTAGCTGCACACAGGCGGGCGATGGCTCCAGTATTTGGTGGAATCCGGGGCTGATAGAGTACTACTTGCATTGGAATAGAACCCGGCAGGATTTTTTTCTTGCCGGGATTGGCTATATTTCAAAAAGCATTTCAAGATCGTCTCTAGTAAGTGCCTTCCAGGCATTCTGTCCGGGAATGATCGCTTCAGCCACTCCTTTCTTCTGTTCCTGCAGCTTAAGGATTTTCTCTTCAACAGTGTTTTCACAGATGAGCTTATAGGAGAAGACTTGTCTGGTCTGACCAATGCGGTGGGTTCTGTCTGTGGCCTGATTCTCCACAGCCGGGTTCCACCAGGGATCATAATGGATGACGTAGTCGGCGGAGGTCAGGTTCAGGCCGGTGCCTCCAGCTTTAAGAGAGATCAGAAATATGGGTATATCCGGGTCATTATTAAACCGGTCCACCTGTTCCAGGCGGTCCTTGCTCGAGCCGTCAAGATAAGCAAAGGGGATATCGTTCATGCTCAGCCAGGACCTGATTATATGCAGCATCTGGACGAATTGGGAAAACACCAGGACCTTATGGCCGTCTTCAATGATATTGGTGGTCAGATCCTTAAAGGCCTCAAATTTGCCGGAAGGCTGATTGTTGCTTAATCCGGGTATGTTGAGCTTAAGCAGTCTGGGATGGCAGCATATCTGTCTCAGCTTGAGCAGAGCATCCAGAATTGACATCTGGCTGGCGGCAATGCCTTTTTCGTCCACTCTCTGCAGGACCTGCTCTTTAAGCTTTCTGGCCAGTCCGGTGTACAGATCAAACTGTTCATCCATGAGTGAGGTAAAGTAGACGTTTTCTATCTTGGGCGGAAGCTCCCTGGCCACTTTGGATTTTGTTCTGCGCAGTATAAAGGGTCTTACCCGGGTGCGCAAATAGTCAAGACTTTCTTCGTCACCGTCCTTGATGGGTTTGACAAAACCTTTCTGGAAACCATGCTGAGAGCCAAGAAATCCGGGCATTAAAAACTCGAACAAAGACCACAGCTCCAGAAGGTTGTTTTCAATGGGCGTACCGGAAAGACAAAGCTTAAAGTCTGCGGAGAGCTTACGCACTGAACGGGCGGTGATTGTATTCGGGTTTTTTATGTTTTGAGCCTCGTCCAGTATGACGGCATTATATTGGAATTCCTTGAGCTCCTCCAGATCCCGGCGAAGCAGGGCATAAGTGGTGATAACCAGATCCGAGGACTTGATCTGCTTGAACATGCCGGAACGCTTGGCCCCGTAGATGACCAGCCTGTTCATGTCCGGAACGAATTTCCGGGCTTCACGTTCCCAGTTGGTCAGTACCGAAGTGGGCACAACAATAATTGATGGACCTGACTTGCCTTTTTCTTTGAGCATCAGCAGAAAGGCCAGGGTCTGGATGGTTTTGCCCAGGCCCATTTCATCGGCCAGTATACCTCCGAAGCGGTATTCATACAGAAAATTCAGATAATTGAGGCCCTGATTCTGATAGGGTCTGAGTTCGGCATTGAGGCCCCTGGGTGGATCAATATGTCTGATTTCCTGGAAGGACTGAATTTTTTCCCTGAGCTCGTTCCAAAAAGAATCGGCATGAACATTGTCGATATCCTCCAGGATGTTGTCCAGAATCGGCACTTCGTGATTCTTGAACTTTTTTTTCGGCGCTTTTTCAGGATCCAGACCCATGGTCCGCAGCTTGTGTTCCAGCTTTTTGATCCATGATTCGGGCAGACTTGTATAGGAGCCGTCCTTGAGCTGGATATACCGTTTGCCCTGGATCCAGGCCTTCCAGATCTTGTCGAAGGGCACCCTGATACCGTCGTATTCGACATTGATTTCCAGGTTGAACCAGTTGTTGTCTTTTGATGATTCGACTTTGGCCACTACGCTTGGCGGACTGAGTCTTACCCTGTACCTGGTCAGATTTTTTTCGCCAAAGACCCTGTATTTTTCAACCAGTCTGGGGTAGGCGTCCAGAAGAAAATTTATGGCTTCTTCAGGTTCCAGAAACCACATGCTGTTGTTTCTGGACTGAAAGCCCATATTCACAAGGCTGGAAAGAAGCTCTTCTTCCTTGTCCTGTTCACGGCGCACCAGAAAGGATTTATCTTCGAACTGATAGCTTCCGGTCTGCAGATCCTGGTCAGGGCCGGACAGGGTGATTTCACCGTGCTCTGTTTCATAGACGTTTTGGATCTGCATCGTCAGCAGGCTGCCCTCTTCGTCCAGATAGAGCTTGGGATTAAACCTGGCCGGGACAAAAATAGGGGACATTCTTTCCAGGAATTCTTCCTGGCCATATAGATCAGAGGAATGAATTCCGGTCCAGACCCGGTCCAGGAATTCTGAAATTTCGCTGTGCGGAATAATCGGCGCGTCAGAAACCAGTTCCTGGATCATGGCGGGATTAAGTCCGGTCTGTACCGGATAAAAGCTGTTTTTCCAGTATGCCCACAAGGGGAGTTGGCCATAGAAATAAACTTTTTCTCCGGATATGGAAAAAGGCATTTTGCCTTCTCTTCCAAGCATTATATCCAGTCCCAGACCTTCTGCTGAGAGCTTGGGCCTGAGCAGCAAGCGCATGGGGCTTGTCTCGATCCTTATAGGCTGCTCGGTCTCTTCCCAAAAGAGATAGTATTCATTCTTGATGGACCAGAAAAACCAGTTCATCAACCCGGATGGAATTTCCACCCGGTGACCGAAATATTCAAGGGAATAGCCTATCTGCGTCAAAACGTCAGGCAGTTGGGGAGAAATCTCACACCAATTGGGATTACGGATAATCTGTTCAAGAGTTACCGGGTTAAGAACGGTGGAAAGACCTGTTTTATTCTGCCTGGCCCGGTAAAATTCCACCTGAAGCCTGCTCGGTTCAGGGAAGAACCTGTAGACCAGATAGTGCTGGCCTGGTTCGGGTTCAAGAGCAGTGGCAAAATACAGACGAAAGGTGTGGTGCCAGTCCGTGCGGGTGATAGGCGTTTCCTGGTCGGAATCCGCTTTCAGGCCGGATAAGAACTTAAGAGCGGTGGCTCCGATATGCCTGCAAATGCCGGTGAATGATTCCGGACAGTTGCAGTGAAAGTTGATGGTCCCGCTGTCCAGATTGAGGCCGATCTCAGAGTTATAAACCTGGAAATCATCTCCCTGAATCCTTCCCTCCAGATCCAGATACTGTTCTCTCTGGTTAATGCTCAGCTTGTGGTTGCCGTTCTCGGAATAAAGCTCCTGGGCATTTTCCAGTATATATTCCGGGATATTTTGACTGATGAATTTTTGAATTATTTCTTTTGCTTTTTGTTCTTCAGGATTGAGCATATATCGACCTTCAACTTTCTTTTTTCAAATTTACAGATTTTCTTCTTTTCATTAAGCACATAGTCTTGATTCTTAAACAAAAATGAAAGCTTATTCAAGCAAAAAAAGATTTTTTTATGCTCAGGATTTGTTTCAGCCAGGAAAAGATTTTTTTCATGTCTTAAGGGTTTTTTTCTTAAGCTAAAAAGGGTATTTTTTGTTTTTTTGCCCGCAGCATTGCTGCTTTGGCCCAAGGCACCCACAGTAGTGTCTGGTTTGCACAGTGGAAATTTTGCTGCAAAAAAAACTTTTGATCGTTTAGCATAAAAACTATATTGTGACAATACTCACAGATAAGTTTTTTGATATAAACATGTTGATAAAGCTTGTATTCACTTGATTTTAAAGGTTTAATTTTATAATGGCCGCTTACAAACTCCAGGATCTTCCTTCGGAATGGGCTCATTTTTGCCTTGGCGTCCATAAGTTTGTGCAAAAAGAAACAGACATAACTCTGGAAGGACAAAAAGTGCTGCTGGCCTTTTCTGGTGGATCTGACTCAACAGCTCTACTGCGTATACTTCATTTTCTGGCTCCCGGACTAAATTTTGAAGTGTCTGCTGCCCATGTGCATCACAGCCTGCGTCCTGAGGCTGAGCAGGAACGGGTAAGAGCCGGAGAACTGTGCACGAGTTTAAACATCCCTTTGATCAGCTGCAGAATCGATGTGCGGACATTCTCCCGCAGGAAAAAAAAGGGTCTGGAAGAATCCTCACGCCTGCTGCGCTACAGGTATCTTTGCAGCGCAGCCCGCAGGGTGGGTGCGGACTATATTTTAACAGGACACAGTTTAAATGATCTGGCCGAAGACATAATCATGCGCATGCAAAGAGGTTCAGGCTGGCCCGCACTTGCAGGCATGCAGGCTTATGTGCCCGGTCTCAAGCTTCTAAGGCCATTACTTTTTACCTCTAAAAGAGAAATTCTAAAGTTTTTAAACGTCCTCGGCCAAGGTTATGTTCTGGACAGATCCAATCTGGATCCTGCTTTCCTGCGCAGCAGAATAAGAATGATCGTGGTTCCCGAACTGGAAAGCATTAACCCGGGCTTTTTAAAAAACATGGCCACCCTTTGGAAGTTGGGCCGCGAGGACGAGCGCTACTGGGAAGATATTTTAAGTCAGATATGGCAAAATCTGCCTGAGGATAAAGACCTGTTGCCCATGGATGTGTTAATTAAGGCCCCCCGTGCGGTCCGGCTTCGTCTGTATAAAAAGATGCTTGAGAGTCTTGGTCCGGGTCAGGCGTTGGCGGAAAACATCATTGAACTGGATGCCCTGTGGGTTCAAAAAAAAACAAATGCACAAATCCAGTTTCCCGGCAATAAACTTGGCAGGATAACCAGACAGGGAATTGAATTTCAGATACGATCACGGGTTAAAGGATTGAAGGATTAAGGCCCCAGTGAAACCCTGCAAGGCAGGAAATCCTACGGATTTGTTTCACGGGGTAAAAATTGAGGGATTGAGGTGATTGAAGGGTAAGGATCTGGATTATGGGTTAAGTGGTAAGGATTATAGGGTAGGATTAGTAAGGATTATGGAGTAAGGATTATCGGACAAGGTGTTGCAGGGATAAGGGGGATAAAGGATTAGGGGCTTTGTTCGGAAAAAATAAGATGGTTAAATTCAAGGATTGAAAATGGACTTGCAATTGGCACAGGAAAAAGACGTTGTTTTGGGCCCGGATTTTCTTACCTGGCTCTGGTACAGAAGCGAGAAGCAGAATAATGTGTTTGAGACAGAAAAAGGTGAGGAGTTTTCTCTGTACTTGGGCCAGAAGATAGTGGTCCAGGGCGGGGAAGGGGAAAGCCTGGAAAAGGCTGTCTGTTCAGGAATGCTTTCCCGGCTGCAGGAAGCCAAGCTCGGTCTGCGCAGCGGAAAAAAGGTGACCCAGGCCAGGGTTCTGCTGGAACAGGACAGCAACGCTTGGTCGGTGCAGATTGACTCTACAGGCTTTACCTGGTCCGGATTTAAAACCCCCAAGGTGGATGTCCGGGAACAGGAAGGCGATGATCTGGACGGGATTTTTCTTGAAAAGCTGTACCTTGTGGAAAAGGCCGTGCTTTTTATAGATGCTGTTTACGCGCAATTTCTCAGCCTGCGTTTATCCTCGGAATGGCCGGAAGAAGTAAACGGCTTTAAACAGTGGCTCTATCAGGATTAAAGTCCTGAGTAGATCGCTGTAAACAACATAAACTTGAATTTTTAAGTATAAGACGTATTGAAAGTAGGTTTTCAGGACTTAAACAAGGATGATTATGCATGCAGGGCAATATTGATTTTGGGAGGATAACAGTTTTCGGTGAGGTTTTATTCGATGTATTTCCTGACGAATCCAGGATAATCGGAGGAGCCCCGTTCAATGTGGCCTGCCACTTAAGAGGACTGGGGCCTGATCCTTTGTTCATCTCCAGAGTCGGGGCTGATGATCCTGGGTGCGAGGTTTTGCGGCATATGGTCAAATGGTCCATGTCCACAAAACAGCTGCAAGTGGATGAGCACAGGCCGACAGGCATGGTTCTGGTGCGTTTCAAGGACGGCGAACCATATTATGAAATCCGGGAAGATGCCGCCTTCGATCAGATCATGATGCCCGAACAGGAAGCTGATTTTCTGGAAAAAGTCAGACTTTTCTATCACGGCACTCTGGCAGCCAGAAACAAAGTATCTCGAGACACTTTGTATGCGCTGGCCGGCAGCAAAGATCAAAAGGTCTTCTGCGACATCAACCTTCGCGATCCGTGGTGGACCAGAGAATTTATCAAGGATATTCTTTCATGGTCTACATATCTTAAAGTAAATCTTGATGAGCTGGAGCAAGTGGCCATGATCTCAGGGGTTCAAAACACTGAAACAGTAAAGAAAGCAAGAGCGGTTCAGGAAAAGGCCGGTCTTGAGTGTCTGGTGCTGACAATGGGGGCTGAAGGCGGCATACTTTTTCCGGATGGAAAGGATCAGCTGTTTTCTTCCGCTCCGGAAATAGAGGATTTTAAAGATACCGTAGGCGCGGGCGATGCCTTCAGCGCTGTTTTTTTGCTGGGCATTGTCAGAGGCTGGTCCTGGGAGAAAATTCTGCAGCGTGCTGTATACTTGGCTGCAGAAGTCTGCGCGATAAAGGGAGCCATGCCTGAAGATATGAATTTTTATAAATATTTCAGCAGGGAATGGGGTATGTAGATGGCCAGGTTTGCACAGGGGAAAAAAGGTCTGTATCTGGTGCATTTAAGTATTCATGGCCTGGTAAGAGGCTTTGATATGGAACTGGGGAGGGACTCGGACACGGGTGGCCAGGTAAAATATGTGGTGGAGCTTGCTTCAGCCCTGGGTAAACATCCTGAAGTCAACCGTGTGGACCTGATTACCAGAAAGGTCCTGGATTCAAAAATAGATGAAGGCTACGGGAAAACCATTGAAAAGTTGGGTGAGAAGGCCAATATCGTCCGCATGGAATTCGGGCCCAAAAGATATCTGCGCAAGGAAGTGCTTTGGCCCCACCTGGATGAGCTTACCGACAGGACCCTGCAGTATTTCAGAAGAGTAGGCATGGTCCCGGATATAATTCATGGACATTACGCAGATGGCGGCCTGGCGGGCTCCAAACTGGCTCAGCATCTGGGAGTTCCTTTTATCTTTACCGGACATTCCCTGGGCAGGACCAAGAAAAAAAGTCTTCTGGATCACGGCATGAGCGAGTCTTCCATAGAATCGAAATACAACATGTCCACCCGGATCGAAGCTGAAGAAATCGCCCTGGGTAACGCATCCCTGGTCATCACCAGCACCTCTCAGGAACGTGAAGAGCAGTACAGGGAGTATGAGAATTATCATCCTCACAGAATGCGCATAATCCCTCCGGGCATAGATCTGAACAAATTTTATCCGTACAAGAAAGGCCATGATCGCCCAGGCATCGCCCTGGAGCTGGACAGATTTCTAAACAGATCCAATAAACCGATAATACTGGCCCTGTCACGTCCTGATGAAAAAAAGAACATCACTACTCTGGTAGAGGCCTATGGTGAAAACCAGGAATTGCGCCAGGTTGCAAATCTGGTGATTATTGCCGGGAACAGAGAAGATATCGAGAAAATGGAAGCAGGATCCAGAAAAGTGCTGACCAGGATTCTTCTTCTGTTCGACAGATACGATCTGTACGGTCACGTGGCTTATCCTAAAAAGCATTCTTCTGAAGACGTGCCAGAGCTGTACCGCTTTGTGGTGAGAACCAGAGGCGTTTTCGTCAATCCTGCCATGACCGAACCCTTCGGGTTGACCCTGATCGAGGCAGGTGCTACCGGGTTGCCTCTTGTGGCCACGGACGACGGTGGTCCCAGGGAAATCATCAAAAACTGCGCTAACGGAGTGTTGATCGATCCTCTGGACAAGGAGGCCATGGCCGAGGTCCTTTTGTCTTTTATAAAGGACAAAAGAACCTGGAAAAAATATTCCCAGGCAGGAGTAAAAAAGGTCAGGAAACATTACTCCTGGGAGACGCATACAAAGAAGTACATGAAGGAACTGAACAGCATGATTGCTCCTCAAAAAAACCCGGATCCCAAACTGCCTGTCCTGAAAAGCAAGCTTCCGGTAGCGGACAAGGTGCTGATTACGGATATAGACAACACTCTTTTGGGAGACAGACAAGCACTGAATGATCTATTGCAGTCCATGCAGGAGATGGAGGAGCAGCTTGTATTCGGCGTGGCCACTGGCAGAACCCTGGAAAGCACTCTGAACATCCTTGCTGAGGAAAATGTGCCCATACCGGAAATTCTGATCACTTCAGTAGGCAGTGAAATATATTACGGTCCGGGTATTCTCAAGGAACATTCCTGGAGCAGACACATCTCCTATAGATGGCATCCGGAAGCCATTGCCAGAGTCATGGAGGAAGTGCCTGGAGTGGAACTGCAGCCAGGGGAAAATCAGCGGGAATTCAAGCTGAGCTACAATTTCAAGCCGGGAGTTTTTCCGGGTGTGCGGTTCGTGCGCAAGCTTCTGCGCCAGCATGACCTGCACGCCAAAATGATCCATTCGCACAACAAGTTTCTGGACTTTCTGCCTGTCCGGGCCTCCAAAGGCCTGGCGCTCAGATACTTGTGCATGAAATGGGGAGTGGATCTGAAAAAGGTGCTCGTTGCCGGAGATTCAGGCAATGATCGGGAAATGCTTCTGGGCAACACCTTAAGCATAGTGGTGGGCAATTACAGCCCCGAGCTCAAAGGTTTGCCCGACACTCCGAATATTTATTTTGCAGCTGAAAAATATGCCCGGGGCGTAATTGAGGGCATGATTTATTTCGGGTTTCTGGAGGACAAGGAACATGATTGATCTACAGGAAATCAGGGAGCTTACACCGGAAGTAAGAAAAACGGTATATCTTTTTCTGCGTGAATTGATCGCAACAAAAAAAACTTTTTTGCTGCGTTCTGAAATGCAGGATATGCTCCAGGTTTTTTTTGACAATGAGGAAGCGAAACAGCACGAAAAAGAGCCTGTTTTTGAAATTTTCAGATATGCCCAGGTCTTGGCGCTGAATGACCCCTGGGTATATGTTTCAGTTCGGCCTGAAATAGGCAAGTGGCATTATTTTCGTTTTCACGTGGAAGATGTTCTATATGAGGAAGTTGAAGCCGGCGACTACTTGAGTTTTGAAGAAATGCAGATTGACGGCACCACCCAAGTGGATGAATTTCTGCTGGAAATAGATCTTAAGCCGTTCAACCGGGAATTTCCTAAGCTTAAGGACGCTTCTTATATCGGCAAAGGTGTGGAATTTCTGAACAGGCATCTGTCCGGTCAGTTTTTTCAGGAAAAAAAGCGCGGTGATGAAAAGCTGTTTGATTTTTTGCGCCTGCATCATTGTCGCGGCAAGCAGCTCATGCTCAATGAGCGCATTGAATCCATAGCCGCCCTCAAGCGTCAAATGCGCAAGGCATCGAGTCTGCTAAAGAAGTACGAAAATTCCCAGGAATGGGCCGAAGTCTCCAGGGAAATGCGCAACCTTGGCTTCGAAGCCGGCTGGGGCCGGGAAATAGGCAGGGTCCGGGAAAACATCGACTTGCTCCTGGAGATACTGGAAGCCCCGACTCCCAGTATACTGGCCAAGTTTTTGAGCCGGATTCCAATGATCTTCAACATACTCATTGTTTCCCCGCACGGATATTTCGGGCAGTCCAATGTTCTGGGTCTTCCGGACACAGGAGGACAGATTGTCTATATTCTGGACCAGGTGCGCGCCCTGGAAAAGGAAATGCGCAAGCAGATCAGCGAGCAGGGTTTGGATATTGAACCTGAAATCATTGTCTTATCCAGGCTGATCCCTGATGCGGGAGAGACGCCCTGCAATCAGCGACTGGAGGATATAATCGGCACGCGCAACGCCAAAATACTCAGAGTACCCTTCCGGTATCCCAACGGTGAAATAGTCCCCCACTGGATATCCAGGTTCCATGTGTGGCCCTTTCTGGAGCGGTTCGCTCTGGATGCAGCCAGGGAAATCCAGGGTGAGCTGAGAGGTCGTCCGGACCTGATCATCGGCAACTATTCCGATGGAAATCTGGTGGCCGCACTCATGTCCAAAAAAATGAGGGTGACCCAGTGCAATATTGCCCATGCTCTGGAAAAGTCCAAATATCTTTTCTCGGCTCAATACTGGAAGGCCAATGAGAGTCAGTACAGGTTTTCCAGCCAGTTTACTGCAGATCTGATTGCCATGAACACTGCTGATTTCATAATAACCAGCACTTACCAGGAGATAGCCGGAACCGAAGAAAGCGTAGGGCAGTATGAAACCTACAATTCTTTTTCCATGCCGGGTCTATACCGGGTGATCAGCGGAATAGATGTCTTTGATCCCAAGTTCAATGTGGTTTCTCCGGGAGCGGATGAAAATGTTTATTTTCCATATTTCGACAAGGACCGCCGCCTTCTTGAGCTGCATGGCGAACTTGAGGAATATGTCTTCGGACCCCCTTCAGACTGGGCCAGAGGCCAACTCAAAGAAAAAGACAAGCCGATCATCTTTTCCATGGCACGCCTGGACAGGATCAAGAATCTGACCAGCCTGGTGCGCTGGTACGCAGAGAATCAAAGCCTGAGACAGGAAGCCAATCTTTTGCTGGTTGCCGGAACGATTCGCGTCGAAGAGTCCCAGGACGAGGAGGAAAAGGCCTGCATCCAGGAGATGCACCAGCTTTTCCAGGAGTACGACCTGCATGATCAGGTGCGTTGGCTGGGTTCGAGACTGGATAAGAATCTGACCGGCGAGTTGTACAGGTTTGTAGCCGATTATCGGGGCATATTCGTCCAGCCGGCCCTGTTTGAGGCTTTCGGGCTGACAGTGGTCGAGGCCATGACCTCGGGACTGCCTACCTTTGTCACCATTTTTGGCGGACCTCTGGAAATTATTGAGCATGGGGAAAACGGGTTTCACATTGATCCTACTCATGGCGAGCAGACTTCCGAAATAATCACCAGTTTTCTGGCCGGTTGCCGAAACGATCCAAAGTACTGGGACAAGGTATCAGAAAAAGGAATCCGTAGAGTTGAAGAAAAATACAACTGGCGTCTTTACGCTGAAAAACTTCTGTCCTTTTCCAAGGTATACGGTTTCTGGAAATTCGTCACCAATCTGGAACGTGAAGAGACCAGAAGATATCTGGACATGTTTTATTCATTGAAGATGCGCAGCCTGTCCAAGTGATAAGCCGTGAAAAGCGAGTACAGACAGAACCGGTTGACAGGGGAATGGGTCATTTTTGCGCCTTCAAGGCGCAAACGTCCCAAAGATTTTATCATGGAAAAGCAGGCTCCGGTTCAGTCCGCGTATGATTCAGGCTGTCCATTTTGTCCGGGCAATGAAGAAAGGCTGTCTGAAATCGTGTTTGAATCCGCTTCAGACAACGATTTTGGATGGTCATCCAGAGCTGTTTACAATAAATTTCCGGCCCTTAATCCGGAAGGGGAAACCATCAGGTCCTGGGACGGCATGCATCTCGGCGCCAACGGCTTTGGTTCCCACCTGGTCCTGGTAGAAACTCCAAGGCATGATCTGCAGATGGACAAAATGACCAGATCAGAGCTGGAAACAGTCATAGAGACCTACCGCAACTGTTATGCTTTTCTGGAGGCAGACCCCAAGGTAATGATGGTCATGATATTTAAAAATTACGGAGCTTCAGCCGGGGCTTCCCTGTTTCATCCCCATTCGCAACTGGTGGCTTCCGGGATTGTCCCCAAATATATCCGGGACCGGGAAAGAGAAGCCCAGAAGTATTTCGATGAAATGGGGCACTGTCTTCTTTGCGACCTGCTGGCTTTTGAGCTGGTGGCCAGGGAAAGAGTGGTCTATTCAAATGCGGGATTTGTATGTTTTGTTCCATACGCGGCAGAATCGCCTTTCGAGCTCTGGATTGCTTCCCACAGACACATGGCTGATTTTCAGGATATCAGGCATGATGAAGTAAAGGACCTGGCCGATGTCCTGCAGTGGTCTCTTAAAACCATTGCAGACAAACTCAATTCTCCGGATTACAACATGACCATAAATTCGTGCACAAGATACAAGAGCAATGAACCTCAACTGCACTGGTATATCAGGATAGTCCCCAGACTGACCACCCGGGCCGGTTTTGAAATCGGCACCGGGATGTCCATCAATCCTTCCCTGCCTGAAGCTGATGCTGAATTCTTAAGAGGCTGAGCAAAGAACAGCAAGACTGCTCAATTTATTTTATTGTCCTGATCCGTACAACAGATTCCGGAATCCCGCACTTACTTTCCGGCTGTTTCAGTTATGAGAACGAATAGATATTTTAAAAGTAAGTGCGGGACGACCGTTCATCCAAACCCCGGAATCTGCAAAATGACTACTGTCAACTGACCACTGATCACTGTTTTCATTCCAGTCACGCCTCCGGCGTGATCTCCGCTTCGCTCCGACATTTCAGCCCCAGCGAAATCACGCCGTTGGCGTGACAGGCACCCTGAAAGGGGACCCCGGTTCAATCACGCCCGGGCGTGATAAACATTCCAGTCACGCCTCCGGCGTGATCTCCGCTTCGCTCCGACATTTCAGCGTTTCTTTATCTGTCTTCCGTCCTCTGTTTTCTGTATGCCCAAAACAGAAGACCAGCCCCGAAAAGAATCATAGGCAGGGACAAAATCTGGCCCATGCTCATCCAGTCAAGAAGTACAAAACCCAGATGGGCATCAGGTTCCCGGAAAAACTCTACAAAAAAACGAAAAGTGCCGTAACCGAGGCAGAACAGCCCGGAGACTGCCATTCTGGGCCTTGGACGAGATGAAAAGAACCATAGAATCAAAAACAAGAGAAGCCCTTCCAGGAGAGCCTGGTAAAGCTGGGACGGATGCCGTGGAACCATGTCCACCGCGGGGAAGACCATGCCCCAGGGGAGATCAGTCGGTCTGCCCCAGAGCTCGGCATTAATAAAGTTGCCGATGCGTCCGCACATCACCCCCAGAGCACCCATGGGTGCTACGAAATCAGTGACCTGAAAAAAGGAACGCCCGGTTTTTCGAGAAAAGAGGTACATGGCGATTATGCCGCCAAGAAGACCTCCGTGAAAGGACATGCCTCCCTTCCAGATCATGAATACGGTCCAGGGTTCGGCGATGAATCCGGAAAAGTTGTAAAAGAGCATGTACCCCAGCCTGGCACCGATGATGATCCCCAGGGCTCCGAAAATCACCAGATCCGGCAATTCAGAAGTCTGCCATCCTGATCCGGGCTGTTTGGCCCTGTATCTGGCCAGCAGCCAGGCCAGAGTGAATCCGGCCAGGTACATCAGTCCATACCAGCGCACCTCCAGGGGGCCGATGGATATCGCTACAGGGTCAAAGCCGGGGTGTACGAGCATGTGGAGTTATCAGTTGTCTGTTATCAGTTGTCTGTTATCAGTTGTTTGTTATCTGTTGCTTGCCTGCCACGCGCTTCGCGTGGTTAGCGACGGCCTGCCACGCTGCCTGCCACGCCGAAGGCGTGGTTGTCTGAAGCAAGTTACTTTGAAATTTTCCTGCCGGGAAGCAGGCCGGCAACAAGAAAAGCCGCGGCAGCCACCAGAACAATAGTGGCCCCGGCGGTCAAATCCAGATAATATGCCAGCCAGATTCCGGTCTGAGTAAAAATGATGCTGATGATCACTGCCAGAAACATCA
>SLDX01000032.1 GCA_007125075.1 Desulfonatronospira sp.
ATGAAAAATTGACTGATGAAAATTTAGATTTAATTTACACCAGAAATTTAAAGCTTAAGGAGGCGACAATGAAGTTTCCGGCCCGGATCTTTGGAGAAATCCATGGCTTTGATCCAGCAGGTCTTAAAGAACTTCAGCAAAAGGACCTGGGTCCCTTTGAATTTAAAAACGATAGGCTGGTAGTGGAGCATGAGGGGCCGCCTCTGGATATCGAGTCTTATCTCGATGAGATAGCGGCGGCACTTGATGAACATGGCCGGGGCTACGTTGATTATGTGGATCATGACCAGTGGAGGGTGTACAGGTACCAGCTGAAGCCTGGATCCTGGACCTGCACCACGGTCAATCCGGATCACGCCCTGGAGGGTTATCACCATCTGCAATAAATGCTGATTTTTTTTGAACCTGAAAAGAGAGCCTGAACTACCTGCTCAGGCCCTGCCTCTCAACTGATTTTCCTGCCAGGTCTTTTTCGGCGGATCAATACGGCAGATACTTTTCAAATTCCATGGGAGTGACGCTGGTCCGGTGTCTTTCCCATTCATCGATTTTGATCTCCATCAAGTTATTATACTGCTGCTCCTGCAGCAGATCCATGAGAAAATCGCTCTTTTCGGCTTCAACCAAAGCCTCGAACATGGTCTTGGGCAAAAACCTGGTGTCCCAGACCTTTTTCTGCAATTCCTGGTAATAGGCTTTTCCTTTGTCCGGACTGTTGCAATCGAGCTCTTCCAGGATGCCCTGCAGGCCCATTTTGATGAAAGCCGCCATCTGCAGATAGATGTTCCCTGCAGGGTCAGGGCTTCTCAGTTCAAGTCTGGTTGATTGCGGAGTAGCGTAGGGTATGCGGACCATCGAGGTCCTGTTGCGCGGCCCCCAGCCCACGACCACCGGAGCTTCCCGCTCGATGACGTAAGCCTTGTACGAATTATAGGTGGAGGCCATGATGATGGAAGTTTCCCTGGCGTATTTGAGCACCCCGGCGATGAATTTTCTGGCCAGCGAACTCAGGGCATGCTCTGACTCCTGCTCATAGAAGAGGTTTTTTCCGCTCTTGTCCTGCATGGACAGGTGGATGTGCAGGGCGTTGCGGTTCTGATTGTTAAAGGGCTTGGGCATGAAGCTGGCATGCAGGCCGTATTCAGAGGCGATCATGTGCGCCACGTAATTGAAGAGCAAAGTCCTGTCCGCGGCACTCAACGGATCTGAGCATTCGAAATTTATCTCGTGCTGGGAGGGACTTACTTCGTGATGGGCCTTTTCAAAAGGGATCCCGCAGGAAGTCAGAACGTCAATGATCCGGTTGCGCACCTTCTCTCCCCGGTCTCTGGGGTCGGCATCGCAGTAGCCGGCATTGTCCGTGTTGAGCTCAGAAGAGTATTCGTCGCGGCTGAACAAAAAGAACTCATATTCCGGGCTGGCCAGAAACCTTAAGCCCATTTCTTCGGCCTGATTCATCACCTTTTCCAGGACGAACCTGGGATCCGTGCTGGCCCGCTCTCCCTGTTCATCATGGATGGTGCCCACGAAAAGGGAAGTGGTTTTGTCCCGAAAAGAAAGAATTTTCAAGCTTTCCAGAACCGGCATGAGCAGCCGGTCGCTGTTGTTCACCGAGGCTATGCCGGCCACTGAACTGCCGTCAAAGCCTATGCCTTCCCTGGATATTAATCTGATATTTTTTGGATTGATGGGCAGTCTTCTGGTGCGCCCGTTGAGGTCGGTAAAGATGATTTCAGTGGAGTCGGTTGGACGGATCTGTTTCTCAATCTCTTCCAAAGGCATTTTGCTCTCCTTGCAGATCAGGCCGGTCCCCCGAAAACAGTGAACCGGACGGAATTTGGGCCTTATCTGGCTGGAAATGGATATAAAGGGGGGTTATTATCCCGGCTCCCGGCAGATCGGGAGCCGGACGGAAAATCAGGCGGCGAAGGGCGGAACCTGGAGACCCGGGGCGGGCACAGATTGCTTTTTCAGACGGGATGCATTTCTTTGCAGCCCCTTGACCCTGGCCTGAAGTCCGGGGACGGGCGTAAAGAGCTAAGCCGGCACAACAGGCAAAGATGTATTCTGGTTCAGATAGTTGCACAAGATATATTCCTTGTTGTTTTTTTCCCGGATATAGTAGTCAGACATCAGGGGAACCTTACCGATATTGGTGGCAATGACATACATGGGCTGGCACAGCCCTGTGGTATGGCCGCGGATAGCGTCGCGTATCAGTTCGGCCCCTCTTTCCACTGTCGTGCGGAAGTGGTCGATACCCGGAGCCGGTTCGCAATAAAACAGATAATAGGGCCGGATGCGCACGGTCAGAAGTTTCTGGTGCAGCTCCCTGAAAGACTGTGCGTCGTCATTGATGCCTTTGAGCAAAACAGCCTGGTTGCCCACGTTCACTCCGCAGCGCAGCAGGTCAAAGACCGCTCTGGACGTTTCTTCGGTAATCTCCCGGGCATGGTTGCACTGTGTGTTGATCCACACCGGCACGCGATGAAAATCTCCCAGAATCTCTTTTAATTCTCTATTGATCCTGCTTGGCAGAACTATGGGCGTGCGGGTGCCGAAGCGGATCATCTCCACATGAGGTATCCTTCTTAGTTCAGTAATGATCCGGTCCAGCTTGTCGTCTGAAAGGATAAAGGGATCCCCGCCGGTGACCAGAACATCCCTTACCTCAGGATGATCGCGTATCCAGTCCAGGCCCTCGTCCACGTCGAAACGCAGGCTCAGATTCTGATCCACCACCAGTTCCTTGCGGAAACAGTGCCGGCAGTAGTTGGCGCATATATCGGTCACCGTGAAGGCTATCCGGTCCTGATACTGCCTGGCGATGCAGTCCGGACGCTTCTCCCCTACGGCCCGGTTTTCTTTGTAAATGAGGTAGTCTTTAAGACCGTAGGCGTTTTCCTTTTCCAGAAGGGAGGGAATGACCTGTCTGCGGATGGGGCAGGCGGGATCATCCCTGTCCATGAGGGAGGCGAAGTAGGGCGTTGTCCCCCATCTGGTGCGCATGGTGCTGACAGCCTGGTCTTCATCCGGGGTGATATGTATATATTCGGCCAACCTTTCTCTGGTGTTGACCATTTGCTGTAATTCTTTAATCCATTCCTGCATTGCAAACACCTCTTTGCATAAAATTTTTGTTCTAAATGAAATAAAAAAGCTTAATCCGGCTTATCCCGGTTGTGGAGGCTTTTTTCTCTGTTTGCAATGGGTGTTTTTCTGCATTGGTGAACCTGCCGGCCCTGTTGAGTTCATTATTGATTAATACCTGTTTTCCATGCTGCCTGAAGAGCCTGGCATTGTTTCAGCGGAGCTGCAGGCAGAAGATTTTCTAAAGAGAAATTTATACTGTTGCTGATTGTTGTCAAGCCTTGCACCTGAAGACAAAGCAAAGCCATTTAATACTTACCGTATCCAGGGTCAAGAAAATTCTTAAAATAATTGCTTAAATTGGAAATCAGAAGGAATTTTCCGGGCTTCTAATTCAACAGAAAAAAACAGGGACTCCTGCGGCTGTTTCCCGGCTGTGAATAAAAAACCTGCACCCTTTGATCACGGTTAGACAGCGATATCCCGGTTTTTTATCAAATCGTCCACAAAATCAATCATGGCCTCTCGCTGAGAGGAATCCGCATACATGATGCAGCCGCATCTCAGTTTCTGTTCGCTGCGGAGCAGCAGTTCCAGACGGATCCAGTCTGGTCCCAGCTCAAGGGCCAGATAATAGGGAGCGCACTCTTGCTGGTGCTTCTGCTGCTCTGATCCCCACAGATCCCTGGGCAGGGGCAGCCAGAAAATCCCGTCCAGAGGACACTTGTAGCCGTTTTCATGCAGAAAGGCTGTGATTTTGTCCATATCAGCGGATCTTAGCTCCTGTATCATGTACGATCGCATTTATTTCCTCTTTTTCTCAATGTGTGCGTTGTCCGGTATTTCTTCTTCATCCAGGTTGAAGATCTTGCGGGCCAGGTCAACGAATTTCTCGGCTGAACCTTCTTCCTGGGCGCGCCTCTTCAGGAAGACTATGGGTTCGTGATAGAGTTTACCTACCAGAGACAAAGCCAGATGCTCCATGATCTTTCTTGTCTGTTCATCTCCCTGGGGCAGGTTGCGCAGCGATCTCTTCACTTCCTTCAGGGCTATGTCCTCGCCCTTGCTTAAAAGATCGACAATAGTTGGGCTCAGGTCCAGCGAACTAAGCCATTTCTCGAACTTGTCCACTTCCTGGTCCACTATCTTTGCCGCCTTCAGGGCCTCCTCCCTGCGTCCGGCCAGATTTTCCTCCACCACTTCCTGCAGATCGTCGATATCATAGAGATATACGTTGTCCAGCTGATTGACATCCGGATCAATATCCCGGGGCACGGCGATGTCTATGAAAAACATGGGCCTGTGCTTGCGTTTTCTAAGCACATCCCGGATGTCTCCGGCCCGGATGATGGCTGAGGAAGCTCCGGTGGAGCTGATGATGATGTCCGCCTGGGGAAGATATTTGAAAATATCCTCCAGACACAAAGACTGTCCTTTAAATCTTCTGGCCAGCTCCACGGCCCTTTCCAGAGTACGGTTGGCCACAAGGATTTCCTTGAGGCCGTTGTTTAAAAGATGCAGAGCGGCCAGCTCGGCCATTTCTCCTGCGCCTATGAGCATGGCCCGGTGCGCGTTCAGATCGCCGAAGATTTTTTTGGCCAGCTCCACCGCGGCGTAGCTGATGGAAACCGCGCTTGAAGATACAGCAGTCTCGGTGCGGGTTCTTTTAGCTGAAGAAAAGGACTTGTGCAGCATGCGGTTGATTATCACCCCGGTGCTGCGCTCTTCCACTGACTTGCGGTAGGCGTCCTTGAGCTGACCAAGAATCTGAGGTTCTCCAAGGACCATGGAATCCAGGCTGGCGGCCACGGAAAACAGATGGCGCACAGCCTCTCGATCGGTATAAAAATAGATATGCCTGCTCAGCAGATCCGGATCGGCCCCGCAGAATCCGGACCAGGTGTTGAGGACTTTTTCCCGGACCTGTTCCTGAGCCTGTGTTCCCACGCACAAAATTTCCACCCGGTTGCAGGTGGAAAGCACCAGTGCCTCCACTACCGGTCCGTCCTTTTCCAGCAGGTTCCGGGAAACCGGATTGAATCCGGTCAAGGCGAATTTTTCCCGGATCTCCACCTCAGCTGTCTTATGATTGAGGCCGAAAAGGTAAATCTTGTGTTCCATCAGGGTCTTAAGCTGTGATGCGTTTCCGTGAAAAAATTGATCCCGATAAAAGAAATCAGAGACAAGACAAAAATTAAAATGGCCAGCTGGGCCGGTTTTTTACCCTTCCAGCCCCCGGTAGCCCGTTTATGAAAAAGCCAGGCGAACATGAACCAGATTCCCACGGTAAATATCTCTTTTGGATCCCAGGTAAAAATGGTCCTCCAGGTAAAAGCGGCCCAGATGAATCCGGCCAGAGTGCCCAGAGTGAACAAAGGAAAGCCGATGAACACGGCCCAGTGATTGGCCCGGTCAAAAGTGCTCAGCGACGGCAGGTCCCGGGCTACGTTGCCCAGCCTGGATTTGGATTTGATTTTGCGGTCCAGGTGCACATAAGCCAGTCCCGCCCCGAAAGCCATGGCCATCAGGGCAATGCTCACGAACAGGGAACCGATGTGCAGTCCGAACCACAGACCCTGCAGAAGACCCGGAACAGGCAGGGTTGCAGGAGAAATGGCCAGGGACCAGGTAAAGATCAAAAGGGCCAGGGGCGCTGCGATAAGGGAAAGAAACTTGAGTTTGAGCCTCCACCAGAGCAGCAGAAACATGAGCAGAAAGGTCCAGGCCAGCAGGCTTATATAGAACTGGCTCTGAGTCAGTACCTCGCCAAGACCCAGAGCGTATTTGAGTCCCAGATCCACGCTGTGCAGCACAAAACCGGTCAGCGTCAGGCTGACGGACACATCCTGGACTTTTTTTCTGGAATAGATGAGCCCGATCAGAAAGCTGATCGCCCCGGACAGATACAGCAGGGCGATGAAAAGATCGAGTATCCTAAATGAGAGCATCGACTAACCCGTTGATATTGTTATGAATGGCGGAAGGAAGAATGCGCCTTAATTCTTCACGCACTCCATGCCTGTCCCTGTTGTCCAGATGCAGCATAATCTTGGAATCCAGTATGCTTTCAAATATTTCCCTGTTCGCTTCCTGAGCAAGACCAAGAGGCAGAACAAGCTCCCTCACCCCGGACATGAGCCGGGCAAGCAGAGCATATTCAGGACCGTATCTTTCCATAAGCTCCTTTTTTATCCTCGCGCTCAGCGCCGGGCTTGCTCCGCAGGTGGACACCGCCAGAATAAGATCTCCCCTGTCCAGGACCGCAGGCAGGATAAAATCACCCTGTTCCGGATCCCGGGCGGCATTGCACCAGATTTTCCGCTCTCTGCAGGCCCTGGCAATGCCGGCGTTTGTTTCGGCGTCGCTGGTGCAGGCAAAGACCAGATCGCAGCCCAGCACGTCTTCCGGCTCAAACGCCCTGACCTTGAAGACCATTTTGCCTGAGCCC
Source organism: Desulfonatronospira sp. (assembly GCA_007125075.1). Classification (GTDB taxonomy): domain Bacteria; phylum Desulfobacterota; class Desulfovibrionia; order Desulfovibrionales; family Desulfonatronovibrionaceae; genus Desulfonatronospira. The sequence goes on from SLDX01000032.1 coordinate 6,539, forward strand.
GTAAACTTATCTTCTTCCAGGCCGGGATCAACGACAATGATTGTGCCTGCGGAACATCTCTCAAGGGTGTCGATCTTTCTGCGTCCCACCGGGCCTGCTCCCACCACCAGGCAGGTTTTGAATCTAAGATCAAGAAAGAGCGGGAAATAACGCATCTGAAATTTATACTCCAGGAAAAGGAATATGTAAACGGACACAGATCAAGCGTGCAGCAGCTAAAGCGCAGGAAAAACCCGTAAAATATTCCTGAAAAGACCGGGTTTCTGGCTTCCGATTGCTCTATCTTATTATCTATGTCCACCTATTGCAAGAACATAAGCCCTGAATCAGATCTGTCCCAGACAGGACAGATATGCCTGCTGCTGCCGGCTCATTTTACTTCAGGACCTTTACTTGCCAGAAAAAATGATAAGTAATCAATACTATTAAGTTTCAGGCAAAGAGGTGCATAATTGTTGCCGGCCGGGCATTTGTACTCTTTTCTGATATTTTTCCTGTATACCTGAGCCAGGCTCATGCTCTCATCCATGTCAGCTTTCTTAATCGGCTTTCTGACGCCTGCAAACCAAGAACAGATGCGCTCCTTCTAGGATACAATTAAATTTTTCCGGATTTTTTTTATAAATATATTGCTAAAGAAATTATATGTTTATTGAAATGATCAATAGTTTCAGGCCTTGAAAATTTGCAGAGCATCATTTAAATTGATCTGATATCTTTTATCTTTCATATCCAGACAGTCTAAATTCCTAAACGGAAAAGACAGGCCGGACCATGGCAGGATGTTTGCATTACTGTACTGTTCACACTGAACATTGACATGAACTAATTTTACTAATTCCAAATATATTCGGGCATGCATTATGACCGCCTTTAAACAAAACGTGAGCGCCTTATCGAACAGCCGCCTGGCCGGTGAAGCAAGCCCCCATCTACTCAGGCACGCTGAAGATCCTGTAGACTGGCTCCCCTGGGGGGAAGAAGCTTTTGAAATTGCCCGGCGCACAAACAAGGTGATCTTTCTGTCCATAGGTTCTTACGCCTGCCGCCCCTGCCGGGTGATGTCCGGAGAATGCTTTAAGGATACCCGGGCGGCCTGGATGCTCAACGAAAACATGATCTGCGTCATGGTCGACCGCGAAGAACGCCCTGATTTAGACAGGATATTTCAAAGCGCCGTGCAGGCCGGGGGTCAGCCGGCCGGCTGCCCTCTATCCGTATTCATGACTCCAAAGGGCAAGCCGTTTATGGTCTGCACGCGAATTCCCAGGGATTCAGTTCAGGGCCGGGAAGGCATGATCGACCTGATTCCCAGGATTGCGCGGATGTGGAAGGAACGCCCCGATGAAATCCATATCCTGACCGGAAAAATAACGCACATGATCAAGCAGAGGCACGCCCTCAAACCGGGAATCCCTCTGGATGAGGATGTTTTTGACAGGGCTTATGCCGATTTTGCCTATAACTTCGAACCGGTCTCCGGAGGCTTCGGCGACCCTCCCAGATACCCGACTCCACACAATCTTTTATTTCTGCTCGATTATTTTGACCGCACCGGGCGCGGCGCGGCCCTGATCATGAGTGAAAGGGCATTGACCAGGATGAGGATGGCGGGAATTTATGACCAGCTGGGCTTTGGCTTTCACCGCGTCAACCCTGAGAATAAAGATCTTTCCCACGACTTTGACAAGATGCTCGTCGATCAGGCCATGTTCGCCACAGCCTATACTGCGGCCTATGAAATCACTGAGCGGGATTTTTATAAACAAGTGGCCGTGGAAATCCTGGATTATGCCCTGAGAGAGCTTCTCTCTCCGGAGAATGCCTTCTACAGCGCCCAGAGCGGAGAAAGCGAAGATGGATACGGCCGCTATTATTTATGGACTGAACATGAACTGAAAGACCTGCTGACCACTGAAGAGTTTGAGCTGGCCGGGCGCATGTTCGGTATCCGGACTGAAGGCAACTCTTTGAACGCAAACTTTGCACCCGTATCCGGGGCTAATATACTGCATCTGCAGCAGACCTATGAGGACGCGGCCAGGGAGATGGACCTGAAAGTGAATGATCTGAAGACGGCCATAGAAAAGATCCGCATAAAGATGCTTGGCGCCAGAAATCAGCGCTCAAAGCCGGTCATGGATGAAAAAATACTCTGCAACCAGAACGCGCTCATGATCATGGCCCTCTGCCGGGCATTCAAAGCCTTCGGCAATCCTGTTTACCTTGAGCAGGCCCAAAAGAGTGCGGCCTGCATTCTCGGCAGCCTGCAGGCCCGCAAAGGCGAACTTCTGCACTGTCTGCGCGGCGTCAGAGAACCAATACCCGGTTTTCTGGATGACTATTCGTTCATGGTCCGGGCTCTTATAGAGCTGTACGAAGTCTCCGGCGACAAGGAATATCTGAAGAAGGCCCTGAAACTCAACCGGACCATGCTGGACATTTTCAAAGTCAAAAGAGACATGGGTCTTTATATTTGCCGGGAAGGTTACGGAGCTGCGGGAACAAGGCCCATTGTAGTCAGGGATGAATCTCTTCCTTCAGGAATCAGCATGGCCCTGCACAATCTTGTTTATCTCGGCCGGACGCCCAGGAACAAACACCTTTTCAAGATGGCCGGGGACATGTGCCGGACCTTCTCCAGGGATGTGAGCACCCAGCCTGTTGAGCATACCTGGTTTTTGGCCGGAATGCAGAAGGTTCTCGATCATCAGCTGGTCACCGGCAGAAGATCCCCGCTGCTGTCCATGTTCTGATGTCAGAATCGATCCTGCAGAAGAGTAGTATTCGTCCTGCCCGTTTCCATTGATATGCCGGCAAGTAACGGCTTCATCCTGCCAGGGACGCTTTCAGAGCAGCAAGGTCTCTATTTCAGAAGGTCGAATTTATGCAGCTTGCGGTACAGGGTGCGCCTGGAGATGCCAAGCATTTTGGCAGCTTGGGTCTTTTTTCCCCCGGTCGCTTTCAGAGCCCGGATCAGGTCTTCTCTGTTCACTGATGCCGCTTGCGTCTGCAATTGAGGGCCGGCCAGCTCCTGATCCAGCAGTTCCTCCGGCAGATGCACCATATCGATCAGGCCTTCCGGGCAGAGCAGAGTTCCATGTTCCAGGACATGCTCCAGTTCGCGCACGTTTCCCGGCCAGGTGTATTTGAGCATGATCTTCATCACTTCAGGCGATACCCCGTTAATGTTCCTGCTGAACTTCTCAGCGAAATGCCTGCAGAAATGCTCGATGAGCAGGGGGATGTCCTCATTTCGCTCCTTCAGAGGGGGGACATGAATTTTTATCACCTTGAGCCGGTAATAAAGATCCTTGCGAAAGCGACCCTGCTCCACCCTGCGGTCCAGATCGGCATTGGTCGCTGCTACGATGCGCACGTCCGCCTTGCGTGTCTTTGATTCCCCCACACGTTCATACTCCTTTTCCTGAAGGAAGCGCAACAGCTTGAGCTGAATCCGCTCGGTAAGATCGCCGATCTCATCCAGAAAAATGGTCCCCCCTTCAGCCGCCTCCACGCGCCCGATCTTGTCGGCGTAGGCCCCGGTGAAAGCGCCTTTTACATGCCCGAACAACTCGCTGTCCAGAAGATCATCAGACAGGGTCAGGCAGTTGATCTTGATCAGCGGACCTTTGCTGCGCGGACTCGACGCGTGCAGGGCCTCGGCTATAAGCTCCTTGCCCGTTCCGGTTTCTCCGGTGATGAGCACGGTGGTGTCCACTCCGGCCACCTGATGGATCATGGCATACACGTGCTGCATCTGCCTGCTGCGCCCGATGATGTTTTGAAAGGAGTTTCTCTTGGCTGAGCTCTGCAGCAGATATTCAAAGCGCAGCCGGCTCTTTTTCAGGTCTTCCTGGACTTTCTTACGTTCGGTGATGTCCCGGACTGTGGCCAGGATGTAGTCCTTGTTTCCAAAGCGCACCTTGCCCGTATTGATCTCTACCGGATATTTCCGGCCATGTTTGTCCACGTGAACCAGCTCCAGAATGGTGGAGTCTCCGGGGCTCCATTTGCGAGACATCTCCAGTATCTCTTCCCTGCCGCTTTGATCGGGATGCAGATCAAAGACTCCCATATCCAGTAGCTCCTCTCTGGAGTATCCTGTTCTCTTCACTGCCGCCTGGTTCACCTCCAGAAAATTGCCTTCAAGATCATGCACAAAGATCATGTCCAGGGACTGCTCCATCAGAGCCCGGTATTTTTCTTCGCTTTCCCTGAGATTGTGCTCAGCCTTTTTGCGCTCACTGATGTCCGAAAACACCCCTACCGCCCCTGTCACCCGGCCGTCTTTGATCATGGGCCTGGAAACCACCTCCGCCTGAAAGACAGTGCCATCTCTGTGTCTGAACGGTTCTTCCCCGAAATAATCCTTTCCGCTGAAAACCGTCTGAAAGCACTGGCAATCCTCAGCCGGGTCTTCATCTTTCCGGCTGCAGTCCGAATGAAAAAGGCTGTGGGCCACCCTGCCCAGAAGATCCTCCCGGGAATAGCCGAGCATTGAGGCGGCAGCGGGATTGACGAAAGTGATCCTCCCCTCTTCATCCAGAACGTAAAGACCCTGGGCCATGGTGTCGGTAATTATCTGCAGCCTGTTGCGCTCCCTGATCAGGGATTCCCTGCTCTCCTTCAAGGCCTTCTCGGCCCGCCTGCGTTCGGCTTCATCGTAAAACATGGACAGCATCAATCTGCGCCCGGACATGTAGATGCTTTGTGCAGACCAGAGAGCATTGATCATTCTGCCGTTTCCGCCCTTCAGCTCTATGGGTTCGTTCTTCAGATAACCCTTGATTTTCAATTTTCTTGTGATGCGCTTTCTTTTAGCCTGATCAGCCCAGATCTCAAGCTCTTCTGCATTGCGACCGACAAGATCTACCCTGGAATAGCCTGAGAGCTCCAGGGTCCTCAAATTCACATCAATAATTTCTCCGGTGCTCATATCTGAAATGACCTGGGGTGCGGGACTGGATTTGAAAGCCTTGGAAAAACGCTGTTCACTTTCCCTTAAAGATTCCTCCAGCTGCTTGCTCTCTGTGATGTCGATGCCGATGGACTGGTAAACGAGTGGAGTTCCCTGTTCATCGAATATGCATCTGTCCGTCCATCTCTGCCATTTCATTTCTCCCTGGGGCAGAGTCACCCTGTGCTCATAGGTGATCACCGGGTTATCAGGTGTAAGGGAGGTGAATTTCTGCCAGACATATTCCCTGTCTTCCTCAGGAATCAAATCCAGGAAGTTTGACGAAATCAGTTCATCCCGGGTTTTGTTGAAGTACCGGCAATATTCCTCATTGACATAGGTGATGATGCCTTCGGCAGTGAAACGGCAGAGAAGAGCCGGAGTATCCCTGAGGACTGCGCTCAATGATTCTTCCCTCTCCTTCAGCCTTTTCTCTGTCTCTTTAAGTGAGCTGATCTCGGTGTGGCTGCCCGACATCAGCAGCGGACTGCCGTCAGGAGTGCGGCTGGCCAGTCTGCCGCGGTCGAGGGCCCAGATCCAGTATCCGTTTTTGTGCCTCATCCGGCATTCGCATTCATAATGGGCCGACTTACCGGACAGGTGGCGCTCGATCAGTTCATTCGATCTTTTCAGGTCATCAGGATGGACAAGCTTCTTCCAGGTATTAAAGGTTACCGGAGACAGCTCATTCAGGGAATAACCGAGAATCCTGGCAAAAGTATCGTTGACACGTGCTTCCCCGGTCTGGACATTCCACTCCCAGGTTCCGATATCTGCTCCATCTATTATGCACTGCAGGCGCCAGCAGTCTTCCTCTAAGGAAAGCTCTTTTTTCTTCCGTTCAGAGATGTCGATAAAGCATCCCCGGTAACAGTTCGATCTCCTTCTCCGGTCTGACGGAACATCAGCATTCAACGCACCCCAGATCATGGATCCTTCTGCGGTGAGCAGGGTGCATTCAAAATCTCTTATTTGTCTCTGACTCTGCACAAGAGGCAGGATGTTTTCCCAGTCCTCTGACCGGGCAAAAATTTTTGCGGGCATATCCCCGGCAAGCCTGACCATTTCTTCTGCTGAAGAATAGCCAAGCATCCCGGCCATAGCGGGATTAGCGGACAGCAGGCGGCCTTCGGGGTTGAAGACAATCATGGCCAGAGGAAGATCAAATCCTGAATCCTGATGATCAGGAAATCCGGATTCCCCGGGGATTTTCTCTTTTTGAACTGTAGGTTCTTTTGACATGCAGGTACCCTCATTTTCAAGGTTATATTGCACGCATTTGGAATTTAGTTTTAAGTTACCAGCAAAAACAGCTGTGGACAACTTATTTAAAAGGTCCCACCCGGGCACGCCCGGGACCAAACCCGCAAGTAACTTACACCGCCTTAGGCCTGGATTCAGGCTCACGGTTCAAGCCCGGGACAAGCTTCTCCGGAATGACGGAAAAGGGGAATAGCCTGCCTTAATCGTCACCCCGGACCTGATCCGGGGTCCAGTCTTTATGATGTTACTTGTAAGAAAAAATGCAATTTATTTCTATCTGCCTGATGTGAAGGAATTACCGGACAAAAAAGGGGTTATCCCTAGTAAGGAATAACCCCTTGATCTAAATGGTCGGGATGGCAGGATTTGAACCTGCGGCCCCTTGAACCCCATTCAAGTGCGCTCCCAGACTGCGCTACATCCCGTAAAAGATTTTTTATATTCAGCAAGTGAATGATTGTCAATAGCCACCAGGAAATGAAGCCGGGCGTGTGTTCCACTCAGAGCCGACAGGGATCAGAAAAATCACAGAAGATTGGTCTGGTTCTTAAAAGCTGATCTTATTTGTCTTTTGGCCCATTCTGTGCCGCACACCTGCCCATGCGTTGCAATAAGGGGCAGGAATTCAAAAACATCCCGCACGACTTGCTGTAAATGTCACAAAAAATTTTAATTTGCCCGAGCGAATATATCCTTCCAGGCAGGGGCGAATGACCATGACCCGCAACTTCCCGGAAAAACAGCACATTTTTGTCTGTCTGGCATGCTCATTGCTACCTGTTTATTACTCGCTTGCAACGGGATTTTTAACTTTTAAAGGAGGTCATTAATTATGGCAAATATCGGAACAAAGTTTATAAGTATTGTTTTTGCCCTTATGCTCGTTCTGAGCATGGGAGTGTCTGTGCACGCCGCTGGCGAAGCTGAGCAGCAGCAACAGCCCGGAGTTGAACGTGAAATGGATCAGGAGCGTCAGCCTGGAGTTGAACGGGACATGGACCGTGAAATGGAAATGGACCGCGACACCGATCAGAGAATTCAGGACCTGGAAAGAAGAGTACAGGAACTGGAAAGAGAACTTGATATGGAAGAAGATA
>SLDX01000012.1 GCA_007125075.1 Desulfonatronospira sp.
AACTCGCAGTAATGAAAATAATGCCCTCTCTCTTCTCCAAAGCTCTGTGCCTCAAGCTGAGTCTTCGAAGCGGGCGAGAGACAAATTATCTTACGCCTGTTTCGCCTCCGGCCTATCCGAGATGGAAAGCTCTCTGAGCAGGAAGCCATAGGGCCTACGGCCCGGCGGGAGGACAGACAGAAAAAACTAATCAGTCATTTTGCCTCCGGCGTGTTCTCCTTCTTTTTTCTCCCCTTTTTGTTTGCCTTTGGAGCTGTAATGCTCAATGATAACGTTGATTTCCGAGCCGATAAGAATAACCAGCCCGGCAATGTACAGCCAGAGCATCAAAATGATCATCGCGCCGATACTGCCGTAGGTGGCGTTGTAATCTGCAAAGTTTGCCGTATATATCGTAAAGCCTATGGATACTATAATTATCAGAATCGTGCCGATTACGCTGCCCGGGGTTATGAACCTGAACTTCTGTTCCACGTTGGGTGCAAAACGGTAAATAATGGCGAAACCCAGCAACAGGGCAATAACAATCACCACCCATCTGAAGACGGAAAAAAATATGAGCAGAGCATCGGAATATCCCATCTGGTCTCCGAGCCAGTCCTCTATTCTCCCTCCCAGAACGATGAGAGAGAACGCTCCGATCACCAGCAGTCCGAACAGCAGACTGAGCACAAGGGCGGTGGCCCTTGCTTTAAGGAAACTGCGGGCCTCTTTGACATTGTAGGTTATGTTCAGCTGCTGCATGGTCGCATACATTCCAGTTGAAGCCGCCCACAGCGTACCCAGCAGGCTTAAGGACAACAGCCCCCCGCGCCTTTCTCCGGTGACATCCGCGACCACCTCTTCGACTATACCATAGGCTTCCTCAGGCAGGGCCTGCCCCAGAAGATCCATGAGCGCCTCATCCACCTCTTCTATCGGCAGATAGGGGATGATGGTCATAAGCAGGATGAGTGCCGGAAAAATTGCCAGAGTAAGGTAGAAGCCGAGTGCGGCAGCACCCATGAAGATATTGTCTTCATTGATTTCCCGGTAGAAATCGGTTGCGAATTGTTTGATGGAAAGATCATTGAACATATGGACTCCTGGGAGAATCAGCGCCCGGGAAGTCAGTTTATTTATAACAGAAAATGACGCGCATACTTTAATTTGTTTCTTCCTTAACTTAAACAGTCAAAGTTCTTTAACTACTTTATTTATTTACCATAATTCTGCCTATCCGTCATTCCGGCGAAAGCCGGAATCCAGTGTCTTTTCAATAAAACCTGCCCGCAGCAGGCGGATAAGATCCTGGATGCCGGATCTGTCATCCAGGATCCAGATCCGGGACCGGCATGACGGAAAGAACTTTTGACAGTTAAGTTATTTACCAAATACTAAATAAATCAAGCTGATGCATAAAAAATATATTTGCAATGAAAATATCGCGCACTTTGTTAATGTCAATTTTGACTGTAAACATTTTTCTGATCCAGGCAGAAATAAATTCAGCAGCTTTGATTCTCCTGCTTGTTTTTATATTTTTAGCTCATACCTTTAGATAATTTAAACCCAAAAAAGAAATCCTGATCAAACAGAAACCAAAAGTACAGGAGGGATGGATATGTCATTGAAAACAATATTATTCACTGCGGTATTCTTTTTTATCTTTCTGGCCCTGGGATCGCATGTAATAGCGGAGCAGGAGACATCCCCGCAGGATGAAGACCGGATCAGCCTGATCACCGCCACACCAGAGGAGGGGTTTCAGCTGGCCATTGTGCTCGCCCGCAAAGGTGTCACCGAAACACAGACTGATATTGATGTATTGCATGCTCTGCGTCCTGCCTATGCCCATGATCCGGACAGCCTGATCGCGGTCTCGCAGGTAGTGGCCATCCATTTTCAGACCATTGCCGCAGCCAATAACTATTGGAGGGAGAATGAGGATTGAATTTTGGCAGGAACATAGCAAAAAAGATGCTTACCCATTTCAGGCAATGCGTAAAACGGGTAAAAAGCTGGCTTAATTACCCAAAACAGGCAATGCGCGAAATGGGTAAAAACATTCTTTTGGGTTTTTCAGATGAGATCCGGCAAGTCTTGTTATCACAAGGCATCCGGCTGCTGGCAAAATAATATAAAGTATTGTCAACTCAACAAACTGGATGAGTCTGTCTGCTGTTAATTTTGGAATTTTCTTCCACATGAAGTTTATTCCACCACAAAATCCAGTTTTATATTTTCTCCGGTCAAAGTTATCTTTTTTGTCACCGGTTCAGGCATTCTTTCTCCGGAAGCGGTCACTTTTAATGTATCATCCAAATCCGGCAGAGGGACGGCAAAACCCCCGGATTCAGAAGTCACCGCGTAAAAATCTCCTCTGTCCGGAGTAATGGTGATTCCCTGCACGCCTTCACCCAGGTCATATTGTCCATTGCCGTTTACATCCTCATAGACCACACCGACCAGCATAGGGGTCGGCGTGGAGTCGCTCACGGCAAATTTCTGGGTCACCATAAGCGAATCGGCCCCCTGAAAGGTTCCGTTCAGGGCGCCTATACCGATTTCATTGAAATCTTCGGAAAAGGTTACCTCTCTGTGATCCGGACTTTCAAACAGGTCCTCATTAACCCGGTGCAGATGTTCCTCGACGTCAAAAGGTCCTGTAGTACCCGACATGCCAATATTTTCACCCTGAACCCATACTCCGGAAAGCTCATATCCGGCGTCTTCTATCCGGTCCTGGGATAAACTGCCCTCTTGTCCGGCATGGGAAAATGTCTGAGCATCAAGCATCCACTGACTGTGCTTACGGGCCGCTTTGATCAGGTTTGGATTAAAGGCCAATGGTTGTTTTGGGGAAGAGGAAATGGCTCCAGACGGCAAACCTTCGTTCAGACCTGTTCCATAATTTTCGGCAGCTCCTTCCGGATCAGACCGGGAAGCGTTTATCAATTCCATCATCAGCTGCTCTTCGTTGCTGGGATCGCCGTGGTCGTAGCGCTGATCTGGATTTTGCTGAGCATCCTGTCTTTCAGTCTGATTTGTTGATGCCGACCATGCTGAATTGACTGCCTGTTCACAAGTCTCAATATCTGCAGAATGACTGTGTTCGCCAGCAGCTGTTTCCGTTGCAGGATTAACAAACCAGACAAGAAGCATCAGGATCCAGATCCATAAAATTTTAAAACAGTCCTTGTGCATATTTTTCTCTCTTGAAATGAACCATAAACAACTTGTTCATGAGGCTTAAATTATTTTTATTAAAAAATACAAACAATTATATACTGCATACATTTCCCTGTCCACTTGCACCATTCAGGCCCTAGTTCAACACACCAAGACTTTCTGCCTCTCCATCAGCCACCACCTGAAAAGTTGAAAATTCCATATTTTAAAAATATTTACGGAAAATGATCTGTAAATCGATTTACCTGAATTTTGAACTGTGATATTAAATACACCGCATTTATACTTACAGTCCTCCAATAAAAATTTCGGCCGGACTCAGCCTATCATAATTAAGTAAATCTTAATTAACTATAATATTAATTTTTATTACTGGCTTTTTCAGGAAATACCTGCTATCTGAAATCGAGGTTTATGGATTGGTTTTTTTACTAAATATTTTCTGCTTTGACCCGTCAGCCCAGATAAAATAATTAATTTTAGTCTCTTATGAAGTTTTTATGGAGTTTTGCACATGCCTGAACCTTTTATAT
>SLDX01000031.1 GCA_007125075.1 Desulfonatronospira sp.
GGTTCGGGGTCCTGCGCAGCGACGGCACGGCCGAGCGGGCGATCATATTGGTGGACAAGGAAGGAATCATAAGATTCGTCCATGTCGAGGACATCAACATACGTCCTCCGCTGGAGATGCTTGTGGACGCCATGGAAGAGCTTGAATAAGAAATCTTTAGCCGAGACAAACTTGCTTGAGGTGATCTGAAAAAACTGTGAGCCGGTATCCCGGACCCTGTCCGGATGCTGAGGCTTCTGGAAGCCAAGGAAAAAACCAGGGTTAATTAATCCATGAATGAAGACCGGGGAGCGGAAAATAAAGTTTTCAGCTCTCCGGTCTTTTTCTTCCTGCAGCTGCCTTAAGCAGCCGTTTCTGTGCTGCTGCCTTTTAATCACAGCGCTTCGGCACAACACTGCCGTTCTTTTCTTCATACACCTGGACCACAGAAGCTGAAGCGCCGTCACGAAAAGAAATGATTGCCGCTTCCACAAATACATGTCCCTCAATGCAGAAAGACTGGACCATGTGAAACACCTCGGGAGGAGCTTCCAGCACGCCGCTTTCCCTGGTCTGCTGATCCTGGGCGGTTGCAGTGCCGGCTGTCAATAAAATCACAAAAAAAAATTATACAGACAATCTTCATAATACCTCCTGAAAATTCATGCTTTAAAGTTTACCAAGCAGCGGTTGAAGCATCCTGGATCATTCCGGGCCGGGGCCGGACCCGCTCATGCCCCTTATTTCAGATATCCACTTCGCGGTAAAATACAAGGAGGTTATCCGCAATCAATATTGCGTTACTTTCAATCTTTGAAATCCTTTTTTTGTGTTCAGCGAGAGACTCTTCAGGTAATTGTTACTTTAAATAAAGAATCATGCACAGTTTGTGCGGGGATTTAACCGGGTGAAGAGGAAATTTACTCCGATTGGCGGTGTTGATGGGGTTTATTCCATGAAGAAGCTTAGAACTTGAACAGTATGTAAATTTGTCATTAATAATTGATTTTCAGCTCCATCTGAGTATGGACGCAGTGGTTAGGGAGAAGAAGTCAGAAGTCAGAGGTCAGGAAGAACAGGAGAAGAGAGCAGAGATCAGAGGACAGATGTCACCAGACAGCGGGTGAGCCATAATTTACACAGGCCTTGGCAGCAGCATAATTTTGTAGTAAAGTATCTACAAATACTTATACAAGGAGAATGACCATGAGTAAAATAATGACCAGCCGTGAATTCAACCAACATACCAGCCAGGCCAAAAGGGCTGCCGAGCAGGGACCGGTATTCATTACAGACAGGGGAAAACCGTGTCATGTGCTGCTTAGCATTAAGGAATATCAGACCCTGATCAGGCAAGAGGAAAATATTGCAGACCTATTGAGTATGCCCGGGTCTGAGGATATTGAACTGGAAATACCCAGGATGGCAGATCTTCCTCAAGCGGCGGATTTCAAATAATGTACCTGCTGGACACCAACGTAGTCTCCGAGTTGAGAAAGGTCCGCCAGGGAAAGGCTGACCCCGGGATTATGCGCTGGGCCGCGGGAATCGCCAGTAGCGATTTATATATCTCTGTAATAACAGTCCAAGAGCTTGAAATAGGGGTTATGCTGGCTGAGAGAGGTGACCGAGAGAAAGGAAAAATTTTGCGCTTTTGGTTTGAAAACAGAGTTCTACCGGCATTCAAGCATCGTATCCTTCCCGTGGATACGCAAATTTCCCGGTACAGCGCCAAGCTGCATGTGCCAAATCCACGGCCGATTCGAGACGCCTTCATCGCAGCTACTGGACTGGTCTACGGCATGACTGTCGTAACCCGCAATGTTTGTGACTTCGAACCTATGGAGGTATCCTTTATAAATCCTTGGGAAAAATGAGGTGTTTTTGGAAAGTAGCGTAAAGACGGAGTCAGGGGACAGGTTATTTAAATTATTTTGTACAGGAGGCCCCAGTAAAATGGGAAGACCCCAATGAAATGAGAAGAAATTTCACCCCAGTGTACTGGAAGAGAGTACACGGGGCAGGTGGGGTAAATATTTGACCAGATTAAGCACCTGTTGCAGTAAATAAAGAATCATGCACAGTTTGTGCGGGGATTTAACCGGGTGAAGAGGAAATTTACTCCGATTGGCGGTGTTGATGGGGTTTATTCCATGAAGAGGCTGGGACAAGCGTAAGAATCATCGGCAGTTAGGTTTGGGGCGTCATTGGCCGGCTTAATTGAACTGCCTTATGATCTCTTTTTAAGACCAGCTGGTGATCACTCTAATCGGACCAGTCTGTGATCGCCATAAAGGAGCCGCTAAGTTTCCAAAGATATCTTAACCTTGCTTCCTGTAGCCTGGGCGTATCTTTTCAGACTTCTGAGGCTCGGCAATGGTTTGCCTGACTCCATGCGAGCTACAGCCGATTGGGTAGTACCCATGCGCCTGGCTACTTCCTCCTGGGTAAGGCCGATCCTGGTCCGTGCCTGGATAAGCTCTCTAGCTATATTGAAATCTTCTTCCTGATCCTGGTAGTGTTTTGCATATTCAGGATCATTCATCAGTTCCAGATGTTTTTGGTTCATGGTTTTAGTCATCCTTTACCTCCTGTGCCCTTTTTATGGCTATATCCAGCTCCTTTTGGGGAAGCTTTTGGGACTTCTTGAGGAAACTTCTCAGGATAATTACTCTTTTGACTTGAGCGGTCACGTATAGACAACGCCCCTGTGAAGCCCTGATTTCCCAAATCTTGCCTTGAACATGCTTCACATAAGGACCTCCCACATTCTGCAAGCCAAACTCTTCAATGAGCCTGGATATATGGGCAACCTTAGCTTTGATGCCCACTGGAAAAGCGTCAAACTCAGCTTCGGCAGTTTCGTCTAGAAATTCTACACTCCAACCGCTCATACAAATTTAATAGCACTTATGCTATAAAAGTCAAACTTGTGTGGGGATGGGAAAATTACAAAGGAAAGAGATCGGGGGCAGGCTTTTTAATTAAAATTAAAATGTAATCGGTCTGTTGATCAGCATATGCCCGGCAAGCGATTCAATGACTTCCCCGTTCACCAGAATCTGTACCCCAAGGGTACCCTGCACCTGTATCGCGGTCAGGACAATGGACTGCACCAGTACGGCTTCCAGTTCTCCGCCCAGGGACAGCCGGGAAATTTCAGGTGAAAAGTCCAGGTAGGCAACGCCGTCTCTGATGAAGCAGTCAAGCAGTTTGACCTCTTCAGGAACGACCCTGCTTAAATGCCTGCTTTGCGGGCCTTCCATCCAGGCGCTCAACACCTGCGGCAGATCCGGTTCCGGCCCGTCGAAATTTCTGGGCTCAGAGGCAAGCTCAAACCGGGTTTCAGTAACTTCCATGAAGTAGAGATCAATGGATGTGACGACCTTATCCTCCGAGCATCCAGCTAAAAGAAAAGCGATCAGGATAATCAGATTTAATACAAGCCGGTTTTTGCTTCTGGTCATCAATCTGAAAAGATTCAAATGCTGCCTCCTGGTCACTTCTGCCAAATCTTCTGTGTGAAGCAAAGTCTATCTGTAATTGAACGGAAAAAGTCTTTTAATCAAAAAGGAAAGCTGTGAAACAGCTTCTGAGGGAAATAAAGAAGTCAGCGGCTGGAAGTGCCCCTGGTCCAGTGATGAATTAATGATAAATGCACTGATTCTCTTTACATGTTCCGCTATACTGTCTCTTTTTTCCAGTCCATATTCATGCA
>SLDX01000148.1 GCA_007125075.1 Desulfonatronospira sp.
GCTGAAGAGGCAAAGGCTGAAGAGGCTGAATCTTCCGAAGAAACCGATGAACAGAGGCCGCCAGATCCTGACTCAGGAAAGGATGCGCCGGAAGTAAAGTCAGATGAAACAGAGGATAATTCCGGGGATTCTGAGGAAAAACCCAAAGAAGACTCTCAAAAATCCTGAAATAAATCTTTAAAAGGAGGAGATCAAAATCCTCCTTTTTTTCGCGATAATCGATTGACTTTATCTATTTTTATTATTTAAAAAAGCAATAAAAAATAGCAAAACATATAAATGCATCATGTGTCCGGATAAATGATTCGCCGGACTTGAGCCAGGTTTTGTCTGTCTGCGGCAAGGAAATGGAAATTAGAAAATTACAGGCATTTGTAAAAGTGTATGAGCTGAGGAGCTTTTCCAGGGCCGGACAGGAGCTTTTTTTGTCTCAGCCGACCATAAGCACCCATATTCTCAGTCTGGAAGATGAGCTGCAGGTAAAGCTCTTTGACCGCATCGGCAGGAGTATCATACCCACCCAGGCCGGAGAAGTGCTCTACCGGGGAGCCAGGGATATAGTCAGAGCCCTGAACAGAACCAGGGCGGATATTCAGGAACTGACCAATCATGTTTCCGGACAGGTGGTCATAGGCGGTAGCACCATTCCCTCAAATTATTTACTGCCGCCGTTATTATCCTCTTTCAGGAAAAAACATCCGGATGTATGCGTGGACCTGCGCATAAGCGATTCAATCCAGATTACACAGGATGTTCTGGCCGGCAATGTGGATTTTGGCCTGGTCGGAGGTTTTGCCGGACATATTGATCTGGAACAGTCACTGCTGCTGACAGATGAACTCATGGTGGTTGCATCACCTGAGCTGGGGAAAAAGATCAGCCGGCCGATAAGCCCGGAAAAACTCAAGGAACTTCCCTGGGTCATCAGGGAAAAGGGCTCCGGGACCAGGCAGGCAATGGAAAATGCAATGCATGCTCATAAGCTTGATTTTTCAGCCCTGCCGGCAAAAGCTTTTGTTCAATCCACTGAAGCCCTTGTCAGGTGCATCATGGCCGGCATAGGGGTTGGCGTTACCTCCAGGCTGGCTGTACAGGATTATATACAAAGCGGTGCATTGTTGAGGCTGGAAGTGGAAAATTTCAACATTAAACGGGAATTTTATCTGTTGAAGCACAAGCGCAGAACTCTTTTCATGTGCGCGACCATCCTGATGCAGCACATTCAGAGGCACATGCGCAACTAATCCGGGCGCAAACAATTCTTAAGGGGCTGTCCCCGGAAGTCCGGCAGTCATGTGTTCCTGGCTGTGTTTATACTTTTCTTAAAAACCTGAATCCGTGAAACAGGTTCCAGAATCCCGCACTTACTTTCTTGCTGCTTAAGTCATGAGATTGATAAAAATTTTAAAAGTAAGTGCGGGACCAAACCCCGGAACCTGTTGTAGTATCAGGCTACAAAAAATAACTTTCACGGATTCAGGTTGAAAATATTTTTCAGGTGTTATTCAATGCTTATGTGCACTCGTCCCGGGGAATATCCTTTGAGCTCGGAGAGCATGCCTTGAATGGATTTGGATATGATCCTCTCCACAAATGGATTCATGGCCAGTTCCTTATCATTGACCCTGATTTTTATCCTGGAGTTAAGAGCCTGACAATCCTGGACAAGAGCTTTGCCAGAGGCAATTTCTCCGCCAAGATCCCGGCAGGTGGCCCGTCCGCAGGCTCCGCAGTCCAGACCCGGCAGAACAAAGCCCCTGGACTGGACGATGTCGGCAAGATCCTCAATGCTTGATGCATGCGGCAGATAATGGGTCTTGATCTTGCCCCAGGTGGCAAGTGCAAGTCCGTTGTCCAGAGCTTCGGCGTCTGAGGGTTTTTTTAAAATCATGACTCTGGGCAGCCAGCCAAGATGCTTGCCTCCCTCCACGAGCAGGATTTTGGATTTAAGTAAAGGTATAAGATCCGGAAGATATTTCTTCTCCCCCCAGTGAAACATGGTTTGTGAGGCGCTTAAACCAATCACTTCCGGAACAACCTCAGACATTCTGGAGGTATCTCTTTCCTGGGCATCAAAGCCGTGTTCAGAAAATTTTGCCGCACCTACTTCAAGACCTCTTTTCTGCAGTTCTTTGGCCAGGTCCACAAGCAATCCGGTTTTGCCGCTTTTTTTAAATCCTACAATGGATAAGGCTTGAATCATAATTGGTTCCTTTGACATTTATATTTTCTTGGACTAATTTTAAAAGGTTTGAAACTGTTCACCAAGTCTTTTCGCGTACCGTGCTTCCGGCTCGCGTCTTTCTAAGGCCCGCCGGCGGGGGATGCTTTCCCCCTCCGGACTCTTGATTTTCTAGAGGCTCAATACTTTCTGCCTGCAATAGAAGTTTTCAAGTTCTGTTTAACAGTGCTTGTCTCGCGGTCCGGGTTCCCCCTGCCGGCAGGCCAAAGAAAGGCGGTGAGCCTTCCAGCAAAAGCACTCGAAAAAATCTGGTGAACAATTTTGACAACGTGGTGAATAGTTACAAAGTTCTTAATCGATGCAAAATGCTGGAATTTTTGTATAAGAGCAGTCAATCTACTATTCGCGGCCTGAGTTGTCCAGCAAAGGCCGTCAAAGATAATCATGAGTAAAATACATAAAATCAAAGGATTTTTTGATCTGTTTCCCCCTGAAAGCACTGCTTATGTCTTTATGGAAGAAACTGCCAGGGAAGTGTTTTCCAGATATGCGTATCAGGAATTAAGAATCCCGATTCTGGAGCAGACTGAGCTGTTTGCCCGTTCAATAGGCAAAGAAACAGATGTGGTCCAGAAAGAAATGTATACATTCGAGGATCGCAAGGGCAGAAGCCTTACTCTGCGCCCTGAGGCCACAGCGGGAGTGATCCGGGCGTATATAGAAAGTCCGGAAGCAGGTTCAGGGGGAGTGAGCCGTTTTTTTACCTTAGGGCCTATGTTCAGGTATGAGCGGCCTCAAAAGGGCAGAACTCGCCAGTTTCATCAGCTGAACGTGGAATTGCTCGGAGAGGATTCAGCTTTTGCTGATGGAGAAATCCTGCTCATGCTCTGGAGCTATCTGCAGAAATTGGGACTCAGACAGTTGAACATGCAGCTTAATTCTCTTGGATGCACGGCTTGCCGCCCGGATTTCGATACCAAACTTAAAAATTTTTTAGCACTTTCTGAACAGGAAAGCCTGTGTGTTGATTGCCAGCGCAGGGCCAGATCCAACCCGATGAGGGTGCTTGACTGCAAGGTCAAGGGCTGCGCTGCGGTCGCCTCCAGCGCGCCCAGGATTCTGGACAGTCTCTGCCGGAACTGCCGGGATCATTTTGACAGGGTGCTTGCTGTACTGGATAAGACGGATATAAGTTATGAGCTTAACCCCTATCTTGTCCGTGGACTGGATTACTATCAAAGAACAACATTTGAAGTGATTTCTACAGATATCGGCGCTCAATCGGCAGTAGCCGGAGGAGGGCGCTATGACGGTCTGGTCAGGGATCTTGGGGGGCCGGATATCCCCGGGATCGGTTTTGCCTGCGGCATGGAGAGACTGGCCCTGCTTTTGCGGAGTATTCAGGAAAGGCCTCTGGACTTTTATTTTGCCGTGCTGCATGAAGATGCCATGGATACGGCCATGCTCATGGCTCAGCGTCTGCGCGACAAAGGCTTTCAAGGCGAGATGGGATTTCAGGTCAAAAGCATAAAAAGTCAATTGCGCCTGGCCAACCGCAAGAAAGTCAAGGCCTGTCTGCTGCTTGGCAAGGATGAACTGGAAAAAGGACAGATTCAGGTCAAGGACATGTCAACCGGAGTGCAGAGGGCTGTGAGTCAGGATGATGTTGAACAGGCCCTGGGGCTCAATCTCAAGACAAAAGCTGAAAGTTTTGTTCAGCATTGAAACGCCTGTGATGTCTAAGACAGGTGGATAATCAGGAAAACAAACAATATTCATTTAACAAAACTAGAGGATGCTCGCTGAATGGACGACACCGGGAACAAAATACCGATAAAACCTCTTGGATGGTGGGTCAGGTCTCACGGATGCAATGAACTGCATCTTGAACATATAGAACTGGAAGTCTGCCTCATGGGTTGGGTTCAGTATCGCAGGGATCACGGCGGCCTGATCTTTATCGATCTAAGGGACAGAGACGGCCTGACACAGGTGGTTTTCTCTCCTGAAGTCAATGCCTTGGCCCTGGAAGAGGCCCATGCCCTGCGTTCCGAATACGTCATCGCCGTAAAGGGAGTGGTGCGTGAAAGACCTAAGGATATGATCAACCCCAACCTGAAAACCGGGCATATAGAAGTGGCTGTTAAGGAATTCAGGCTTCTCAACCGATCTGAAACTCCGCCGTTTTTAATTGAAGACCGGGTGGAAGTCGCGGAAAATCTGCGTCTAAAATACCGCAATCTGGACCTGAGGCGCCCGTCAATGGTCAGAAACATCAGAATGCGCAGTCAGGCAGTGAGTGCGCTCAGAAATTTTCTGAACGAATCGGGTTTTATCGAGGTGGAAACCCCTGTCCTGACCCGGAGCACACCCGAAGGGGCCAGGGATTTTCTTGTTCCAAGCAGGCAGAATCAGGGATTTTTTTATGCTCTGCCCCAGTCACCACAGTTGTTTAAGCAACTTTTGATGTGCGCGGGGGTGGATAAATACTATCAAGTGGTTAAATGTTTTCGAGATGAGGATTTGCGGGCAGATCGCCAGCCTGAATTTACTCAGGTGGATCTGGAGATGTCCTTTGTTGAGGAGGGTGGAGTCATGTCTGTTTCGGAAAACATGATTGCCGCTCTTTTTCGGGAAGTTTCAGGAATCGAGTTGGAGACACCTTTTATGCGCCTGAACTATGATCAGGCCATAGCTGATTACGGGCTGGATCGTCCTGATGTGCGTTTTGAACTCAAACTCAAGGATGTTACCGAGATCGTTCGAGGCTCAGGATTTAATCTGTTTGCAAATGCCCAGCTGGTCAAGGCGTTGCGTGTTCCAGGAGGAAGCGAACTCAGCAGGAAAGAAATTGATGACTATACTGATTTTGTAGGCATTTATGGAGCCAAGGGCCTGGCCTGGATCAAGATCAAGGACAACGAATGGCAATCTCCAATTGCCAAATTTCTAAGCGGTGAAGAACGCGCAGGCCTTTCCTCGGTACTTGGTCTTGAACCCGGAGATATAGTCTTTTTTCAGGCAGCATCTCCTGATGTGGTCAACAACGCCCTGGGTTATCTGCGCATCAAGCTGGGGGAAAGATTCCAGCTCATTCCGGAAAATACTTTTGCGCCCCTATGGATTATGGATTTTCCACTTTTGGAATGGGACGAGGAAGAAAAGCGCTGGACAGCCAGACATCACCCGTTCACAGCACCCAAGGATGGACATCTTGATCTGCTGGAGCATGAACCGGGCCTTGCCCTGGCCAGAGCCTATGATCTCGTGATCAACGGTTATGAGATCGGGGGCGGTTCCATACGTAATCACACCAGGGAAGGTCAGGAAAAGATGTTTGCCGTCCTTGGTATTGATAACGAGCAGGCCGGGAATGAATTTGGATTTTTGCTGCAGGCTCTTGATTACGGCGCGCCACCTCATGGAGGAATCGCTTTCGGGCTTGACCGGTTGATCATGCTTATGGTCGGAGCCGCTTCCATAAGGGATGTGATCGCTTTTCCAAAGACCCAGAAGGCAGCCTGTCTGATGACTGATGCTCCAGCAACAGTTACCAGTAAACAGTTAAGGGAGCTGGGTATTCGATTAAGAGAGCAAGGCAAAACCCTGGATAATTGATATGTCCAGAAAATTGATCACCTATCCCAATCCAGTTCTTCTGCAGCCGGCCAGGCCGGTGGAGCAAATAGACGACTTTATTCATCTCCTTGTAGAAGACATGACCAGACTGATGTACGAAAACAGGGGGATAGGTCTGGCCGCACCTCAGGTAGGAGAAAGTCTCCGAGTGGTCACAGTGGATCTTAGCGGACCGGACAATCAGGAAGAACTTACGGTTTATATCAATCCTGAAATAATCCATACCGAAGGAGAAATCACATCTGAAGAGGGCTGTCTGAGTGTTATGGGGTACCAGTCCAGGGTCTCCAGGTTTGAAAAGATTAAGATCAGAGCCCGGAATCTTGAAGGACAGGAAGTGGTTCAGGAAGGTGAAGGCCTCTGGGCTATCTGCATGCAGCATGAAATTGATCATCTGAACGGCAAGCTGTTCATCGATCATGTCAGCAGGCTTAAAAGGGCCATATACGAAAAAAAACTGAGCAAATGGTTGGATCCAAAAAAAGAATAATTTTCATGGGCACACCGGAGTTTGCCCGGATCGTCATGGAACATGTGCTTGACTGGCCTTTGGGCGAGATTGTCGGGGTATATACTCAGCCTGATCGCCCCAGTGGCCGGGGACGCAGCCCAAAGCCTTCTCCGGTTAAACTACTGTCTATAGAAAAAGGATTGTCCGTATATCAGCCTGAAAATTTCAAGGATCGGGCAGAGGTGGACAGATTAAAGGCTGCTGAACCGGATTATCTGCTGGTTGCGGCTTACGGACTTATACTTCCTGAATATGTGCTGAAAACTGCCAAAGAGATGCCTCTTAATGTCCATGCCTCGCTTCTGCCTCTTTACCGAGGAGCTGCGCCCATCCAAAGAGCGATCATAAACGGTGAAAAGCAGACCGGGATAAGTATCATGCGTCTTACACCAGGCATGGACACCGGTCCAGTGTTAATGCGCAGGACAGTGGATATAGAAGGAAGCGACACCGCGCAGACCCTTCACGACAAGCTGGCCCGCATCGGAGGTGAGCTTCTGGTACAAGTCCTGAACAGACTGCAGGGAGAGGAACTGCCGGCTGAAGAACAGGATCACGAGCTGGCTACATATGCCCCGAAGCTGACCAAAAAGGAGGCTTTGATCAACTGGGACAGGCCTGCGGGAGAAGTTCATGACCTGATCAGGGGCATGTTCCCCTGGCCGGGTGCATATTTTTTTTGGACTTCGCCTGAAGGCAGACCTATAAGAATTATTGTCTATCCCGGAAAAGTCGGAAACCAAAGACCTGTAGGGGTGAAACCGGGAACCCTGACCGGAGTGGAACAGGGATATCTTGGCATTGTCTGCCGGGACAGGATATATTTAACCCCCAAAGTCAAGCCTGAAAACAGCAAAGAAATGAGCGCCCAGGGGTTTTATTGCGGTTTTCTGCAGAAATGCAGATAAAAAGTACCAGGCCTTGAGCAGATAACCAACACCTTTTTAACCTATGTCGACCCAAGCCCATAATTCTCTGGAAAAAGAAATCAAAGACTCCCTGGAGACCAAAAAAAGACTTTTTATCGGGCTGATCACCGCGACCTCCATTTCAGTCTGCCTGATTTTGCTCATCATCTGGCTTATTCCTTATGTGGGCCTGCACGATATACATCCCTGGGCACCGTGGATACTGGGAGGAATTGTCGCTGTCGGGATCGGATTCGTCATCTGGGCTTCTCTGGGACTGATCCTGAATATTCTGCTCAAACGCCCTGTCCTGTTTTCCAGGAATCTTAGAGGAATAAGCATTAAGCTGTTTCTGCCCCTGATGACCATTGTGGGCAGGCTCCTGAGCATTCCCAAGCAGAAAACGAGGGCGTCGTTCATTAAGGTGAATAACGAACTGGTCCTGTCCGAAAACCTCAAGTATCCCCCGCACAAAGTACTCATGCTCATGCCCCATTGTCTGCAGTACAGCCTGTGCAGCCGCAGGTTGACCTACAACGTGCACAACTGCAAAAGATGCGGTGAATGCAACATTGCCGGTCTTCTGGAGCTCAGTGAGGATTACGGGGTTCATATGGCCCTGGCGACAGGCGGGACCATAGCCCGCAGAATCGTGGTCAATATCCGCCCCAGACTGATTATTGCTGTGGCCTGCGAACGCGACTTGTCCAGCGGGATTCAGGACGCATATCCCATTCCGGTCTATGGAGTGCTCAACGACCGGCCCCAGGGACCCTGTCTGGACACCCGGGTAGCCCTGGAACATATACGCCTTGCCCTGGACAAGTTTGTGGAGAAGAAATCCGTTGACAAATGATTTCAGCACAGGTTTCAGCCGGGTTCGGGGTTGAGGCCTATGTTTTCCGGAAAAGATCCCCGCAGCCTGGCCCTGAGAGTGGTCGTTGAGAGCCTCAGGCCGGGCCGGGACCTGCAGATGGTCCTGGACAGGAACATGGATCCGGGTCTGGATCCCCGGGATAAGGGCCTGATCACTGAACTGGCCTATGGATACCTGCGTTACAAAGGACGCCTGGACTTTGTGGTCAGCTCCTTTCTGAGCAATCCGGGCAGGCTGCCGCCAAGGCTTAAGGTCCTTATGGGCCTTGCGGCTTACGAGCTTTTTTTTCTTAAACGGATTCCTGAATACGCCACTGTTTCCAGTGCCGTGAATCTGGCCCGCAAGGAATTCGGACCCAGAATGGCATCTCTGGTCAATGCCGTGCTGCGCCAGACCGTCGGAGTCAATTGTTTTGATCCCGGATTCTACAGGCGGGACAAACCGGATGAAGCAGTTTTCCTTTCCAGATTCTATTCCTGTCCTGAATGGATTATAAGAATGTGGATCAAGGATTATGGTGCCAGGGCCGCGCTAAAATATCTGCGGCAAAGCCTGCAAAAGCCGTTGCCGGGCTTCAGGATCGCCCCTGGAGTCGATGAAGGAGCACTGAGCGGGTTGAGGGTGGCTCAAAAAATAGGATCTTCTGTTCTGATCGCCGAAGGCAAACCGAGGCTGGACGAACTTGAGAAAAAAGGGCTGATTTTCAGACAAAGCTTTGCCGGTCAGAAGGCCATGTGGGAACTTGGTCTTGGCCAGTGGCCCTCTCCGGTCTGGGATATGTGCGCAGGCCGGGGAGGCAAGGCCCTTCTTCTGAGTACTCAGGACCTTGATGTATGGGCAAGTGATCCTCATCTGCATAGATTGACAGGCCTGAAGAGGCTTGCCGTGGAGCAGAAACAGGACATAAAGGTCTTTGCCGCCAGGGGACAGGATCTTCCGCTAAAGAAGAATCCGGCAACAGTGTTGGTTGATGCTCCATGCACCGGTCTTGGCGTGCTCGGTAGAAGGCCGGACACCAAGTGGAAGCGTAAATCAGTCGATGTGCGCGCATTGAAAAAAAATCAGCAGGAACTGCTTGAAGCTTCGGCAGATGTGCTGTCCTCCGGAGGAATGCTTATATATCTCACCTGCACCCTGAGCAGGGCGGAAAACGAAGATCAGGTGGAACGGTTTCTAAATGCTCATCAGGATTTTGAGCTTATTCGTTTATACACTACAGATCCTGCAGAAGAACCTGGTGAGTTTTTTTTCGGGGTGAGCATGATCAGGCATTAAGCCGGAGTAATCCCAGCAGTTAAGCTTCCTTGTGCGCCTCATTTTGAATTTTTTTATTCTTCAGCCTTAAATATCCTGTAAACAGGTACTTTCCGGAATCAGTTCACTGTATTGGCAATCATGTCCGCTACCTCCCGGTCGGAGGCGGACATAACCTCAGCCACTTCAGACGGCATCAAGTCCAGAAAAGCTGCCGTATTCATTCTGGAGATATAAACTTCACCCTCAGAAGTCTGATAGATGCTTACCCGGCAGGGCATGAACGCAGAAACCGGTCGATGATCATCTTCATCCAATATTCTGGCGCTGTATTTCCCGCTGCAGACATCAATAATCACTACCGGATGCAGCGTAAAACCCCGCTTGGAAAGCACTCCGGCCATATTATTGACATTTAACACACTCCAGCCTGCTTTGGCAGCTTCTTCCTTGAAAGTTTCCAGGGTTTCGGCAAACGATTTTGGACTGTGAACAACTTCTGCCATCTGCGGTTGATCACCTGAGGGGTTTTGAGCAATGACAGTGGCAGGAAATAAAAAGAACATGGTACAGGCAACCAGAAATGAGCTGATCCAGGTCTTGAATCCTGATGGAGTCCTATTTTTAAACATAATGAATTCTCCTTATTTTGTGTTCGAAAAAAGGTAAAAAGTTATCTATTCAACCATAATAATGGAATCTGTCATGTAAACCAGATCTTATGATCAATTTTAAGGAATCAGGAGAACCTGGCTGTGAAGCCGGATATTGAAAACTAACTTTTTTAATAAGTGCAGAAGTCAAGCTTCAGATACTGCGCAGCTAAAGTCCCATCAATTTATATATCATTCTCATATCAATACATTCGCGCACCTTGTCGGCAAGCCTGTCCAGGGCCTGTTCCGGATTGTGCAGGTAAAGGAGTTTATTTCTGGGCTTCAGCCCCCTGCTCAGGCGCAGGCGATCGATGAACCAGCGCCTGTATTCATCGGCATCAAATATGCCGTGCAGATAAGTCCCCCAGATCAGCTGATTGAAGGATCGAACACCTTCGTATTCCCCGTCTGCAAGCCGGAGCAGGGGAGAGCCTGAAATCCGGCTTTTCCCGTGATGAATTTCATAACCGGTGACTTCCAGGCCGGACGCAAGGTGTATAGCTGATACCCGGCAAAGAGTCTTTTTCCGGTCAAGCTCAGTAGTCAGTTCCAGAAGACCCGCGCAGTCTGTTTCCCGCTCTTTGGATTCAACCGCATAAGGATCGGCAATCATCCGGCCGAGCATCTGCAGTCCTCCGCAAATACCGATGATCTCAGCCTTTCCAGCGGCGGCCATATCTTTAATGCCGGTCAGAAGTTCGCTTTGCTGCAGCCATTTGAAGTCTTTGATCACGTTTTTGCTGCCAGGAAGTATAAGCGCGTCCAATTCGTCCAGTTCATCCGGTGAGCGAATGATTTTGAGCCTTACATCCGGTTCAAGCCTCAAAGCATCGAAATCGGTAAAATTGGAGATATGTGGAACATCTGCTACTCCGATCGTAATACAGTCTTCATCGCTTTTAAGCTTTCCTGTGAATCCTTCCTTCCAGCTCACCGAGTCTTCGTCTGGAAGCTCAAGGTCGTGCATGAAGGGTATCACTCCGGTTATCTGTCTGCCGGTATGCGCCCTGACAAGTTCAAAAGCACTGTTCAGCAGTGAAGGATCACCGCGAAATTTATTGATCACAAAACCTCTGATCAGCTTTCGCTCCCACTCAGCCAGAACTTCCATGGTGCCCACGAAGGAGGCAAACACCCCTCCCCGGTCGATGTCCCCGACGAGAAGAACAGGGGCTTTCGCGTATTCAGCCATTGCCATGTTGACAATGTCGTGGCTTTTAAGGTTGATTTCCGCGGGACTTCCGGCTCCCTCCAGGACAAGGACATCGCATTCTCCGGCAAGGCTTTTAAAGGCTTTTTGGGCTGCGGCAAAGGCGTGTGACTTGTAGTTTACATATTCTGAAGCTTCCATATTAGCCACCGCGCGGCCGTTGATGATCACCTGGCATCCGGTTTCGCTTCCGGGCTTCAAGAGAACCGGATTCATGCGCACATCCGGATCAAGGCGGGCTGCCTGTGCCTGGACAACCTGAGCCCGGCCCATTTCCTCTCCGTCTTTGGTGACGTAGGAATTAAGAGACATGTTCTGGGCCTTGAACGGGGCCGGCTGGTATCCATCCTGCAATAGAATGCGGCACATGGCCGCGGTCAGAATGCTTTTGCCTGCATTGGAACCGGTGCCCTGAAACATGATGGCCGGCTTGCGCGCCTGTCCGGCCCTGACCGGGACACGATCGCGTCCGTTAAGGATGCGCTGCATGGCCCTGACCAGGAGCCTGTTTTCTTCCGGACGGCGTACAGCTGCGCGCAGATAGTTGTTGTCAAGACCTTTAAAATTGTTGCAGACGCGTACGGCCAGACCATTGCGGTGCAAAAGTTCCCGGGCCAGTCCGGGAGCGTCCAGGTTTGGGTAATTGAGGCGCAAAAGAAGAAAGTTGGCCTTTCCCGGATAGACCTTGATGTCCTGAAGTTCTGCAAGGCCTGCGCTTAATTCTTCTCTGGCCCGGGTAACAAAATTTCTGGTTCGGAGAATAAATTCCTCATCGAGCAAGGCCCTTGCTCCGGCGGCCTGGGCCAGCGTATTTACCGTCCAGTCCGGTTGTCTTGAAGCTATAGTGCGGATAATGGCCGGATCAGCCAGAGCAATCCCTACCCGCAGACCTGGAAGGGCGAATATCTTGGTCAGGGAAAGAAGGACGAGCACATTATCTGGGCGGTCAACACTCAAGCTGTCAAAGTCTTCGGCGAAATCTCCAAAGGCCTCGTCGACTACAAACAGGCTTTCTGGAAACCTGCGCGCCAGTGAACGAAGTCTTTGTCCGCTGCAGTCGACACCGGTCGGATTGTTCGGACGGCAGATAAAAACCAGTTTACTCTCTGCCAGGCTTGGAGCCAGCTCATAGGGATCAAGGTTAAAGCCGGCATCAGGGTTGAGATTGAATTGTTCAACGTCAACTCCAGCTGCCAGGCAGCTTTTTTCATAATCTGAATAGGCAGGGACAGGAATAAGCGCCTGCCGGTATTTCAGGGCTGCGGGCAGGAGGGAGATCAGTTCGGCAGTGCCGTTGCCGGTCAGAACTTCTTCCGGTCTGGCCCCATATCTGATGCAGGCCGCGTTTATCAGTTCTTCGGCTCTGGGATGGGGGTAATTTACAATATCTTCCAGCCTGGAACTGATCAGCGGACGCAGCCATTCCGGAAATCCCAGGGGATTGATATTGGCTGAGAAATCGATGATCTGATCCGGTCTTCGACCGGCCTGAGCAGCCAGGGAAGAAATGTTCCCCCCGTGTCTCATGCTCTGATCGCTGTGCATCTCTAAGTCCGGTGGGCGTTTTCAATGCCCACTTCATCAAAGGTTTTAATGTCCGCCAGGATTCTTGTGGCCGCGTCCATAAGTTCCATGGCCAGCGCTGCCCCTGTTCCTTCGCCGAGCCTCAGCTCCAGATCCAGCAAAGGTCTAAGGCCCATGTGCCTGAGCATGTACTCATGCCCAACCTCATGTGAGCGATGTCCGGCAAACAGGTATGACTTGACTCCGGGATTCAGTTCAAAGGCGATCAAAGCCCCTGCGGTGGAAATCAGCCCATCACAAACCACGGGTATGCCCCTGGCTGCAGCGCCAATGACCAGACCAGCCAGTGCCCCGATCTCCAGACCGCCGACCTTGGCCAGAACATCCAGTGGATCGGTCGGATCAGGACGATTAAGAGCCAGTCCCTGTTCTATGACCGAGGCCTTATGCATAACACCCTGATCGTCAAGCCCTGTACCCGGTCCGGTCAGATTTCTGACCGGCAGACCTGAAAAAACAGCAATAATGGCTGTAGATGGTGTGGTGTTGCCTATGCCCATGTCC
>SLDX01000089.1 GCA_007125075.1 Desulfonatronospira sp.
ATCGGCAAAATGCCCATGACCCGGGTCAAGCGCGCCTTAGCCAAAGGCAGCACTCAGGGGTTCATGAAGGTCCTGGTTGACGCTGAAACCGAAAAAATTCTGGGAGCGGCCGTACTCGGGCCGGAAGGGGATGAAACAGTGCATCTGATCACGGATGTCATGTATGCGGGTGCTCCTTATACCGTCATTCAAAGGGCGGTGCACATTCACCCTACTGTTGCGGAACTGATTCCAACCCTTCTGGGACAGCTTGAGCCATTAAAATAAGATCCGGGAGGGCTTCTTTGAGGTATTAAGATAAAAAGGAATGGAAAATGTATTCAAGCCTGTTCAGCAGCTCATCAATATCTTCCTCAGAAGTCATTCTGCCCCAGGAAAACCTGATGGTTCCCAGGCCGAAATGAGGCTTCACCCCCATGGCCTTAAGGACCTGGCTCATTTCCTGCGTATCGCCGTGACAGGCCGCTCCGGCTGAAGCGGACAGACTGCAGGCAACCATGCCCGATAAAATATCCGCGGCCCTGTACCCCCCGAAACCTATGGACATTGTTCCGGGAAGCCTGGGGGCGTCTTTCGCGTGCAGGACAAAATCAGGAAGTATTTGCGGCAGCTTGTGCAGAAATCTTGCCCCCAGCTGCTTCTGGCGCCGGGCCTCGCGTTCAAGATCCCTGGCTGCCAGCTCAGCAGCCAGACCCAGGCCGACGATATGGGAGACATTTTCAGTTCCCGGTTTTATTCCCTTTTCCTGACCCCCGCCGTAAAGAAGCGGTACAAGCGAATCCGGTCTTCGGACATACAGAGCGCCCACACCTTTGGGCGCGTACATCTTGTGCCCGGCAATGGTCAGAAAATCCACTCCCAGCCGGGCCACGTCCACCGGAATCTTGCCCACAGCCTGGGCCGCATCAGAATGTACAAGGATATTTTTCTCATTCAGGATCTTGGATATTTCGGCTACAGGCTGTATTGTGCCCACCTCGTTATTGGCCAGCATGACGCTTACAAGCCTGGCTTTGGAAGTGATCAGTTCCTGGATCTGCTCCGGATCAATGCGCCCGCTGTGGTCCGCAGGAACGGTTTTCAGAACGATTCCCTTTTTTTCCAGTTCAACAGCAGGCTGGACAACTGAAGGATGCTCCACAGCGGAAATGATCAGTTCATCTCCTGGACGCAGTGTCCCGGACAGGACCAGGTTGTTCGATTCAGTGGCGCAGGAAGTAAAATAAACCTGATCCGGATCGGCGTTGATCAGCCGGGCAAGGCTCTCTCTGGCCTGCTTAAGGCCTTTTTTGGCCTCAAGTCCGTGCATATGTCCGCTTCCGGGGTTGCCGAACTTTTCGGAAAAATAAGGAAGCATGGCCTGCACAACATCCTTGTGCACCGGAGTAGTGGCGTTGTAATCAAAATAAAGCGGTTTCATCTTCTACATGCGGTTTGAATGCCCAAAGCAGGATTAACTGCCCGGACCCGGTTGTTTTTCTTAAGTTCTTAACGGATAATCTCTCCCGCCAGTCCTGTCCATTGTTGATTTGCACCCGGCATTATTCTTTATTTAAAACACTCAGGACATTTATTGCAATCTTTGAGACAAATATTTATGCTCCTGGGCAGCAGCCATTTATTCGTATTGATTTCTGATAATTATTCGAGGTAAGCCATGCCTGCGCAAAAATTCTTTAAAGGCCCGGTGGGCTTTATGGTCTGGATGGCAGCAGCAGCCGTGCTGCTCTTGCCTGCAGCCATGCTTGTATACCGGGCCACAACCGGTGATGACTTCAGGGATGCTGAAATCATGGCCCAATGGTCCGGTCATTTTTCTGATGTGCAGACTCCTGAGGCTCTTTCCGGAGACGAAAACGACTGGGAACATGTCTGGAAGCTGAACAGGGAAGCTGTGCCTGAGTGGCCTGAGCAGGCTGAATCTTTCGCGGCCTTTTACGCGGGAAGCCGTCCGACTGGAGGATACCGGGCCGAGGCGGTGATTGAATATCAGGACAGTTCAGTGGTCCGGGTGGCCTGCAGGGTCCATCCCCCCGAAGGTCCGGCTATTATGGTCATTACCAGTCCGTGGGTCACCGCGGTACTAAGCGGTCTGGGCGGGCGCAGTCTGGAACTTGTGCATTGCAGCCCCTGAAAAAATCCAGCCAAAAAGCAGACTTTTCATCTTAATATTAAAAGTCGAAACCCAGCTTTTCTCGAACCCTTTCCATAACCACTGTTGCTGCCTCAACAGCCTTTTTATTGCCTGTGTGCAGGATTTCGCTGATGATCTCAGGTTTGCCAAACTGTCTGCGTCTGTCCCGCAAGGGAGCCAGGAATTCTTCCAGGCGGCCGAGCATGAGTTCTTTGCAGTCCACACAGCCCCATTCGGCCAGGGTGCACTTGCGGCTGATCTCTTCCCGGTCGGTTTCCGGTGTGACCAGCAGGTGATAGGGAAAGAGATTGCAGGTCTCAGGGTCTCCGGGATCCTTTCTGCGCATGCGCTTGGTATCGGTAAGCATGGACATGACCTTGGGCCTCAGAGATTCAGGTTCATCGCCTAAATAAATGCAGTTGCCGTAGCTTTTGCTCATTTTGCGGCCGTCCAGGCCGGGAAGCTTGGCCGAGACGGTCAGTTTGGCCTGCGGCTCCACAAACAGAGTTCCATAAAGGTGGTTGAAGCGCCTGGCAATCTCCCTGGTCAGCTCCAGGTGAGGCAACTGGTCATGTCCTACGGGCACAAAATCCGGCAGGTAGATGAGGATATCCGCGGCCTGCAGCACGGGATAGCCCAGAAAGCCGTG
This sequence comes from Desulfonatronospira sp., assembly GCA_007125075.1. GTDB lineage: Bacteria > Desulfobacterota > Desulfovibrionia > Desulfovibrionales > Desulfonatronovibrionaceae > Desulfonatronospira. The sequence continues at coordinate 2,784 of SLDX01000089.1, forward strand.
GGTGTTCAAGTCCTTGCTGATCAGCTCCTGCCTTATCTCCTTGTACGTGGGGTTGCGTTCCAGCCAGCCCAGGGGAGTGATCATGCTCAGCAGCAGATTAAGCTCGGCATGCTCCTTGATCTGGGACTGCTGAAAAATGACGGCTTTTTCCGGATCCAGACCTGATGCCAGCCAGTCCTTGACCAGTTCAGCTACAAAAGGCTTTATCCTGTGCGGTTCAGCATATTCGCTGGTCAGGGCGTGCCAGTCGGCGACAAAAAAAAAGCAGGTGAAGTCTTCCTGAAACTTGACCCAGTTTTTCAGGACCCCGAAATAATGTCCCAGATGCAGAGGGCCTGTGGGCCGCATGCCTGAAACCACCCTTTTTTCACCGCTTTGTTTCATGTGCTGTATATCCTCCAGAAATTATCCGGATCTGCCGGCGCAAATCCAGCTGCATCCGCATTATGTCTTCCTGCAAGTCGGCTTGCCGGCTTCTGCCTTTAAGTGCGCTTGGATCAGATAAGGACCAGGCTGTATACGAGGTTGATCACGAACCCGAATAGGCCCTGGAATACGCCCAGGAAAACCAGCAGGATTATGATCAGAAAGCCGTATTTTTCCAGCTGCATGTATTGTCCGGCCATGCTTCCGGGCATGAAGGTGGCCAGGATCTTGCTGCCGTCCAGGGGCGGAATGGGAATCAGATTGAATATGCCCAGAATTATGTTCAGCAGGATCCCGTAAAAGCAGATGGCCAGAGCCGTACCCAGCAGAGGTTCAAGGCTCCCCCCGGCGAACATGGACTGAAACATGAGGAGCACATAAAACAATACATAAAAACCTGCAGCCAGACAGAAATTGGCTGCCGGCCCGGCCAGGGAAACCCAGAAAATCCCTTTTCTCGGATCCTCAAAATAAGCCGGATTAATGGGCACAGGCTTGGCCCAGCCGATCATCCTGGTCACCACCAGAACCAGCGTGCCCAGAGGATCCAGGTGCTTGATCGGGTTCAGGGTCAGGCGCCCTGCGTTCTTGGCCGTAGGATCGCCGAAACGGTAGGCTGTATATCCATGGGCCACCTCGTGAAAGGTAATGCCCATAAGCAGGGGAACGGCCACCAGGGCCAGTTCGGTTATTATCTGTGTTATATCAAACATGGCATATGGCTGCTAACATTATCCCGGCAATTGCGCAAGAAGGCAAATACCGGGCACAGGTCAGCATTTTTATATTTTAAAATTTTTTTCTTTTCTTGATTCCAGAAGGGACCTTAGTTCATCGCGTCTTTTTTTGACCTGGCTGATCTCCCAGCTCAGAACCTGCAGCTCTCCAGGGGCGGCTGCGGCCTGAACCTTTCGCAGTTTGTCCAGCTCTTTTTCCAGCTGATAGATTTCCAGTGCGAGACTGCGGATAGACACTATTTCTGCCTGCTTTTTTCAGTTTCAGGAATAAGAGGAGCATCCTTTTTATAGGCCGTACCCTGGAAAGTAGCCACCAGTCGATCCTGATCGTCTCTTACTTCAACAGCATACCCTGACAGTGTCCGGTGTGAGAAGATCTCCCTGGCCTGCGCGGTGAGTATGGAGCCTTGCTGAACAGGCCGGATATAGTGTATGCTCGCGTTAATGCCTACAGCGGCAGAGCCGCGGGAGTTGGACGCCGCGGCAAAGGCCAGGTCAGCAAGGGTGAACACTGCTCCGCCATGGACAATGTCCAGGCCGTTCAGGTGTTTGTCCTGAACGGTCATTCTGGCCAGCGCAGAGCCCTGCCCGGCCTCTATCAGCTCGATGCCTGAAGCCGCGGCAAAACGGTCATGCTCATTGATAAAGTCCCTCAGCAAAGACATCAAAATAGAATAACCATATTATACCCGTTTGGCAATAGAATATGACTCACAGCAGGCCTTCATTTCCCGATAAGGATAAAAGAGAAAAAGAGCAGAAGACATGCTGCAGATACAGCCCCGGCCTCAACCTCTGGCTGGAAATCGACCGGGACACGGTTTTCTGCCAGGGCAGGGCCATGCTTCTGCAGAGGATAAAAGAAAACGGCTCCCTGAGGCAGGCGGCCAAAAGCCTGGGCATGTCCTACCGGGCGGCCTGGGGAAAACTGAAAAAAACTCAGGATATGCTGGGTTATGAGCTGGTGGTCCTGACCGGTTCCCGCCCGCAGAGATACGAACTGACCCGCAAGGGTGATGAATTCCTGTGCGCCTATAACACATGGCTGGAGAAGACCAGGCGGTATGCAGATGCTGAAGCCCGCGAATTTGATCTTTTTTTCAGTCCTTCAACTCAAAAAGATGACCCTCGCCTTCCTCCTGAGGCAGATACAGGCTGACCCTGGTTCCCTTACCCGGCTCTGAACTAATGTCCATACTGCCCCTGTGATCGCGGACAATGCGCTGGACAATGGCCAGACCAAGCCCGCTTCCGCTGTCCCGGGTGGAAAAAAAGGGCTCGCTGGCCTGCCTGAGCGTGTTTTCTTCCATGCCGCAGCCGTTGTCCGCCACATCTATGCGCACCATTTTTTCCAGATTTGAAGCCTTCAGGGTTATCTCTCCCCTGCCCGCTTCTATTGCCTGCAGGCTGTTGAGCACCAGGTTGATCAGCGCCTGCTTCAGCAGATCCGCATCAGCCTGCAGGTAAAGATCCCCGGCATCCTGTCTGAACCGGACTTTTTTGCTTTGCAGGTCCATGTGCAGCAGTTGCCGGACCTGGTTAAAAAGATCGTCCAGATTCACAGATGAGAGGTTCAGCTCTCTAGGCCTTGCCAGGTAGAGCATGTCGTTGATCACCCGGTTGAGCCTGTCTGCTTCGGAGACCATGGTCCTGGCATAGCTTGCCGCGGGTTCCTCACCTGCCAGTTTCTGCTGAAAATACTGCGCAAAACCTTTAAGGGAACTGAGGGGATTGCGGATTTCATGGGCCAGACCCGCGGCGAACCGGCCCACTGCAGCCAGGCGCCTGGAATGTTCCAGGTCGCTTTCAAGCTTTTTCATCCTGGTCCGGTCCCTGAGCAGAACCAGGTATTCCTTTTCTTCTCTGATGGGCAGCAGCAATATTTCCAGGGCTTTATTTCCTATCTGCACCTGATCCCATCTGGCCTCTCCGACCTCCTTAAGCTGTCCGGGCAGATAACTGGAAAACTTTTTTCCCAGCACATCGTCTTCTTGACCCAAAAGCTTTCCAGCCGCGGGATTAGCGGCAATGATCTCAAAATCCCTGTTCAGGCTCAAAAGCCCGTCAGGCATGTTGTCCAGGAGTCTGGTGTGGAAAGTATTCAGATGCACAAAACGCCTGCCCTGCTCATTTTTGCGCAGATAGCCCAGGACCAGGGCTCCGATAATGAAAACGGCCGAAAAGGTAAAAGCTGTCTGAACTATCAGGGTTCTTTTAAATCCTTTGTAGGCCTCAAGATGGCCGGACATGTCCAGGGCGATGAAGATAGCTCCCGGCCTTTCTCCGGCCTGCTCCCTGTGACCCGCCCGTCCGCTTCTGTACGCCATGCGCTGTGAGGGGAAACCCTGGACGAAAATATTTCTGTCTTCAACAATAAGTTCACCGCTCCATTTTTCTCTGCGGGCCTGTTCAAGCATGTCCTGATCGGGTTCAAACTTCAGAGAACTGATGTCGCTTGAGGAATAGATGAGCCGGTCCTCAGGCCCGTAAAGACCCAGAAAGACAACCTCACCTTCACGCAGAAGCTCTTGAAGAAGGTCCTGGGCTGCGGGAATGAATTCCTGTTCATCAGCCAGCCGCCTTGAGCCCATGCCGCGCATGGTCCCCCGGTAAAGATTGGCCTCAACGCCCCGGCCTATGGATACGGCGCTCAGTTCCAGGTGTTTGCGCACCTGTTCCTGCTGCTGGCGCAGATTCTGCCAGGTCAGAAAAAAGACCCCGATGCCCAGCAAAAAGAAAACCAGCCCGAATATCAGGGCGGTGCTCAATTCTTTGCGGTCCAGGCTTATATCCATTTTATCTCCGGAAAATACATGGCCTGGTCATCTTAGAAAAGATTTCCGGACATGTAAATCCGAAGCTGGAGAAAGAACACCCGGTCAGCTTGAATACTCCCGGACGATTTGCAGTATGGATTTTACCGGCGGCCTGTCGGCAGGAGTTCGGCCGATATGATGCAGACGAACAATACCTGCAGGATCGATAAGCACGTCTCCTCCACGCTGGGAAACATCCCCAGAGCTCTGAACCGGTCTTTTGCCTCTGAGCAGCTCCTTGAAATAAATCCAGATGGTCGCGGGGCCCCAGAGCTCCCACCACCGGGCATGAAGCATTCCGTAGCCGCGATAAAGAGTCCGGTCCTCATCTATCAGCAGCGGCCACTTCAGCCCGGTATCCTGCACATAGAGCCTGGTCATGAACCCGGCCTCGAAAGTTACTATCAAGGGCTCAATGTCCAGCTCTTCCAGGTTCTTCTCCTGCTCCTGCAACTGCAGGACATGCCTTCTGCACGGCAGTCAGCCCAGGTGACGGTGAAAAACCAGAAGCGTCCACCCGCCCAGATAGTCCTTAAGCTTGTGCATCCGGCCCTGCATATCCTCCAGGACGAACTCCAGGGCCTTTTTTCCGGTCCGATCAGTTGCCATTTCCATCCCGGCCTCTTTTTTTCGTAAATTATGTCTTGAAATTGTTCTGTGGATTATGAGATAGATAAACACGAATCAAGTCCAGGGCACAAAAAATTCGCTCCAGGATTTCTATTGCTGATCAATAATGTCCTTGCGTGGAAAAAAATCAGCTCAACCATTATCCGGCGCGGCCTGACAGAATGAAACATCACTTGCAGCTGAGGAAAAATCATACTACCTGAATCCATGAGAAACAGGCTGCAAAAAATGACTTCACGGATTCAGGATACAAGATATGCAGCCTTTGAAAGGCCTGCCTTTAAGCAGCATACCATAATTTTGAAGCCGGAAAGTTTGAAATCCGTCGATCATGCCTGCCTGCCTGAAAAGCGGTCTTTCTTCTTTGACAGAAGCACTTGAACCAGTAAAAATAATGGAGAGGAAAAATTGTCCAGGATTGCCGCAGTTTTTGGAACACTGCTGACCATGATGCTTGTTTATTCAGGACCGCCTATGATACACGCACAGGAACTGTTTACTCTGCCCAACGGAATGCAGGTTGTGGTTGATGAGGATGAAAGATTTCCCCTGGTTTCCTTGCGCCTGTATGTCCGGGCCGGATCAGGCTATGAATTGAAAAGCCAGGAAGGCATCAGCCACTTTCTGGAACACATGGCCTTCAAGGGAAGCAAAAAAAGGCTTCCAGGAGCGGTGGCCAGGGAGATTGAAGAAGCCGGTGGGAGGCTGAATGCGGGCACGAGTTTTGATTATACCGTTTACACTCTGGATCTGCCGGCGGAAAAAGTGGATCTGGGGCTGGACGTGCTAAGAGACATGGTCTTTGAAGCCTCCCTGGACGATCACGAGTTCAACATGGAAAAACAGGTGGTCCTGGCTGAAATTCAAAGATCCATGGACAATCCCGGAAGCATGCTTTTTAATTCTCTTCAGTCTCAGGTATGGGCGGACACGCCCTATGCCCATCCAATTCTTGGCTATGTTGAAACCGTAAAGGCCATGACTCCTGAAGATATGAGAGACTATATGCACAGGCTGTATCAGCCCGGGTCAATGGTCCTGTCAGTAAGCGGCGACGTGCGGGCCGACAGGGTCATGGACAAAACACTGAAACTTTTTGGAGATGTGCCCAACAGCGCTGTGATCTCCGCGCCCGGACCTCTAAATATCTCCAGGGCCTCCAGCGAAGAGTTGAAAGTCAGGCATGGACCATGGCACAAGGCCTACCTGGCTCTGGCCCTGCCCATTCCTGAACTTGGATCTCCACGGTCCACAGCCTTCGATGTTCTGGCCCATCTTCTCGGCGGAGACAACACTTCCCTGTTATACCGCAAGTTCAAATATGAAGCCGGGCTGGTTGACGATGTTTCTGTCCGGGCTTTAACTCTGGAACGGGCGGGAATGCTTTATTTTTATGTCCAGATGGATCCGGACAATGTTGACACTTTCTGGAAGCAGTTCATCCAGGTCCTGGAAAATCTCGATGCTTCGCTGTTCACTCCTGAACAGCTGAACCGGGCCAGGATATCTCTGGAAGAAGGCCTTTACCGTTCCCGGGAAACCCTGGGAGGCAAAGCATCGGGTCTGGGCCTTGATGTGCTTTTAAAAAAAGATCACCTGGCCCGGGATCGTTTTTTGTTCGAATTGAGCCGGGTGACCACTCATGATCTGCAGGAGATCATCGACAGGTACGTATGCGTCAATAAAACCTCTGCAACCTTTTTGCTGCCGGAACAGGCGCAAATGGTTCAGCAGGCAGAGCATATAAAGCGGGATGCCGACCCTCTCTTTCCTGAAGATGTTCAAGACAAAGAAAGGAAAAAACAGGAGCCTTTAATCAGGGATCTGGGACAGGGACGCAAACTGGTAGTCCTGCCTGATGAACATCTGCCCTATACTGCGCTGCGCATTGTCTGGCCCGGCGCGGACAGACTCATTTCCCCTGAACAGCAGGGTCTTACGCAGCTTGCCGCCTCAGTCCTCATCAGAGAAACAGATTCCAGAACCTATACTGAACTGCAGGAATTTTTAAAAGACAGAGGAGCGAGCCTCGGCGCATCTGCGGGAAGAAACAGCCTGAGCCTGAGTGCCAGGTTTCCGGTACGCTACAGTGAAGATATGTACGCCCTGACCGCAGAGGTGATCACCCGGCAGGAATTCTCTGCCGAAGAACTGAGAAGAGCTTCCGCCAATCAGGTTGCCTCCATCCGCTCTCAGGAAGACCAGCCCATGGGCTATGCCTTTCGCCACCTTTTTCCGTTTCTCTTTTCTTCCGGTCCTTACAGCTATCTTTTCCTGGGAGAAGAAGCCTACCTCAGGCAGGTCGGTCCTGAAGAAGCTGCCCGGTTCTGGAACATGCAGAAAACCATGCCTTTTGTTCTGGCTGTAAGCGGCCAGGTGGATATGGAGCATCTGGATGGGCTTGTCCAGTCTATGAAGAAGATGGAAGTCGGAGAACCAGCACCGCCTCCAATGGTGCACTGGGGTGATGAGAAGCACCGGCAGGATTTTATGCCGGACAGAAAGCAGGCTCATCTGCTCAAGGTCTTTCCGGTACCCGGGAAAAAACACGAGCACACCCCAGGACTGAAAGTACTGAACAAAATTCTGGCCGGGCAGGGCGGGCTTTTATTCAAAGAACTGAGGGACAGGCAGGGCCTGGCCTACTCCGTGACCTCCATGTTGTGGCAGACCCCGGAAACCGGCTTTCTGGCTTTGTACATCGGCACTTTCGCGGATAAGACCGGGGAGGCTCTTGCAGGATTTGAACAGATCCTTAAGGATCTTAAAGATTTTGTACCAGAAGAATCAGAAGTGAACAGGGCGACCAATCTTCTTTTCGGAGAATATCACCGCGGGCGTCAGACTCTGTCCAGCCGTACTGAGGAAGCTTCATCCCTGCTGGTCCAGGGTCTGGATCTGAATTTCAGACAAGAACTCATAGAAAGAGCCGCTTCCGTAACCCCTGAACAGGTCCGGGATCTGGCCGGGAAATATCTGGATCCGGAACAAAGCTACCTCTTTGAGGTCCTTCCGAAGTAGAGACGAAGCTGAAAAGCCAGGGCTGATGGTGCTTAAAAAAAGTTCTGCAGCAATGGTCAGGTTTCAGGACCAGACCTGATTTGCTTGAGCCTGCTCAGCCGCCTTCAGGGCCTTTTCCCTGAGCCTGTGCGTGATCAGACCTGAGACCGACAACCGGTTCAGCTCTGCTTTATCCACCAGCCGCGTTTCTTTATCAGGCACTTTGATCACATCCACTTCCAGGTCCACGTATCTGATGTGATCCGGATAAAACTCGGCCGGAGTGTTTATGTTTATGTACCGGCCCAGAAACTTTTGACTGGAGCGAAAGTAATCGTGGCTGCAGTCCCAGAAGCCTTTTCTTACGGTGGTTACCGCAAAATCATCGCTCTTTTGCGCAATGTTCAGGCCGTCATAGGTCCCGCCGGACTTAAAGCCCCTTCTTTCAAGTATAAGCCCTGAATTTTGGGGAAGAAGCCGGACAATTCTGCCTTCGGACAGGTTGATCACCGTACCGTCCGCTTTGATATGCTTGATGACCATGTTCATGCCTGAACTATAGCCGGACCATACGAGTCTTTGTTCCACCTCCCGGCTGATGTCCTTAAGCCGGTCAGGATTGAGCTCCAGATTTACGCTTTCCACAAAGTCGACCATCCTGGAATTTATGCAGCGGAAGAAATGATGCCCTATGAGCGTAGGTCTCACTTCCCGGCGCAGACCATCCAGAATGTCCTTGGAAATCGACGGGAACTCCACCTCCAGAACCGGGTCTTCCTGGTTTTTTCTGCGGTACATTGCCTCCCAGAAGACCTGTGCGAACATCTCCCTTATCCTGTTCAGCTGTTCAACCGGACCGCGGATCATTATACCCTGTTTATTCTCAAGGTCTTCTATGCTGACTTCCTCAGGCCTGTCCGGACACAGCCGCTCTTCCTTGAAACGCTTGAGCACTGATTGAGACGGCTGGACCACGCATACGTTTGCGGACAACAGGAAACGGGTCAGGGCTGTGGCATAGATGCCCCTGATCTTTACGGTCAAATCGTGATCCTCTCTTTTATTCCGACACCCCTTATTCTGACCACCCGGTCCTCAATAGCTGTCTGCGCGCCTAGAAATTCCCGGATAAGCCAAAGGCGGGTTTCCAGGTGATCGGTGATTTCCGGCACCCGGTAGCTGCTCTCCCCTTGAGCAAGGCCCGCAAATGGAACCAGCTGATCCGCCAGATAGCGGTCCACCCCGGCGTTTTTGGACAGGTCATCCAGGAATCGTCCGGCTGTTTTCTTTCCAATCTCTTCTGAAGATCTGCCGGGAGCCCCGGCCATGTCCGCGCCCAGCAGACATCCCCTGCCCAGGCTGCTCCATATGGCCAGGCAGGCCCCGGCCTGGGCCGCCGGATCCTTGTAGGCCGGTGCTTCCTGCTCATCGTAAACCTCCTCGATGCTTGAGGAAAGTCCCTGCTTGAGCAGGCGCCTCGCGCAGGCTTCCTTCATGCGCATGGCTACTTTGCGTCCCTTAAGATGCGAACAGAGAGCCACCCCCCGGATCATTTCCGGTCTGCCCGGGTGTACTGCTTCAAATGGCCCGGGCGCTTGATCCACAGGATGAACAGTACACATAATACATCCTTCTCCACGGGGAACATAGCCCGGGCGATCAATGTTCACCTGGATGTTTATACCCATTGAAAATAGAGCCCTGGCCAGGACATGCTCCAAATATAGGGCGGTCGGCGCAAAATCCTGAAACAGGCCTCCGCGCAGAACAAGGCTTACTGTTTTTTTTGCGTACATTCCCAGCGGAATCAGGGCCATGGCCAGCATCACCGCTGAACCGGCAGTACCCACGTCAAAGTGGTATTCTCCGCCCGGCAGGGTGTTTCCGGGGATAAAGACCACTTCTTTTATACCGGCATGGGCTCCTTTCAGCTGACCACTGCTAAGCACGGCACAGGCCTGCAGGGCCTTGAGATGCTGAGGACGAAGCCCCGGCTTGTCCCGCCTGGAACGTATGTTCACCAGGCGCACTGCCCTTCCGGTAAGAACAGCCAGCCCTGAAACGTCCCGGACAATGGTTCCCGACCCCGAACCTGTGCCCCCGTCTATGGTGGTGATATCCATATTCATGTTCCAGGCGGAAGCCATACCTATTCAGCCAGTTCAATCCTGAGCCTTCCCTGTTCCACGCGCAGATCTTCTATGCCTTCACTGAAAATTTCCCAGAATTTCGTCCCCGGACCGTTCATCCGGACCAGGTCCTGTCCCTTAAGCCCGCCCAGCCAGGCCTCAGGCACAGGCACCCCCATCAGGCTGACCCCTTCAATGATGACCACCGGCCGATCTTCAACATACTCAACCCTCAGCCCGGCAGTGACCTCCACGGTTTTGCCGGTCAGGACCGGCATGTCCTCAGGGACCTCGACCAGAAGCGTAGCTTTGATCCGATCCTGGGAAAGATGGAGGGCCATCCTCCCGGCCAGCTGCGGATCCCGGGCTATGATGGAGTTCAGTTCGCGCTCAGTGAGATAGATCACCCGGTCTTGAGCATGTTCCCGGTAAGGCGCTCTTCTGTCCTGCAGCACAGCCAGCTTTTTTTCCAGCTCGACCTGTTCCCTGGAATCAAGGGTCACCGGCTCCACTGCGGGCTGGAAAAGCCAGAACCTGGCGATGAGCAGGGTGATCAGAGCCGTGAACACTGCTGTTACAATGAGCAGCCCGATGAGCACGGGAAACCTTACGTATTTTTTGTTTGCGGAATTTGCTTGATGCATTGATTTTCTGCTTTTAATCAAGATGTTTTAAAGACAAAATATCAATAAATTAGATTCGATCCGACGCCTGAAAAGTATCTGCCGCCTTCGTCTTTAGAAATTATCCTTCAAGGCCTCAGATGTAAACTATAAGTGCTTGAAAGCCGAAGAATCTG
>SLDX01000069.1 GCA_007125075.1 Desulfonatronospira sp.
CTGGGATTACTGGGAAGGTTCATTACCGCAGCGATCAGCAGCGTTCCCTCTTCCTCGGAGTACAGCACTCCATATGGGAATCTTCGAACCAACGCCCGGCGGATTTCGCCGTCAAGAATCGGCCACGCCCGTGGATACGCTACGGCCCGTTGAATTGCTGAATAAACCTCAACAGAAAGATCGTATCCGAGGCCGGGCTAAATATCCTCATAGTACTCGACAGCCTCGCGAAGTTCGCGCTCGGCTTCAGGATGGAAACGGAAGCTCATTGCGATTGGTCATTCCAGATCTTTGCGAACACGTCTTCGCCCGGGACGGTTTCGACCGCTCCAGACCGAACCTCCTTCAAACGTTTTTGCGCCACCAACGCCCACTTTTTGTCAATCTTGGAATCGAGCGGATTGAGACTACGAAGGAGCGAATCGACCACGAGTGCACGCTCTTCCACCGGAAGAGACTCTGCTTCATTAATCAGGTCTTTGATCTTCATCTGGCACCTCTCATCAAAAATCTTTTACTGCCGAACCAGTTAGCTATCGGTATGAGCCTGAACATTACTTAAAAATAAAGTCTGTTGCCGGTCAAATAATGTCAACCAGATCTCGTTCTTGAGGCTCAGCATGCTTATTCATCATCAGGAAAGGCACTGTAATAATCGCCAGCAAGAGTATCATGGTATCCCCATCCAATCCCGGAAGAGGAAGTCATGATCGTTTTTAGTCTTTGCCTGAACTCGTCTTGCTGTTCTTCAGGAAGCGAAAGGACTTTAACGATTGCCCGCTGATACATCCGGTTCAGGGCTTCATAGTATTCCTGATACAGATCCCCAATATCCAAAGTGAAGCTGTTTCCGCACTCTACAAAGTAGACCATCAGTTCCGCCTGGCCCAGGTCGTCTCCCAGGGCCTTGGAATGGCTGCTGATGGCTTTTTTGGCTTTTGCGACCTGAACAGGCTTGTTGCTGAAAACATCAAAAAAAAGACATTCATCAATTATCTTCTTGTATGGTCCTAGCTGATCCTCACCAACACTGAACCTGGTGTGCAAAAATGTTTTGTTCTCATTTGAAAACTTATAGAGATCTGCAACCAGTTTGAGCAACTGCTTCTGATCCAGATTGACCAGCACCGGTTTTATGTCTGTCCATGATGGAGCTTTTCTTTTTTTTACAGCCAAACCGTTCACCTCTTCTAAACGAAATATAAGCAACTCAATTACTCATAAAAATAAGCGAAAGGATCGCACGCGCGCGACTCATGGCAACATAATGCATGGCAATTGAGGATGCTTTTTGAAACTCAGGCAGATCAATGACAACAATAGCCTCATTTTCAAGACCTTTGAAGGATGCAATGGTGGCAAAGCTCATTGCACCTGGAGGAAATGATCTCATGGAATATTCATCTAGAATTAAAATGTGTTTTTTCAATGAGTGCGGCAGCAGTGAGGCTGATGATTCAGAAAATGAAAGGGGGCTGAGTATGGTCAGAGAGCTGGCTGAAATTCCGCCATCTTCGATCAGTTCAGTTATTAATTTATTAAGAATCAAGGCGGATTCTTCACTGGATCCGGCATGATGCATTCTAACCTCGGGCCCTTCTCCTGCACCTCTGATACCCATATCAGCTTTCAGGTAAGTCTGAACCGTTTTTAAAATGGGACTGGTATTTCTGCAATTGATGCCCAAGGGAACAATTACAGGATGCTGATTCATCAAATAGTCCATAGCCTCCTGTTCAACCGGTCCAAAAATACCGCTTTGATTGTTGATGTCGTAAAAAAAGCACCACCTGCCCTGATCAATTCCGCCACTTAATACCTGATCGAGCATGTCCAGGCTGTTTATATCAAAAAGGTCCTGTCCTTCATCTACAAGCATTGCGTCAAATGAACTCAAGCACTTACGAAAGATCACCGTTTTAATTGATTCCACCAGAGCTGTGGTCAGACCCGGGATATCGAATCGAGCCTCAAGGTATCGTTTCAACCAGAGAGAGCGACAGGCCAGCACCACATTCATTCCCATCGATGTCCAGCGTCTGGCCAGTTCCATAGCCATAAAAGTCTTGCCTGTGCCCGCACCTCCAGAGCACATGACTCTCTGGTTAGCCTCGACCACATCAACCATTATCATCTGATCTTCAGTCAATGCTACTACCCGCTTCTGGATCTCCCTTGTCTGAACGTAGAGCGGAATAACAGTCTCAAATTCAGGCCTTAAATAATTCTGAAGCTGTTTTATTGAACTATGATCAGGACAGCGTAAGCCGTGGTCGCGGTTCTTCCAATGGGCAAAAAGTTTTTTCAGCCATCTTTCAAAATTCAAAAAATTTCTGGAATCTATGAATGTTTCTGGATCCCATTCAACGCTTGATGCTGAAAATTCGCAGTCTGGAAAGACAACTGCATATCCCATGACGAATTGATCGATGACCCATTTCGGTATATTTGCCTGCAGCTTTTTTCTCAGTCCGTGAAGAGCTGACTCCGCCTGTCTGAAAGGTCCTTCTGCAGACTTTTTTGTCTGCCCATATCTGTTTGTATGCAACCAGATCCCGTTATGACAAGAAACCCGCCCCCCTTTGACTTCCAGCACAAATAAACCGGGTTCGCCGCAAATCAGAAAATCAATTTCACCAAACCGCTTATAAGCATGATGTGTTAAATTCAAGGAGTGGTAACAAACTAAAGACTCATTCCGAGGTTTTTCAAAGCACTGCCTCAGCTTGTCAAAAACCCTCTTTTCGGCATTGCTTTTTGTACCGTGAGGTACTGCTGGAATCATGCGCATACAAAACCCGCTATTTGAAAAGACTTCTAACCTTTTTCTCGAGTTTTACAGGCAGGGCTGAATCTTTTAGTTTTTCAAAAAAAATCTCTTTGTCAACCTCAGAAACAACAGCTTTTACTTCTCCCGGCAAAAGAATATGCAATCCCCTGCCGTCAAGTTCAATGCTGTATCTTCCTTTACCAAGACTGATCCGGGTATTGATGCAATCCCATCTGCTTTCGCTTGCCATCAGTAAAGCTGCCTTCTTTTGAGCGGCTGTCCAGTCCCTGGAACCAGGAATGAATAATTCAAGCAAAGGTATCGGGCGTTGAGGCGGAGGACCTATATCGATATCCAAATCCTGAATACGATGGGCCATTGCGGCCATGCGGTGAGAAATCGCTTCATTAACCTCAGTACAGCCCCTCAGTTCCAGTGGCAGTCCTAGCCATCCCTCTCTGGCGGCAAAAAGTATTGCAGCAGCCAGAAAGTCTTTATCAGTTAAATCAGGATGCCTGAACTGCAGCAGCTCAGAACAGTTATCCCTGAGAAACATGCTGATCAAGGACCTTGAGAATGGGCGCCTGTGACGCTTTATGAGTTCAGAGACTGTCAGCTCGCTGAAAACTGTCAGTGCTTTTAGATCTTCAGATAATCTGGAAAGAGCAGCCTTTAATTTTTGGTCAAGAAACCCTTTTTTATTTTCCAGATAATCAATGATCAGGTCCTGAGAAGTTGAAAATTTTTTTTCTGAACGATTAGATGCAATTTTGTTCACAAGATTCCAGAATATATATTCAGAAATATTATTTTCATCGGGAACGTCCCCTTTTTTCAGCCATAACGGTAACCATTGCAGGATTGGTTCATTGATGAAATCTATCTGTTCATTCTGAGGATCAAAAGCGGTCTTAAAGACCTCAAGGGACAGGCTGCTCTTATTGGCAGTCTGAAAAAACATGCCCATTAAAGCACCGGCCGCCATCGGCAGATCTGGAGAAAAATTCATTTGTTCAAGGCTTGATGAACACGGCATGGCAAATGATTCAGGAGCCCGGGCAAAGAGTCTGGCATCAGTGTTCCTTTTAATAGACCCAAGGTTTACGTTGTTATACTCCAGGGCGTCTTCTTCGCACCTTTTTTTATCATCCCTGGATTGAAAAATAATTGATCTGATCAAATGGACCGGTAAAGGGGAGGGAACCAAGAGGGCATACGTCTTCTCATCAATTCCATCGGGAAAATTTATGTCCATGAGTGTCTGATTTTCATGGATTGCTTTTACATTGCCTTGCACAGTACATAGATCAACCTCCACAAGGCAGGGGACAAGACGTTTTTCTTCGCTTATACAAAGTTCTATAGCTTTTCTTGGTACCAATTCAGGAAAAAGCAGAATCCAACCGGGATAAACTGACAGCACATCTTTAAAATATTTCCCTGCAAAACCTTTGGGGGACATTATCATACCGGAAGCAAGCATGAACATGAGATTCAGGTGGTTCGTTGCAAGGAACCATTTTTCCGGAATATTATTTATCTTGAAAAAACTCAGCAGGCTTTTCTTTTCTTCCATAATTATCTCCAGCGCGAAAGCACACTTTGATCTTCAGGCAAGATAGCATCCACAGGACAATTCCGTCCGAATTCCCTTAACATAATTACCTGTTCTCTGGCTCTGGCCACCATTACATAAAAGAGTCTTTTTCTTGATTCCATGTATTTTTGACTGCAATTGTAAGCATGGATATCAGCCAGAAATACAACATCAAATTCAAGACCTTTGCAAGCTTGAGCATTTAATACAAATATTCCTCCCTCAGCGAAGGAAATATTGGCATTTTGGCCATAAGCATAGGTGACTATACGTGTCCTGCTGTTGTCATAATTAAGGTTGTCATTTTTCAACTTTTCAAAGTATCGTATACGTACATTATTGTTAGGTGTTATAACACCTACCAACTTATTGGGATTATTATCAGATTTAGCCAATATATTTTTTATAATCAAATCAAAATCTACCTTACATTGATCTCCATATTCTACAAGGACTGCTTTTTTTGCTGTTTGAGTCAAGGGCGGTAACTTTGGAGGGAGTGAAGCAGGATCACCAGTATAAAATTCCATTGCAAGGCGCGCTACATGATATGTATTTCTATAATTATATTCTAATTCAATTACATCATCTTCATCAATAACAAGACAATTTTCAAGGTCTTTTCTGCTGCTGTTCTGATCCTCAATAATTTGCTGATTCTGATCAGCTACAATATAATAATTTTCAAAACCAAGATTCATGAGGGCCTGATAAAAACTTGGCGGCATATCCTGGCCTTCATCGATAACCAAAAAATTTGGTTCATTTTTTAAGTCAATGCTGGATTTACAAATAATGTCCAGGATCCTGTCCCAGTCAAAACAAAGGTTATCGTTTTCATCTTTTCTTGGAAGTTTCGGAACAGGCTGATTGAAATATTTTTCAAAAAATTTGATAAACCAGAATTTCCAGGTCCTGCTCAGCAGCTGATCCTTAACCAGTTGTTGGCTGGCTTCATTTAGAAGCCGGTTGTATACAAGTAAGAGATAGTCCTTTTCTTTTTGATGGCGCTTTGCCCTGAGAAGGGCCACAATTGACTTGCCTGTGCCTGGACCGCCCACAATAAGGTGCCGGCCCTTTTTTGGCAGCATCCTCGCTTTTTCCTGTTCCTTGCTCAACTCATGAATTCCGGGAAGATTAAATCTGCGGTTGGCCATATCACCCTCTTGCTAAAAACTTTCAAAGAACCCGGGGATATCTCTGGAGAAGTCGCCTTTTATCATTGTGCGATCCAGCAGCACGTTGCCATAAATGCAGCTTGTATCAGGAATGAGGGCGCATCCATGGCATGCTGCGCGATTAAGAAGACCCGGGCCTTGTCCTTCATGTTCAGAACAGACAGGGTCAAGGGAACACCATCTGGCGTGATCAATGGCTGCCCGGAGAAGCTTGATAAACCGGCGCGGCTCCGCAAGTTCACTCAGCCCTCCAAGAGAGCCGAAGATATCCGGCACTGCTACGTAAATTAGTATGCCGGACATGGGAGATTTACCTGTGGCACAATAAATACGCTCTTTAATGGAAGCTGCAGGATAACCGGCCTCTGCTTCAAGTCTCTTGATGAGAATATGGGCTAGAGTATGCATCAATAGAAAACGCGGAGTTACTGCAAGATCATGGTTGAATCGCAGTCCCGAGGCGATGAAGCGCTGTTGAAGTTGCTTAATTCGCTGTCCATGACGGTTCTGCTCCTCCCATTTTTGGAGATACTCCTCTTCAATAGTGAAGAAGATCCCTTCGCCATAAAGCTCCATGGCCGGCAGCCAGTCACTCTTGCCGGAGATATCCGGCGGCACGGTTTTTCCCTGGAGGCGCTGAAACCCGTTAAAGACCTGTATTTCCTTGAGCCTGGTTACAGAAATAAGTTGCGCCAAGGACTGTGCTGCACTTAGCGTTCTGCTGGACTCAGACAGTTGACCAGCCAGCATTTTCAACTCTTTGCAATGATGACGTGGAACAAAATCCTCATCTTCAGACAGATCCGGGATCTCATCCGTCAGGGCCTGATATTCCCTTTCAAGAAGTATACCGGGAGTGATCTGTGCCCCATAAAGAGGATATCCATTCTGGATTTCTTGCCATGCATTCTTTAAATCCTTCTCGCTGCAGTGAAATTCCATTGCCATCTGACGAAAGATGCTTTGCCTTGCTAATTCAGTCCTAACCGTTTCAATCCTTTTGCGTTTACTGGTGCTGGAGTACAGTCTATCAACAACGGTTCCTTTTTTTATTCTGGACTCAGGAGGGATTACCAATGCGTTCATGGTGATTGCCGAGTGAACCCGGGCATCGTTAATCTCCAGGATCATGCCTGGTTCGACAGGAAATTCTGTATGTTCCCAGATCCAAGGCTGGCAGTGGGATGACTTGAATGGAATATGCTCTCCGCTGCGAAATAAATGATTGGCACCACATACAGTGCAAAGAAGTTTTCTTTCTGAGCCTGATACTGTATCACTTAACCGAAGATATGGTTTTTCCGGCATACTGCGGCAGTTATGCTGCTTTTGAGACATGGCGTCTTTATGTACCAGATAATGCCAGGGAACATCAGCCATATGTCCATCACTATGCACAAGTATCCATGGCGTCTGATTCAAGGTAGAGGGACTTGCAGGCTGACATATACAATTAAGAACATTCTTATTGGGATCCCGGGTTTTCCATGGTTTATAGAAAAGCAGACCGCATTTGGAGCATCGCATCCAGGAGGGAAAGAGCATGGCTGGAATGCAGACACCCTCGACCTGTCCATTGTCAAGTTCTCTGGCCAAGGGCGGTTCACGCAGGTCCTGATCTATGCCCAGGGCTGAACGTACCTGATCTACATAAAGAATCAGCCTGCCACCAGGTCTGCCATGACGATCCGTCCACTTCCTTATATCCTTTACAGTCATCAAAAAATCCTGACTTCGAACTATTGAGCCAACAGAGCAGTGACGTAAAACATGAGAAAGCCTGACAGATATGTAGCTGTTCATAAGGGTTTCAACAGGGCAGTTTCTTCAACGTTGCGCATTGATTGTAATGTTCCCCACAGACCTTTATCAAGTTTTTCATCATAGTTTCTCAAAAGACCGGTGCTTGCCCTGTCATGGGCATGATATACAAGACGGTGCTTACTGCCGCATCTTTTAATTTCTTCATGCCATTCATTGATAAGTCTCTGGATGTGTTCATCGGTCTGGCTGGCTCTTTCTGGATCAGCAAGAGCACATCTTTGCCTGAAAATTGAAATGGTCTTGCGGACACAATCATGGTCTGGATCAAATTCTCCGGCCTTATCGTTGGCAAGCAGATGAGCACAAGAATGGCGCAGGGCAATGACCAGAGCAGCATGCAATGCCCTGGACCTTGTCTGATGAGTATAGGGCGTTATGCTGGAAGGTTCGACAAATCGATAGAATGACTCATGGTAAGGTCTAAAATTCTCATAATGCGAAATGCTGCGGGCCTGATCGCGGTAATAGTTGGCAACAACTAAACCGGGCACTTCACCCCGTCCAATGCGGCTGCTGGCTTGAATATATTCGGCAGTGGTCAAAGGCTGACCTTTTATTACCATGAGAGCCAGACGAGCCACGTCCAGTCCAACGGAGATCATATTGGTCGCCAATACTGCATCCAGACATCTTTTATCATTTACAGGGTTTTCAAGACGGGCAAAGGTCGCAGCGTTTTCTTCAGCACTTGCAATGCTGGTGAGCTGACGAATTCGAAGCCGGTTTCTTGGGAAATGTTTTTTCTGGTTTTTCGTACCATCTGGAACACTGGACTCATCGTCACCAGCCTGAATGTTTATTTGTGATAATTCCTTAAGCCACATACCTCTCATTGCTTCCTGAACCCCGGTATCAAAAGCGGCTGCACTGATACCCACACCCTTTAAGCTGCCGTGGTAAACAACAAGGGTCCACCAGGCATCAAGCAGTGAATCCCGGTCTAGGTCCTGACCAAAAAGGACTTCAGGGGCCAGAAGCAAAGCTCCGGCCAATGGAGCAAGACAATGCTGCCGATCAAGCAATGGGGACAGATAACCGATATAAATCCGACCAGGTTTTTCTTTTATTGGTATTGTCTTTGCGAAATATGAATCATCGCAGGAAAGGCCCGGTGGAGGAAAAACAGCTACTTTTCGACCATACAGTCTTTTCACCTGTTCATCAGCCATATGGATGGTGGCTGTTGATGCTATATATTTCGGATATACCCCACGCTGAATCAGTATTGTATTTAAGGCGCTTTCGTACAGTCCGGCTACTGATCCCAAAGCTCCTGAAATAAGGTGCAATTCGTCCTGAATAATCATTTCAGGAGGTCTGTTTCCATTTTTACCAAAAAATGCATTAGTCCTTTCGTCCCATGTCAAACGGGCAAATTTATCGATGGTGGCTATCAGAAGTGATGGAGGGCTTTGGTAAAGTGCCTGGTCCACAACATTACATGGTATCAGGTCATCTGGAAGACTGAACTCGCACTGATCATTTACGCAGGTAAAGTGGAAACCGGATTGTGTGGCATGGTAATTGTCAGGAGATATGAACCGCCTGCGGCACCATGGGCATTCCGATAAAACCAGCCTGCTTGGGGGCTTATTTGAATCCCGACTTGAAGCGTAAACCAGATTATATGCTTTTTCAAATGTATTGGGACTGCTGGCATCTCCCACCCACATTCCTGCTGTGATAGGTTCCGTGCCCAGTTCAGATTTTTTGCGCCGGATAAGCTCCAAAGCGCAAATCATTCGAACGGCCCGAAGATACTGTTGAGAAGTCAGCAGGCGCAAGGTATAGCGCATAATAACGCTGGTCCCGCCTCCTGTTGCTGGATACTTCAAGCGTCTCCAGATGATCAGAAAAGCAATAAGCCCCAGGTAAGCTTCGGTTTTCCCGCCCCCTGTTGGAAACCAGATCAGATCCATCAGATCTCGATTTTCGTGATCTTCATTCACAACCGATTCAATGACTGTCAATAAAAAAGCCAACTGAAAGGGTCTCCAGCAATATTTCCGGCTATCCAATAAAAAATCTCTAGTCCGGTCGTATTGGGACATCTGTTTGTACATGGCCAAATTGGCAATCCTGAAAGACTCGGCAGCTATCCTGTCCTGCCGGAGCAGTTTAATCCCGCTTCTCATCCTTGACAGAGCAATGTTCATTCGTGAGGTTATGCGTTCAGTAGCTTTTTCATCATCGATCAGCCTAGATCCATAAGCCTCCTGTTTCCCAACCCAAGAAGCATAGCCGTCCACAAACCTGTCCATTGCAGCACAAATTTCTTCATTACTATTATTATCACCAGCCAAATAGGTCATGCTCAAGACCTTTGCAGATTCCCCACCAACATCAGAGGTCATTTGAGGAACTTCCACTTTTGGCAAAAAGGCGCTCCAAATCATCATCTTCCCAGAATCGTTCATTTTCCAATCAGCTGCAGCCCCATGTCCTACCGCATATATCCGCCTGTCTTCATACTGTAATTCAATTTCCCTCTCCTCCAAAGTAAGCAGGTCTTTGTTGATACGAGGATATATCCCTACTGAACCGGATTCGACAATACAGTTAAGTTCAACCTGAAACAAAGAGTGTTCATTACGAATCATTGCCAATGATTTTGGATCTAAATCCACTGGCAATTCAAATGAATTAAAAAGAGTCACAGTGGTCAGCCAACCGTTGGAAAAAGGTCTCCATAATACATCAATGCCGCCTTTGCCACCAAAAACCGGCTTTTGCTCTCTTATCGGCACAGCTTTTAAAGATTCATTTCTGGACGGGCTGAAAAAATTTAATACTTCTCCATCCTCTTCTGTTAGGGACATACGCTTCCATTCAGGTCTTTTATACCGACCTAAGTCATCTCTCTTATTTGCCCATGTATAACTTGAAGCTTTACATAGTATTTGAAGCTCAATTACGGGTCCATCAATAAAAAAGGAAAAGCCAACTGACGAGGGTGGAATATAACGACGTTTTTTTTGTGTTGACTCCACCGTTGTTTTTTCAACTTCTTCAAGAACAGAGTTTATAGAAGAATCTTCCTCGTCTGCTTCCCAGGCATGATCTATTCCATCCTCCCCCTTAATGACCGGATATAAAACACCAGTCGGATAAAGATCTCCTGGAGACACACCCACTAATACTTCATCAGAACAACCTGGACCTATCAGCTTCTGTCTCAGCCATCCGATCAGTCTGTTGCGATGTTCAGAATAGTTCATTTTATTGCAATCTGTTGTTGTGAACAACGTCCTTTTTTTTTGTTATTATCTGTTTTTGACTAAAATTTATAATATCAATAAAAAAGTTTTTGCAGATGAAATCTAAAGCATATTAAAATCATTATCATATTTAAAATATGCAAGTTAATGAAATCGGTTATCAAGACCGTAAAATCAAGTCAATCGCAAAATTCAGGAAAAGTTGTTCCTGGGCAGATATGATGAAGCCGCCAGAGGTGTCAGGCGGCAGGGGCTGGAATCGGATTTTATAGAATAGGGGTTGATCATGGCTAGGCTTTGAAGGATCTGCAGGCTCAAAGATTTTTCTTCTATCAGCGTGAATCAGCTTGATCTGCCTGCCCCGCCTGCCTTGTGAAACCGGGACCCCTCTGGGGGTTTCACTGGGTGAAATCTCTTCCTATTTCACTGGGGCGGTTAAATTCTTAATGCTTTAAGCAGAAAGAATAAGATTTCTCCACCGCTGATTTTTTAGTGGTTTAGGTTTTAGTGGTTATTCTTTTAGTTTTTTAGTGGGTTTTAGTGGTTTTAGTGGGGTTTTTTTAGTGGTCTTTTAGTGGGGTCGGGCCACAGCAACCTCTTGATTATTCATGAATTTTATCCCAAAAATAGGCATTTTCAATGCCTATATCGTTCTTTTCAGTAGTGGGCCATCGGGGTCTGACCCGCGCATCCCCTCAAAAATTCATGATATGCTTGATTTCACATTGCCATTCACAAGCATTCAATCTTGTACCGCAGATAAGAGCAGATCCTTTGTCTTGCCTGCTTTTCCCATCTATTAAAGCCATTAGGTATGACCCCAGCTGTTTCTTTCATCACCTGATATCATGAAGAGTCAATCCCGGTTTGCCATAACCACTTCGGTAAGAACGATTCTTTCGGGAGCACTGCTCGTTTGTTAGCATGCCTTTTTTCTTTTGTTTAAGCGAGTTGTTGCATCTGGTTGGCAAAATCCCGGCCGGCAGTGGGTGGCGGTAAGGGTTTGCCTTCCTTGTGATAGAGTTCGATTACTTCATCTACAATACGACAAAGCTCGGCAAACACTTCCTGTTCATCATCACCGTGGCAGCCCCCATAAACAAGCCCGGGTGCACTGCCCACAAAACACTTGTCCTCTTTCGACCATTCCACGATTTTCACGTAACTGGCGCTTTCTTTCATAATTTCGACTCCTCAACAGCGCGTTTTACGGCGCGGATCTGATAATGCTTGGCATCATCACCCGGTTTTCCGGACAGGGTGATGAACTTGGACACATTTGGATGAATAAAATTCCGGTGATTACCCTTTCCGCCTCTATCTCGAAAACCCGCTTTCTCAAGTTCCCGGATCAACTCCCATACTTTCGGTGGCATTCTGTCTCCAGGTCCTTTGTTGCTTCGAAGCCTGGCTTCTCACAAGTCTTCAGTCCAGAGCAATTTTTAAATCGATTGAGCAAGATTGTTTGAGGCAAGCACATAGAAACCTTTTGCGACCATAGGGTCCGGTAAATTTCAAGGAAATTGTAGCTCCAAGCCACATTCGCATTATAATACGCTGACTTATGCGCCGCAAAAAGTCAATGGTGGATTCAATCAGCCGGGTAGGAGGGTCATTCCATGCCATCTGTCCGGGATGGTCAATTCAGGTTTGTCACAGCCCGGTCGGTGAGTCTGCTGCAAAAAGAGCTCAGCCGTCGAGTTTACGAGGTCGTCTGAAGCGTCGGGTTCGTCGAAGAACCCTGTTGCTGAGTCATCCACTCTGGCAGTGGGGTATTGGTAGCTTCAGCATAAAGTGTTTCCGGAGCAATATCCACTTCTTCATCACCCCACGTCAGCACCCCGAGTTCTTTATGGATACTGAAATTTTTGAAAAATTCTATATCCCTAAATATTTCAAAAACCCCTCCTTGGTTTAAATACTAGGAAAAATCTACAACCCCTGTGACGCCGTCATCAAATGTTACCTCTATTTTATACCCGCCTTTATAAACGGCAGAAACCACATCTTTTAGCATGACTTTTGTCTCCCTATTTTAACGGCTCAATTTTTCTTGGTGTCTGATTGTTTCTCACAAATTCCCAGTTTTGCATTAATTCATTTATGGATCAGGCAACTGCCAGCTTTTTTTCATTCTGAATGATGATCCTGGGATCTGAATTAACAGGAGGAACAGGAAGACCTTCTTGCTTAAGCAGTTCGACATGTTCCTTCATGCCCCACTTGGCCTTGAACAAACAATCCTCCACAGAATGCCCTATGCCTGAAAAGCCCTCAAGATCTGGGGAATAAAATCCGAAATAGTCAGGCTCCTCGGTCGCTTCGATTATTAATGAATACGGTAATTCAATCATGTGTGTTTTTCTCCTTTTATGGCTTTTTTATTCCCGCTGCTTTGAGGATTTGATGACACGTGCCCGTAGGCACTTCTTTCGAGCCGTGATAATCAATTCGTATCAATTTATCCCACCCAGGTTTGCCATAATACCTTATTGACCCCTTTTCTTTAATGATATTGAACCCACTCCGTTCACCGCAGTTCGACACCTTATTTCGAGATTAGTTAGTTGTTTTAGATACTTATAAAAAATCAAAACTCCGTTTTTGTACTACATTTTGATTTTATTCATTATAGGTAGTTGTAATTGCAGCTCTTTTAAAATCCTTTTGTGCTCTTC
>SLDX01000051.1 GCA_007125075.1 Desulfonatronospira sp.
AAGGAAATCAAGCAATTATGAGGAGGCGTATCTTAATACGTTGACGAATAATTGTGCAGATTGACGCAGCCAAAGGGAAAAAGAACCGTTTCCGGATGAAAACTAAGCAGTCAAGCCCGGCCGGGACCCGGTTCAATGTCCACAGTCGATCAACCATGAAAGACAGGTAGCTCATGAATTGGAGACACAAGGATCTTTTGGAGATAGACCCGCTGACAGCTGAAGAAATAACCCACATATTCGATTCAGCTTCAAAATTCATGGAGATCAATGCCCGAAGCGTCAAAAAGGTGCCCATACTTAAAGGCAAAAGTGTGGTCCTTTTTTTTGCCGAGGCCTCTACCCGGACCAAGACATCCTTTGATATCGCCGCTAAACGCCTGTCAGCCGACAGCTTCTCTTTAGGCTCCACAGGCTCAAGTCTGAGCAAGGGTGAAAGCCTCAAAGATACCGTGCTTACCTTGCAGGCCATGAATCCGGATGGAGTGGTGCTCAGACACAGCTTAAGCGGTGCAGCCGAGTTTATCGCCAAGCAGCTGCAAAGATGCAGCGTGTTCAACGCAGGAGACGGCTGGCACGCCCATCCTACCCAGGCTCTACTGGATGCCTTCACTCTGCGCCAATGCTGGGACAGTTTCCAAGGCAAAAAGATTCTCATCCTTGGAGACATTGCCCACAGCCGGGTAGCCCGTTCAGACATCCAGATATTTTCCAAACTTGGCTGTTTCTTGCGCATCTGTGCCCCGCGCACTCTGCTTCCTGCCGGAATAAAATACTGGCCGGTAGAGGTTTATTCCTCCCTTTCTGAAGCCTGCCGTGGTGTCGATGCCATCATCAGCCTGCGCCTGCAGCTTGAACGCCAGAAATCAGGCCTGCTGCCTGATCTGCGCGAATATGCGCAGCGGTATTGTCTCAATGCAGGACATATACAAAGGGCCGCTCCAGGAGCTAAAATAATGCATCCCGGGCCCATAAACCGGGGAATTGAGATTGCTTCGGATCTTGCAGACAGCAAAGAAAGCCTGATCCTGGATCAGGTGCAGTCCGGAGTGTCTGTACGCATGGCCCTTCTTTATCTATACCTGGCCAGAAGCAAGTCTGATCAGGAATTATCGGAGGCCTGAATGGCTTATACGTATATTTTCAACCTGGTCCTGAACCAGGAATCAGGCACCCTGATTCTGGACAGAGATAAAATCGAGGGCTTTATTTCCGATTCGGGCAAAAAAATATCAGCTGAAGCAAAAGGTCTTGATGCCCGGGGCTGTCATCTGATGCCCAGCCTGATCGATGTTCATGTCCACCTGCGCGAACCAGGCTTTGAATACAAGGAAGACATCTCATCCGGCCTGGCCGCAGCCGCCTCAGGGGGCTTCGGACGAGTCATGGCCATGGCCAATACTGAGCCGGTCAATGATAACGCCGCTATTACAAGATTCATGCTGGCCCAGGCGGAAAAAGCTCATCCTCTCGGTCCATTTGTTTACCCAGTAGGAGCCTTGACCAGGGGTCTGCAGGGCAGGGAGCTTGCTCCTCTGGCTGAGCTGGCCTTGGCGGGGTGTAAAGCCTTTTCCAATGACGGAATCGGAGTCATGGACAATGAACTGTTCCGCCGGGCTGTGGAATACGCATCCGATCTTAACCTGCTGGTCATCGATCACTGTGAAGATCACTATCTGTCCTCAGGCGGGGTCGTAAATGAAGGCAGGATTTCCAACTACCTGGGACTAAAGGGCATACCCGACGTAGCTGAAAGTCTTCAGGTAAGCCGTGATGTTCTCCTGGCCGCGTATCTGAACACACCCATCCACCTTGCGCATATCAGCTGTGAGGCCTCTGTAGAACTTATCTACCGGGCCAAACAAAAATCCATTCCCATAAGTGCTGAAACCTGTCCCCACTACCTGCTCTGGGATGAAAACCTGGTTAAGAATTACAATACCTTGGCCAAGGTCAACCCGCCTCTGCGGACCAGATCGGATGTCCTGGCCCTGCGCCAGGCCGTCAGTGAGCAAGTGATCGACATTGTCGCTACGGATCACGCCCCGCACGCCGATTTTGAAAAGGAGGTCCCCTTTGCCCAGGCTCCAAACGGCATCTCCGGTCTGGACACCGCTTTATCCCTGTGTCTTAGACTGGTGAACCGGAAAATTCTTAAGCTTGACGATCTGAGCAGGCTTATGGCCTCAGCACCTGCTCGAATTTTCGGTCTGCCGGCCTGTGAATTTATCCGGGGACAGCCTGCCGACTTCATTCTGGTGGACCTGGAACAAGATTGGAAGGTAGAGCCGGATACCTTGGTCTCCAGGGGCAAAAACACTCCCTGTCTGGGTGAGAAGCTGGAAGGCAGGGTCATGGCCCATTTTCTGAATGGAACACCTGTGGTCAATCGTTTTTAAGTGATGATTCTGTGGGCTGCATTGAATACATTCACTCTTCCGGGTCGAACATAAGCGCCCAGAGTCAATCCCGCCCTCCGGGCTATTTTAAGACCCAGTGAAGAAGGTGCGGTTCTGGACAGGACTATGGGGATGCTCATGCGGGCGCATTTGAGCACCATATCCGAAGTGAGCCTGCCGGTAGTGTAGGCTGCTCCCGCAGGAGAAAAACGGCCCATAAAGATGGCCCCCATAAGCTTGTCCACGGCATTGTGCCGACCGACATCCTCATAGCAGATTTTGAATCCTCCGTTTGATAAATAACCGCAGCCGTGCACGCAATGGGTATCCTGAGGCAGGGAGGACCAGGTCAGCGTTTTTTTGACCAGCTCGGATATCTGATCAAAATTCAAGGAAAATTCAGCCAGTTCCGGAAAGCTTTCCGTTAGCAGCCGCCTGGCTATTTTTCCTGTACCCCCGCAGCCGGAAGTGGTGATCATCTCATCGTCTTTTCTAAGGGTTGCCTCGGCGTAGACATTGACCCTGCCCTGCTCACAGACCTGGATTTCATAAATTCTGTCTCCCGGTACTATGTAGCCTTGCCCGAAGAGGTATCCCACAGCCAGTTCCTCCAGATCCTTTTCCAGGACCATGGCCGTACCGACAGGCTCATCGTTTAAAAAAATGCCTACAGGCTTTTCTTCCAGGACCAGTTCCTTAATCCTGCTGCTGCCTTCCGGGGTGATCAGGGTGGTGGTACACTCTATGGTAATCATCAAGTTTCAGACCTTAGAATATTTTAACTATTGACCAGATTGTCAAACTGTTCACCAGATTTTTTAAGTAAAAATCAATAAAACATCATGCCAATGATTCAGCCCGGGCCTGAAAAGAACATGTGTTGCAAAAAACTCTTGTTCTTTGCATCTAGAGATCGCCAAGGGCCTGGTCCAGATCAGCCAGGATATCATCAATGTGTTCCAGGCCTATGGACAGACGGATAAAGTCCGGCCTTACTCCGGCGCTTTGCTGCTCTTCCGGGGTCAACTGGGCATGGGTGGTTGAAGCCGGATGAATGGCCAGACTGCGCGAATCGCCGATATTGGCCAGATGGCTGAAGAGCTTGAGCTTGTCGATGAATTTTCGCCCGGACTCCAGACCGCCCTTGATACCAAATCCGACCAGAGCCCCGTAACCTCCCTGCAGGTATCTCCCTGCCTGATCATGAGCAGGATGACTCTGCAGACCAGGATAAAGAACCCAGGTTACCCGGGGATGGTCTTCTAAAAACTTGGCCGTGTCCTGGGCGTTTTGACAATGACGCTCCATGCGCAGGGTCAGGGTTTCCAGACCCTGCAGAATGAGGAAGCTGTTAAACGGCGACAGACATGCGCCGGTATCACGCAATAGTACTGTCCTGGCCCGGATTATATAAGCCGCCCTGCCCACTGCGTCGGCCCAGATTATATTTTCATAGGAAGGATCCGGCTCGGTGAACATGGGAAACCTGCCTGCCGCCTTCCAGTCGAAGTTGCCGCTGTCCACGATAACCCCGCCCATGGAGTTTCCGTGGCCTCCACAAAACTTGGTCAGAGAATGGACCACTATGTCCGCTCCATATTTAAATGGGCGGCAAAGGGCTGGAGTTGCCGCGGTATTGTCGACAATGAGCGGAATTCCGGCTCTGTGAGCTATGTCGGCCACTTTTGTCAGTTCAGGGATATCCAGACCTGGATTGCCTATTGTTTCCAGAAAAATGCACCTGGTTTGAGTGTTTATTGCTGCGGCAAAAGCCTCGGTCTGCGAACCATCGACAAAATCGGTCCTGATGCCGTACCAGGGTAGAGTATGTCTGAACAGATTATAAGTGCCGCCGTAAAGACTGGATGAAGATATCAGATGGTCTCCGCTTTTGCATATGTTCATCACCGCATAGGTTATGGCAGAGGACCCGGAACTTACTGCGAGCGCTCCCAAACCGCCCTCCAGCAGGGCCATGCGCCTTTCCAGGACATCAGTAGTGGGATTCATGATCCGGGTGTAAATATTGCCCGTAGCTTCCGGAGCGAAGTCTTCGGGGCGCAGGCCTTCGGTTTCCAGATAAAGCCTGGGAGCCCAGACTTCCGGCTTTAAACCGAAAAGAGAAGCTGCGTCCTCAGTATCGGCAAAGACATAGCTTGTAGTCTGGTAAATCGGCACTGCCCTACTCCTGCTGGCCGGATCGGGCACGTGTCCTCCGTGCAGGGCTATGGTTTCGGGTTTCCATTTTAATTTGGCCATATTTCCGTCCCTTCTTTCTATGCTTAAACAACAAACACCTTTTAATGCAACCTGCAAGCAGGGTCTTGACAGAGTGTTCCTGTTTGATAAAAATACCGCTCCCGGATAGTTGCCTGTTGTGAAACAGGCTTTTGCTCCGGACAAACAGGTGTTCTAATATTTTAAATCCGTAAACATTTATTAAAGTCTTATTGCCCCTGCAGGTTCCGGGGTTTGGTCCGGCACCTGCTTTTATCTTATGTTAAGCTTTCCATGTGCTTTGCTGACAGGATAAAAAGCAGGTGCCGGATCTGAGCGACGTATCACGCCAGCGGCGTGATTAATCACGCTACAGGCGTGACTAGTCAAAATCCTTTAACCCTTCGAATTGATTATATAATAAATCAGATTTTCCAGCAGAATGCTCATTCCACAACCTAGGATTTTGATTTAGTCTGTCACGCCATGGCGTGAGAGCGAGTTTTTACGGCAGTTCGGGCAAATTTCGGAATCTGTTGTACTGATTCGTGATATATAAAAATACATATTCTCCATTATTACAGGTAATTCATTGTCTGATACCGAATTATGGTTATCAATTACAAATTATGCAATACATTTTTTCCAGCCAGAACCTTGCCAAGGAGAGAACATGACCCGAAAAGAGTCCTCCCGTAATGGAAGCATCGGGCTGGTCAAAACACACAGCGTTACTTTCAGTGGAGCAGATTCTGTTTTGCATCTGGAGTCCGGCAACACTCTGCACCCCCTCACTGTAGCTTATGAGACTTACGGAGAGTTGTCTTCTGAAAAAGACAACGCCATTTTAGTCTGCCACGCTCTTTCAGGAGATGCCCATGCTGCAGGCTATCACACCCGTAATCCCCGGGAAAAGCCAGGATGGTGGGATTTGATGATCGGGCCGGGCAAACCTTTGGATACCAACCGTTATTTTGTGGTCTGCAGCAATTTTCTGGGAGGCTGTAAAGGCACCACCGGTCCGGCGGATATCGATCCGGCCACCGGCAGACGCTATGGCCTGAAGTTTCCCTTTTACACGGTCAAGGATATGGTCAAAGTCCAGAAATGGCTGCTCGATTATCTGGGCATTGAAAAGCTTCTGGCTGTTACCGGCGGATCTCTGGGAGGAATGCAGGTCTTGCAGTGGTCAATCAGTTATCCGGAGAAAATCAAGGGAGCGATACCCATAGCCGCAACCGCCCGCTTATCCCCCCAGGCCATTGCCTTCAACGAAGTCGCCAGGCAGGCCATCATGAGCGATCCTTCATGGAATTACGGTCTCTATGAACCGGACATGCAGCCGGAAAGCGGGCTGGCTCTGGCCAGAATGATCGCCCACATCACCTATCTTTCTGAAAAGGCCATGCTGCGCAAATTTTCCAGGCGGATGATCAATGGAACAGAACCAGGCTTTAAGCTGGAGGCTGATTTTCAGGTGGAGAGTTATCTGCACCATCAAGGCAGCACTTTCGTAAAGCGCTTTGATGCCAACACTTATTTATACATCACCAGGGCCATGGATTATTTTGATCTGCACCAGGAATACGGCAATCTGAAAAAAGCTTTTGAACCATGCACCGGTTCTTTCCTGGTCATCTCTTTCACCAGTGACTGGCTTTTTCCACCGGCTCAGTCCCAGGAACTGGTAAAGGCCTTGCGCCAGGCCGGCCAGAATGTATCTTACTGCAATATCGGCAGCGACCAGGGACATGATGCTTTTTTGCTGCCCGGCAACCGCCTGGGTGATGTGCTGTCGGGTTTTTTGACCAGACTGGAAAAGGAGAGCTAGTTTGCCCGCTCGAGACGACAAGGTCCGCTTTGACTGGCAAAAAAGTCTGCCCCGCGACAGAGAGCTTGACCCTTTAATCCTGGATATAGCCAGACCCCGGGAAAGAGTGCTTGATCTGGGTTGCGGCCGGGGAGAGCTGTTGAGCAAACTGAAACAGGAAAAACAGGTCCGCGAACAGGGAATCGAGCTCAACGCCGATCATGTGGCCGACTGTCTGGCCCGGGGTCTGTCCGTAATCCAGGCCGACCTGGAGGAAGGCCTGCATGATTTTTTAGGTGATTACTTCGATCTGGTCATACTCAATCAGGTCCTGCTCACGGTCAAAACTCCGCTGACTCTTCTCCAGCAGGCCCTGCGCATAGGACAGCGGGTGGTGGTCACTTTTCCCAATTTTGCACATTGGCGCATAAGATTGAAGCTGATGTTCCAGGGCCGTCTGCCCCTAAATCAAACCCTTCCCTACAAATGGTATGAAACCCCGGAAATAAGAGTCACCACCATCAAGGATTTTCAGGAACTTTGCAGGGAACTCCAGGCAGAGATCCTTGAGCAGCGTTTTTTCCAGCTGAACTATCTGATGCATAACCGCAAAATCAGCTTCTGGCCCAATCTTCGCTCAACAGTTGCTCTTTTCTGCCTCAGACAAAACAGTTCATTTGCTCAGGAAGAAATATTGAAATAAAGCAAATGATCAGCCCCGGCTGAATTGTGTCTGAATTTATCAAACTTCAACCCCGTCCGATAATCCTTATGCCCGCAAATAATTTTATTCACATGGCTTTTGTTTGCCCTCCTGTTTGAGATTTGCTATGAATAATTCATGCTTAACCGGTTTTTCATGCTCTGGGACGAGTCTCATCTCTGGGGGGTAATGCTTTGGCGGGCCCTTAATGATCTGAATGTCCCCTTTACCATCATTGACTCCGGCCTCATAAAAGAAGGTATCCTGCAGAAAAATCCTCCTGCCGGGCTGTTGGTTCCAGGAGGATGGTCCAGGCTCAAGGCAGGGAACCTGGGCCATGAGGGACTTAAATGGATAAGGGAATATATTTCTTTGGGAGGAAGGTATCTGGGAATCTGCGGAGGAGCAGGACTGGGACTTAAATCTTCTGCTGCCTCGCCCTGCCTGGATCTATGTTCATGGTCCAGAAAAACGATCACCAGACGCCTGCCCAATTTCAGTGGCCACATTCGGTGCCGGGTTAAGCTTCCAACATGGAAAGAGGACTGTTCCGACATCTATCTTCCGGTATGGTGGCCTTCACAGTTTGAGCCTGATGAAGAAAAAGATTCCGGGGAGATCAAGGTGCTGGCCAGCTATATGGAGCCTGGCCGAGATTTCTGGGCTGCTGATCTTCCTCTTAGTGATCTGAACAATCCCGATTTATGCAGGTGGGAAGAAATTTACGGTATAAATCTGGATCCAGGCCTTATATCCGGTGAACCCTGCATTGTTCATGGAATGCTGGGTCAAGGCGAATATGTTTTGAGTTACGCACATCTGGAAACCCCGGGATCAGCACAGGCAAACAGTCTGCTAGAGGAAATGCTGCGCGCCTGGATGAGCGGTGAACCTTCAGGAAAAAGACAGAGCACAGTCAGTGATTGGGACCTTCAAAAACAGGACTTTGTCTGGAAGGACAAGACGCTGCTCAGGGCCAGACAGGATCTGGAGGATATCATCGAACTGGGCCGGACTCACTTTTTATTCTACTGGCGTACCCCCTGGCTTTTGGGCTGGCGCAGGGGAATTCCCGGATCTGCGATCAATTTTTTATATGCCATGATCACTCAGGCTCTTCAGCTTAAGCCCACCCCCAAGGCCATAATCTACTGGAAGAAAGAAAAGCGGGAATTCAAGCGCACAGCTGAAACTTTTCAGGAACGGTTGAAGGATTATCTCACCCGGGAACGCCTGGCTTTAGCTATGGCGCCCTCTTCGCCGGAATCAAGTTCAGACTGCTTCCTGCAAAAAGAAAAGCAGGAACTTTTTGGTCCTTTTCCGGGCTATGGGGGTCTTTACGCCCGTTTAATCCGACCTTTGGACCGACTGCTGTTTTTGCTTGGACCATAGTTTCTCAACTGATGCACTGAATTCCAGCAGATCTACCCCTGGAAATAATTGTAAAATTCTGGATGAACCTTGATCACAACTTCATCGTTTTCTTCCAGAAGGACCACCTTTTCCGGCATCAATCCCACATCCAGGGCCATATCTTCTATCCTGGCCTTTTCTTTTTTTACCTTTTCGCTCATGGTATCAAAACGGGCCACTTCAATCCATTTTTCCATATTCTTTACTCCTTAAAATAATTAAGTCTTGCGGGCATAATCAAATTTTTTTCATCTGCCTTCAACCGGCCAGGGAGTGCATCTTCGACAAGGTGCATATCCTGAGTAAAAAGCTTCGCGCAAAGAAGCCAGTTCTTGAGCGTTTGTTTCGGATATCCTTTGTCCGTAACCGCATTCAGGATGGTGAAAGCGTTTGCTGCGCCTGTTTCCCTTCCAGGCATCGACTTCCGGGGCCAGAGCAAGCACTTCCGGCCAGAACCCCAGACCCTTGTCGATCGCCCTTTGCTGTGCTCTGAAGATCTGGCTTGAAAGATCAGGGTCCTGATCAGGGTGAGGATAATAAAAGGCCATGCCCTCTAGAACCAGCAAGAGATTGATGTTTTCTCCAGATGGCAGATAAACATATGCCAGGGTCCGGCCATAATGATCTTTGGGGACTTGGCCGGTTCTTAGATTCAGGGTTTTGCCCCTGACCAGATCCTCAAGCCTTTGTGTCGCCTCCCGGGAAAAGTACTGGGCTGGGTCATCGTTGTAGCCGGTCTCAGGCGCATCAATGCCTTTCAGCCTGACCACCTCCCTGTCTTCAAGTATCAGGGTGTCTCCGTCCGGAACCCATGCCACCCGGACCTGGCGCACTTCCGCCAGGGCAAGTGAGCAGCTGATAACAATGGTCAAAAAAGCCAGAAAAGCCGATCTTCCGGTCAGACGTCCCATGGTCGCTAACTTCATAAAGCCTCCCGCATTCACGCACTGCCGGCTTTAATGCATAAGCCCGCAGCTTCATCCACCTGAACTTATGAAATTATATATATAAAAAAATTGACCGGACTTCCCTGGCAACCGAACTTATTTCTCTTTAGATAAAGATTACTCTTGTCCAGTTGCACAGCCGGGAAGGCCGGTCAATTTATTTACTTTCTGCGCATTGCCGCATAGCAGGTTTTTTAGCTTTCATAGTATGTCTTAAGCGAAGAACTGCGTACCGGATGCCTGAGCTTGCGCAAAGCCTTGGCTTCGATCTGCCTGATGCGTTCTCTGGTCACATTGAACAGCTTGCCCACTTCCTCCAGGGTATGATCAGACTTTTCACCGATGCCGAAGCGCTTGCGCAGAACCTGCTCCTCCCTGGGAGTAAGTTCTGCCAGGACCATGGCTATCTGCTCGGACAATTTGGAGCTGACCACTTCATCAGCCGGTGCCACTGCTTTTTTATCTTCGATAAAATCTCCCAAGCTGGAATCTTCCTCATCTCCAATGGGCGTTTCCAGAGAAATGGGTTCTTTGGCGATTTTGAGCACTTTTTTGACTTTTTCCAGAGGATAGTCCATGCGTTCCGCGATTTCCTCAGGGCTGGGATCCCGGCCCAACTCCTGAACCAGGTATCTTGAAGTGCGCACCAGCTTATTTATGGTTTCTATCATATGCACCGGAATGCGGATGGTCCGGGCCTGATCGGCTATAGCTCTGGTGATGGCCTGTCTGATCCACCATGTGGCGTAGGTGGAGAATTTGTAACCCCGCTGATACTCGAACTTGTCTACGGCCTTCATCAGTCCTATGTTGCCTTCCTGAATCAGGTCCAGAAACTGAAGTCCCCGGTTTGTGTATTTCTTGGCGATGCTCACCACCAGTCTGAGATTGGCCCTGATCAGCTCCTGCTTGGCTTTCAATGCTTCCTGATTGCCCTTGTGTATCCTCCACAGGATCTCTTCAAGCTCGTAGACATTATGCATGCATTTTTGCTGCAGTCTCTCCAGTATCTCCATTTTGCCGTAAATGAGCTCCTTAAAGGAAAAAAGCTCATCCACGGTCATATTCAGCCGGTCAGCCGCGGCCACCGGGTTGATTTCCCGCTGATCCAGCCGGCGCAGGAGCTGATACAGCTCCTCCTGGGACATGCCCAGGGACAGAATATAGGCGCTTAAATCCCTTTGACAGTTGTACATCTGGCGCACATAGTCGTTGACCGTTTCAATGATGCGGTCGATCAGAGTCTTTTCCAGCTTGATATGCTTGAGATGCTCCACGATTTCGAACTTGAAATCCAGAATCTTCTTTTGCTGTCCGTATACCCTGCGATCCAGCCTGGCGCATTCATTGAGCTTTTCATAAATGCCCCGGCGTTTTTTATAGATACTTTTTATCTCGTCCAGCAAGACAATTACTCGTTCGCGCTGGTTCATCTCTTCTTCAGTAGGATCATCTTCTTCAATCGTCTTGACTACGTCTTTGAGCTTGACCTTTTCCTTTTTCAGATCCTCACCCACCTGAACCAATTCTTCAATTGCCACCGGCACTTCCACCAGGGAATAAAGAACCTCCATCTCACCTGCTTCAATTTTTTTGGCGATGACCACTTCCCCTTCCCTGTCCAGAAGACCGACCGCACCCATTTCTCTTAAATAGGTACGAACCGGGTCATTGCTTCTGGACACCGCCTCTGCGGTACTGTCCAGCCGTTCCATGTTCATGGCCAGACTTTCGGCCAGTGAATTGGAGTCGTCAGGAGTCAGTGCCAGAGGCTTGCCGGCCTTGCCGTCCATAATGGCTATGTCCAGCTGGTCGAAGATGGATATGATCTCTTCAACCTGTTCCGGGGTGGTCACGTCCGAAGGCAAGGCCTTGTTGATCTCATCAAAGGTCAAAAAGCCCTTTTTCTTGCCTTCGGCAATCAAAGCCTTAATCTGTTGAACATCCTTGATGCTGCGCATTATACCCCCTATTCAAAAACATACTATATGTTGGATCCGTCATTCAACAGCAGACGGATAGTTATTATTATTGATCATGTCACGCTTGGTTATAACGGAAACTAAACACCCTGCAGGCATTGGTTTTCCGTATCAACTGATTTTTCCCCAACGGAAAAATTCATTATCTCCCAAGAAAAACTGCTGGTTTTCGTTCCGAAATGAAAAATTTCTTTGGTGTGAAAAATCCATCAGTTTATTGATTACCTGGAAAAGTTTCCTGATATTTCACAAAAGTAATCACTTATTTCCTCGGCTAAAATTAAAAAAAATTCATTGAAAGCCTGTTGAATTAAAACGTGTTTAAAAACTCTTCTGCAACAAACCGAGTATCCGCCTGATTTCGTCCGAATCCTTGTTGTGCTGGGCCCTGGCCAGAGCCATTTTCAGATTCTCCTTGCTCATTTTGGACATGCACCTGTCAATGAATTCTTCCACCTGGTCCAGAACAATGCTTTTATCCCCAAGAAAGTCATGCATACGCATTTTGCTGTTAACGAAAAAATCCGCTTCATCCGGATTTAAGCCGCTCAAACCGTCTTCCTGCATAGGCCAGAGCTTGTCCCAGAAACTTTTGGCCCAGTCAGAATAAAGAACAAGGTCGAGATTTTTTTGCTTAAGCCTTGCTCTGTACTCCGGGTAACAAACAGCAAAAGCAAGCAGTTCCCGGTCTCTTTGTTCCGTTGCTTTTCCTGGAGCCAGTCCTGCAGACGTTTGTCTGCCCGGGTTGGTTTTGCGGTCAAATTTTTGCCGTATTTCCTTTTCGCTCATTCCCAGAGAATGAGCCACCCGGGGAATGTAATATGACCTCCAGGATAAATCATCGATATCCATTATGAAATTTTCCACCCAAATCATGATCTCCTTGGGGGCTTTATGATTGGTAAGCATCCCTAGACAAAAATCAAGGCCGTCTTTAGTATTTTGCAGAAGTTTTTCCAGAGCTTCCGGGCCTTTGCGGCAAAGCAGACTGTGCGCGTCATCAGCTTCGGGAAAAATCAGCACCCTGCAGGTCAGTCCAGCCTTTAATATCATCTCCGCACTTTTCAGGGCGGCATTCTGTCCGGCAGGATCTCCGTCAAAGAGAAGCACAACTTCCCTGGTCATTCCGGAAAGCCTCTTAACCTGAAAACGGGTCAGAGCAGTGCCCAGAATGCCGCAGCTGTTCTCAAAGCCATACTGGTGGAGAGCCAGTACATCCAGGTATCCTTCAGTGAGCAGCGCCCGCCTGGATCTGGCAATATTCTGCCGGGCCTGGTACAGTCCGTATAAATGCTCACCCTTGGTGTACACAGGACTTTCACTGCTGTTTATATATTTGGGCTGACCATCATCAATAACCCTGCCCCCAAAAGCTGCCGCCATACCGGATAAGGCATGGATGGGAAATATCAATCTGGCCCTGAAGCGATCAAAAATTCTGCCCTCCTGGTTCTGACTCAGCACTCCGGCCAGAACTCCCTTTTGAGCGCTCAGTCCGCTTTTTTCCAGAAAATTCTTAAGTTTATTCCACCCCTCAGGACTCCACCCCAAATCAAATTTTTCCGCTGTCCTGGAATCAATTTGTCTTTCCTGCAGATAGGCACGTGCCTGTTTGCCCTCAGGGCTTTGCAGGCACTTGATGAAAAAAGATGTGCTCAAGGAAATAACCTGGCGGCAGACTGAGTGAGAGCTTTCTTCATCTCCGGATTCTGTACGGGACTTTTTCTTTAACTTGATCCCGGCTTCTTCAGCCAGTTGAGTTACGGTCTCAGCAAAGT
>SLDX01000043.1 GCA_007125075.1 Desulfonatronospira sp.
TCGAATTGAGTTTAAAGGAGGATTTTTTTATGGACAACAAAGGAGCTCTTGACTCTTTATTGCAGGAGGAAAGAATATTTCGTCCTCTGCCCCAGATGGTTATTGATGCCAATATCAACCCTCAAGAATATTCATCAGTAA
The DNA here is from genome assembly GCA_007125075.1 of Desulfonatronospira sp. Taxonomy (GTDB): domain Bacteria; phylum Desulfobacterota; class Desulfovibrionia; order Desulfovibrionales; family Desulfonatronovibrionaceae; genus Desulfonatronospira. Next base: position 142 of record SLDX01000043.1, read on the forward strand.
TAAAGAAGTGTGAGGAAGACTATCTGGATTATTGGGAAGATGCGGCCAAGGAGCTGGACTGGTTTAAGAAATGGGACAAAGTGCTTGATGAATCCCAGGCGCCTTTTTACAAATGGTTCACCGGAGCCAAGTGCAACATTGCCTACAATGCCCTTGACCGGCATATTGAAACAGCCAACAAGAATAAGTTGGCCCTGATATGGGAGGGAGAACCAGGCGATACCAAAAAATTCACCTATTACGAGCTGTACAGAGCTGTCAACAAATTCGCGAATGCTCTACGTTCCCTGGGGATCAAAAAAGGAGACAGAGTTGTTCTGTACATGCCTCCTCTGCCGGAAACCATGATTTCTCTTTTAGCCGTAGCCAAAATTGGAGCAGTACACAGCATGGTTTTTGCCGGTTTTTCAGCCAAAGCTCTTAGAGAACGCATCGAGGACGCCGAAGCCAAGCTGGTAATTACCGCAGACGGATTTTACCGTAACGGACGCCCGGTCAATGTAAAGAATGTGGTGGATAAGGCCCTCGTGGGCGGGTGCGAAAGCGTTGATACAGTTGTAGTGGTGCACAGAACCAATGTGGAAGTGGAAATGACCGAAATGCGGGACATCTGGTATGAAGATCTGATTCGCCAGGAAAGCCCTGTTTCCGAGACCGAGGTCATGGATTCCGAGGACATGCTCTTTCTGCTCTTCAGCTCTGGAACAACAGGCAAACCCAAAGGGATCGTCCATACCCACGGAGGGTACATGGTCGGCGTTCACCGAACACTGAACTGGATCTTTGACATCAAGCCTACGGATATCTTCTGGTGTACGGCTGACGTAGGCTGGATCACGGGTCACAGCTATGTAGTTTACGGCCCCTTGATGGCTGGAACTACCACGGTAATGTTCGAAGGACATCCCCTTTATCCTCAGGCGGATCGTTTGTGGCATATGGTTGCCCGCTATGGAGTAACCATTTTCTACACAGCACCTACGTTGATCAGGATGCTGATGCGTTACGGAGCCCAGTATCCGAAGCAGCACGATCTTTCTACGCTGAGAATTCTGGGCAGTGTGGGAGAACCAATAAATCCTGAAGCCTGGATGTGGTATTATGCAAATATAGGACGATCTGAATGTCCTATTATCGACACCTGGTGGCAGACCGAAACCGGTTCGGTGATGATCAGTCCTCTGCCCATATCTTTGCTCAAGCCGGGATCTTGTACCAAGCCTTTGCCCGGGATACAGGCTGATGTGGTCGATAATGAAGGCAATTCTGTTCCTCCTGGAAAAGGCGGGCAGTTGATTATAAAAAAACCCTGGCCCTCAATGCTTAGAACCCTGTACAAGGATCCCGAGAGATATAAAAAAACTTATTGGGAAAAGATCCCTGGAGCATATCTGGCGGGAGACGTGGCCCGCAAGGACCAGGATGGCTATTTCTGGATCCAGGGACGCTCGGATGATGTTATAAGCATTGCCGGTCACCGGGTTGGATCAGCGGAAGTTGAAAGTGCGCTTGTTTCCCACAAAGCCGTTTCTGAAGCGGCCGTGATCGGGATTCCTGACAAGATCAAGGGTGAAGTGGCCAAAGCTTTTGTTACTTTAAGTTCGGACTACACTCTGGATGATGCCGATGAATTGATTAAAGCGCTAAAAACCCACGTAAGGGGGGAACTTGGGCCTGTGGCAGTGATCAAGACCATCGAATTCAGGGATAAACTGCCAAAGACCCGCAGCGGCAAAATTATGCGCAGAGTGCTCAAAGCCCAGGAACTTGGTGAAGAGGTAGGTGATACCTCGACTCTTGAAGATTAAATACACTGCTTATAGTGCTGGTTTTTCAGCTGCTTGAAGAAAACTCAAGGGCGAGATTCGTTTGATCTGCGTTTTTCGCCCTTATTTCGTTTGACTGCCTGCCGTCTCGGATCTTCAAAAGGGCCAGAGGTAAAACTTGGAGTTTTTCGATATAATTTTTTATTTGTCCATGGCCGCCGGCCTGCTCATGGCATTCAGCCTGGGCGCAAATGATCTGGCCAACGCCATGGCCACGGCAGTGGGTTCGGGAGCGCTGAACGTACGCCAGGCAGTTCTGATCGCTGCACCTCTTACATTTGCAGGCGCTGTCTTATTAGGTGCTCATGTTACGGCGACAATCACCAGAGGAGTGGTCAATCCGGAACATATAGCCGACCCCAAGCTGATGGTTCTTGGCATGTTTGCGGCACTGCTTGCAGCTTCTCTCTGGGTTCTCTTGGCAAGTCTTGCTTCCCTGCCTGTTTCCACTACGCATTCCATTATCGGCAGCATCCTTGGCTTTGGACTGGTTGCCGGTGGACCTGATGTTGTAAACTGGATGATACTTTTGATCGTGGTGCTTTCCTGGATAATCTCCCCTTTATTTGCAGGTGCTATTGCATTTTTAATTTTTTCGCATATAAGAAAATTTATTTTTTATCAAAAATATTTTCTGCAGCAGGCCAGAGTATGGGCGCCCAGGTGGATTGGACTAACGGTTCTTATCCTTGGATTTTCATTGGTATTCAAGACCCCTTTAGGGGATGCAATAGATGTCAATGCAGCTGCTGCAGTGCTTATGGTCCTTGGTCTGGCTGTTTTTTTCTGGCTGGTATTCAGATCCCTGATCAATAGATTTACCAGGCATATGGAACAAAATGTGGAAAATGTCGAAGGAATTTTCCGCAGGCTGCAGATAATGACATCGTCTTACGTTGCTTTTTCACTGGGAGCCAATGACGTGGCCAACGCGGTAGGGCCGGTGGCTGTAATTTTTATCATCGCCAGACAGCATGCATTTGTCGAAGAGGCGGACATACCTCTTTTTCTTCTGATTTTCGGGGGTCTGGGCATTGCAGCGGGAATAGCTCTTTTAGGCTCAAGGGTTATCCGTACTGTCGGAACTAGGATAACCACCTTGACCAATACCAGGGGATTCTCAGTAAATTATGGCGCGGCAACCGCGGTATTGGTTGCTTCCATGCTTGGCATGCCTGTTTCCACCACCCATGCCTGCGTGGGGGGGGTGACCGGAGTCGGGTTGGCCAGAGGCTTCAGCGCCATTGACCTCAGGGTGCTGATACGCATTGTGAGCTATTGGGTGCTGACCGTCCCTATAGCTGCGTTTACCTGCATAATTATTTTTCAGATTCTGCGCTGGATTTTTATATATCCCTAGGACATCTCGAATTAAGGGCGAGGTAGCACATGAGACTAAATTTTTTCGGCCTACTGGCCACAAAGTCCCCCATGGAGGGATTGTACGAACACTATGAGAAGATTCATGAATCCCTGGAAATCATCAATGAGGCGCTGGAGTGTTATATAGGCGGGGGACATTGTACTGAATTCCAGTCACTGCAGAACATGGTCAATGATCTTGAGAGCCAGGCCGATAAAATTATCCGTAATATCCGCAACCGCCTGCCTCGGAGCCTGTTCATGAGCGTCGAAAAGACCCAGTTTCTTAATTACACCAGCATGCAGGATGATATTCTGGATGCCGCTCAAGAGGCGTTGAACTGGCTGGCCATGCGCGATGTGAATATCCCGGAAGAATTTCAACGCGATCTATTGTACCTGCAAGATGATGTAGCCACTACCCTGGAGATGCTTGGGCCTGCGCTTAAGGAGACCACTGCCCTGTTGCATATGGAAAACATGAATCGGGAGGAGGTGAAGGAAAAGCTACGAAAAATCCGGGAAAAAAAAGATAAGGTCTTCAGGGACAAGAACGCTCTAGCCAGAAAGATCTTTAATTCGAATATCGAGTTCAAGGACATTTATCAGCTGATTCATTTTACCGAAAAATTGTATCAGATGGCCTACAGCAGCAGCAAGTGCGCTGAAATTCTAAGGACAATGATCGCCAGATAAAGATTATTTACCCCTTTGGTTTCTGTCTACGCTGGCTGCTTAGAAGCATTTATTCCATGAGGGACAGGCCGGCATTAAATCCTGATATTCATGACCATGATAAATTTTTCAAGGCAAACCAATATGTCTGAAAAGCCAAGGCTTTTAGTCGTGGATGACGAGTCAGGCCACAGAATGATGGTCAGGGCAGTCCTGCAGGATCTGGAATATGAAGTTTTTGAAGCGGCCAATGGTTTGCAGTGCATGGAATTTCTGGAGAAGAATCATGCCGATGTGGTTCTGCTGGATATAAAGATGCCCGGACTAGACGGCATACAGGTCCTGGAACGTATAAACAGAAGCCGGAAAGATGTTCAGGTGGTTATGCTGACCGCTTTCGGCAGTGTGGGCTCTGCTGTTGAAGCCATGAAAAAAGGAGCCTTTGACTATTTGATCAAGCCCGCGGATATCGATGAGTTGAAGGCGGTTATCCGGAAGGCTTATGAATACCAGCGGCTGGTTAACGCTGAGCGGCCCAATACAGGGTTCAGCTCCCTCCAGGATGAGTTCAGGATCATCGGTGAAAGCTCCGCCATGAAACGGCTTCTGGATATGGTTGATCAGGTGGGTCGAAGCGAGGCCAACGTGCTCATCCTGGGAGAGTCGGGTACTGGCAAGGAGCTAGTGGCCAAGGCACTGCACAAGGTCAGTCCCAGGAGAAAAAAACCGCTTATCAGCATCAACAGTGCGGCCTTGCCGGCTGATCTGCTGGAGAGCGAGTTGTTCGGCTATCAAAAAGGCGCTTTTTCAGGGGCATTTAAAGACAAGCCCGGCAAGTTCCAACTGGCGGAAAAGGGTACCCTTTTTTTGGATGAAATTGCAGATTTTCCCATTCAATTACAGCCCAAGCTGCTCAGGGCTCTGCAGGAAAAACAGATACAGCCTCTAGGAGACATCAGAGAAATAAAAGTGGATGTACGTTTTCTGGCTGCAACCAACAAGGATCTGCTGCAGGAAGTAAGAGCGGAAAACTTCAGGCAGGATCTCTATTTCAGACTGAATGTGGTGGAGGTCAGGGTGCCTCCTTTGCGGGAGAGAATGGAGGATCTGCCATTGCTGGTGAACCATTTCATAAGTGTGCTGGGGCAAAAGAACCGTAAACAGGTCAGGGGGATCGATCGCAACTTTCTAGATGTCCTATATGCTTATTCATGGCCCGGAAACATCCGTGAACTTGAAAATGTAATTGAGCGGGCCATTATTTTGTCCAGAAGTGATGTTCTGGACTCCGGAGTTCTTCCGGAAAGCATTGTCGCAGAATATAGCCGAAATCCTTCAGTACACACCGGTCAGGCTTCACAGGAAGCTTTGGATAATGCGGAGAGAAAGGCTTTGATAGAGGCTTTGAATGTGCATCAGGGGCACAGGGAAAATACAGCCAAAGCTTTGGGAATCAGCAGGCGCACCTTACAGTATAAACTTAAGAAGCATGGCCTGACCAGAAAGCCATAAATCATGAATAAAGACCCGCAGTTACCGGGAGAAAGAATTCAGCCGGGAGGTTAGTTCTTCAGCAGATTGAGGTTTTCCGATCCAGTAGCCCTGGGCCATATCACAGCCAATATTTTTAAGTATATCCAGGCTCGACTGGGTTCCTACTCCTTCAGCGATTACCTGCATATCCAGATTGTGAGCAAGATCAATCATTGATTTGATCATCCTTCGGTTCTTGATGTTGCTGTCCAGATCAAGAACCAGGCCGGGATCGATCTTCAGGGTCTTGACCGGAAGTTCGCTCAAGCAGACGATTGACGAGTTGCCGGTGCCGAAATTATCCAGACATATGGAGATCTTCATGGCTTGCATAGTCTCCATGATACTCTGTACCTGAGGCATTGCTTCCGTCAGCGCGCTTTCAGCTATTTCCAGCTCCAAAAAAGAACTCTCCAGTCCAAGTTCTTCCAGAACACCTGATATCCTGTCAGGCAATCTGACATCCAGAATGTCCTGATTTGTCAGGTTAATGCTGCCCACCAGGTTTATCCCCATAATCTGCCAGTCCCGGATCTGAGCCAAAGTCTTTTGCAGAACGGCTGTACTTATCTCCTGGGACAGACCTGCCCGCTCTGCCAGAGGGATAAATTCTTCGGGGGGTATGAATCCCTTTGCGGGATGAAGCCAGCGGATCAGGGCCTCAACATTGCAGACTTTTCCGTCAGATAGAAGGATTACGGGTTGAAAGTAAATGCTCAACCTGTTATCAGCCAATGCTTTTTTAAGATCAGAGATCAGGCTTAACCGGTTCAAACCCGGCGAATCAAATCTGTGATCATAAAGGGCGTAACCCGTGTTCATACGTCTGGCCGCATACATGGCCATATCCGCCCTGCTCAGCAGCTGCCCCAGATTTTTCCCATGATCGGGAAATACTGATATGCCGATACTTATCCCCAGAAGAATGCTGTGTTCCTGCACTTCAAAAGGCCTGGACATGATTTCCAGAATTTTTCCGGCTTTTTCCCGGGCACGTTCTTCTGCATCCGGGCCACTGAGCACAATGGCGAATTCATCCCCGCCCAGGCGCCCTAAGCATTCAGAGTCTTCAATAATTTCCTGCAGCCGAGAGCCAACATTGATCAGTAAATCATTTCCAGCCTGATGGCTGAGATTTTCATTGACTTCTTTAAACTGGTCCAGATCAATAAGGATAAAAGCAGCCCTTGTTTCGTAAACAGTATCCAGGCAGGAGCGTATTTCACTTTCCAGTCTTTTAATTACAGTGTCGCGGTTGGGCAGCCGGGTCAGTCTGTCATAGCCTGCCTGAACCTCAGACGCTCTGGTTTTATTAATATTTTTTTTAAGCTGAGTATTGGTTTCCCTGAAGAGCCTGTACAGTTCAAAATTTTCCAGAGTATTGGCGGTGCTGGATAGAATGAGGTTTAAAAGAGCCCAGGACACATCCGGAATTGTGGATACATCACCTTTTAAAAGTCCGATGAACATGCCCCGGATACGGGAGCTGGAGCTTAGAACTTGAAGAACTACACGCATTTCCCGATTAGACGAAGCTAGTATCAGGGTTCTCTTCTCGCGTATTGCTGATGAGAAAAAACCCAGATCGATAAGCCGGTCGGATTCAAGGTGCAGAACTTGTCCATGTTTTTCCGGTGTTAGATAGGCCGGATAAAAATCATTGTCCTGTTCATCCACTAGATACATGCCCATGGCATGAAAGTTGATAAGCCCGGAAATGCCTGAGCAGGTTTTTTCCAGAATCAATGAACTGGTCTGCAGCTTATTTATGCTTGGCTGAATGTCCATCAAGGCGGCAGCCATGTTTATACCTTCCAGGACAAAGCTGTTGACTTCCTCCTGGTGCTTCAGCCTGTCCTGAAGTTCATTTATGTATTCTGAGCTTTTTTTGTCTAGCATAAACTTACCCAGACCATTTTCCTGGTTTTCAATAAAAAAATTTTTTTTCAAAGTTATCCACCTGGGACTGCATTATTTTTGCTGTTTGGGATAAAATGTAAGGATCAAGCTTCAGCCTGGTCCAAGAATCAAGGTCCGGTCCCGGAATTATAAAATTTCCGCTGCAGCCTATGTCGCAGCCTATGCTTAAAGTGTCAGCCATATTCACCAGGGTTGCTTCCAGCCGGTATACTGATTTATATGGATGATGATGATATCTGATAGTCTGTTCTATCTTGTCTGGAAGTTGCCATTTTCTGGCCAGCATAGCTCCTAGTGCAGCATGATCCAGATGAAAGAACAACTTTTCCGCATCATGCAGCTTAGAGCCTTCCTTTGCAGAAGCTTGTACAGATCCCAGAATTTCAAAAGGGTAATGGGTCAGCATGAACAGTCTGCCCAAATCATGAAGCAGTCCGCAGACAAATATGTTTTCCGGATCAGGCAGGCCGCAGTGCTGAGCAAGAGTCTTAGCTCCTACGGCACAGGCCAGGCTGTGTTTCCAAAAATCTGGCATATTAATAATTTTTGGGGAGATATTTTTGAACCGGGAAAAAACACTCACAGCGTCGGCCAGCATGCTGAGCTGCCTAGCTCCAACGATCTTTACTGCTTTGCTGATGCTATCTATCCGTAATGATAATCCAAAAGCAGAATTGTTGACCAGCTTCAGGAGCATGGCGCTTAGTCCGGGGTCACTGCCGACTAACTCTGTGAGATATCTGGAGGATGTCCTCAGATCCTGGGAGGCGTCAAAGAATTGTTTAAAGATTTGAGGAACGCAAGGAAGCTTTACATTGTCAGTAATTATGCTGGAAGGATCCAGTGGATAAGCGGATCTTTTTTTCAAGGGCGCAGAAGAATCCAGAATTTCAAGGCGATCAAAAAAAGAAAGGACTTTACGGTAATTTCTGGAGTATTGCTGGGCGAATATGTTTACCAGCTTAAGGCTTGTATCGTTGCGAGGTTCATGGTCCGGAAAGCGCCGCAAGACCATGGAGACCGCCTTCTTCCATTTTTTGGAAGAGAATTGCTGATCAATATCTACTGCATTGAAATCAGAACCACAAACAGCTAATTCACTTACCCCCCAAATCTTTAGAATGCGCAGATGTTTTTCTGATAAGTTCAGTCCTTTGCTCAGAAGAAATCGGCCATTGCAGTCGTGTACGTCCTGAGCAAGGACCATTCCGGGTCTTATGTTTTCCAGAAAAATATTGTTCATGTGCTGGTGCAGTGATTGTGAAGAGTTATGCAGATTGCCTTCAGAATGAAGTGATTTAAACCTTAAAGAACATAGTTGCACTGAGTCAAGAAAATTTAAATTAAAAAAGTTTGTCAGTCAGATAGGCAAAAATAGATCACTGAAAATAACGATCAATAAAATAACATGCACCTTGAGGCAGAAGATCCGGAATATCATAGTATCTTTTTTTAATATCTGCCAGGACTTCAACCTGGTAGTTCAGAAAATTAAATTCTCTTCCAATGCCTACTGCAAATTCAGTTCCTTTAAGCTCGATCAAGTGAATTTCTACACTGGAGAAAAAAGGTTCAAGCATATCAGTATCAAGAGCAGGTCTGCGGGACAAGAACAAAATATCCTTTCCATCCAGTTTTCTAAAGTCGGTCAGGCGGTCGTCTTCGCGGCCGTATTTGGATCCTGTTCCCAGTACACCCCAATAGTGTCTGGAATAAAAAGAAAGCACCGCAGACCTTGAATAACTGGATGTAGTGTAATGATCAGCATCCAATGCGTTTACAGCTTCAGCCAGCTCAGCAGGCCTGAGGTAAAATATTGCGTTCTGGTGCAGACTTGGACTGTTTCTGATGACATCCAGGGGCAATGAAAGCAGGATGACAACAATGATTGCGTGCACCAAAGCATAGCCGAGCATAAATTTTCGGGCAAAAACAAGGGATTTTCCTGGAATGTGAGCATAAATCAGATACAGGAAAGGGATGAAACCCAGCACCCAGTGCAGACCAACGGAATAAAACCATGAAACAGCAAAAAAGACACCCAGGGGGACCAGAGCTGTCAGGAAGAAAAGACCAAAGCCCTTTGCCTTGATAATGGAGATGATGTTTTTCAGGTTTCTTAAGAACTGGACCGCCAGTACAGGAGATATGATCCAGACGAGCACAGCCAGGAGCGCAAGAGGCTGAACCAGGCTTACCTGTGGATCCTGGGTCCGGTTGATGAAGTTGAACATTATATTCGCCCAGCAGTGTGTATAATTCCAGTATAGATTGAGCAGGATAAGAGGCATGCAGCCCAAAAGAACAAGTGCCAGCCGGTCAAGTCTTTTAAAACCTAAGCTCAAAAAATGGATCAGATAGGCAAGAAGCAATAGGGCAGCGAAATACTTGGACAGAAAGGCAAGGCCCAAAAGGATGCCTGAAACCAGATACAGGCCAGAGCTGTCTTTTTGTTCAGCCCGGTAAAGGACCATGGCCGATAAGAACATGGCCACGATAAGCGGAGTATCCGTGCTGACCATGACTCCTAAAAGATAAACCGGAGTGAGCAGAAAAATTGTGGAAACCAGAATGGCTCTGGTTCTGTCCTGATCTCTTAGAGTATAGTAAATGCCCCAGACCAGAACATATCCACCAAGGATAGAAGGCAGACGCACGAACAGTTCGCTTTCATGGATTTTCAGGCTTAGGTGGATCAGCCAGCCCACCAGCGGAGGATGATCATAGTATCCAAGAGCCGGATTTTGGGCCCAGAGGACGAAATAGGCCTCATCTCCGGTCAATGGAAGAGTATGTGCCAGATAAAGTTTTATCGGCAGGGAGAATGCCAGGGCAAAATAGAAGTAATATCTGGCTTGGGTGTAGTTCATTACAATCAAATGGACATTCGTTTAAATATCCGTTCAGGAATATGTTTGATAAAGGCCATGATCCAGCGCCACATCCATCTGGTATAGACTACATCCCTGTTGCTCAGGATTGCGTTAAATATGTCTCTGGCAGCCTCCTCAGGGGTTGCACTAAGCCGGGACGGCAAATCAAGGTCTCTGGTCATCTTGGTTCTGACAAAACCCGGTTTGACTGTGATCACCCGCACGCCTGACCTGCAGAGCCTGTTTCTAAGTCCGCTCAAAAAGGCGCTCAGTCCGGCCTTGGCGCTGCCATATACGTAGTTTGCCGCGCGACCTCTGTCGCCGGCAACTGAGCTGATCCCGACAATAAAACCTTCACCTGCTTTTTCCATGCGATTGGCGGCCAAGGATAAGATGCTTACGCAGCCTGAATAATTGGTATTAATTATTTGCTGCCACTCCAAGGGATCGCGCCTTGCCAGGTTTTCATCCCCGAGAACGCCGAAAGCGGCTACCACTCCGAAAGGTTCCGGGTTTAAATGGTCATAAAAGCCGGGGTGGGAATTAGTATCCAGGGCATCAAAATACAAAGCCTCAGCCTGTATTTCAAAGCGGATCTCAAGGTCTTTGGCGTCTTTGGACAGTTCATGGACATTGCGGCCGGCCAGGAATAAATTGTATCCTCCCTCGGCCAGTTCAGCGGACAAGGCCCTGGCCATGTCCGAGCCGGCCCCAAGAATCAGTACGGTTTTGCGCATAAGCCAAGCCTTTTTGATTGCAGTGAAGCCATTTTATTCTTCGGATCGAGCTTGTTTTTCAGCTCAAGAAATCTGCTGATTTCCGGATACCCTCTACGAAAATCAAGTTTGCTCATTCGGGCATCTTTGGCCAGGTATATTCTTCCGCCCAGATTGTGAACCAGACGGTCCAGAGCGCTGAGCATGGCTGAGAGACCGGGTTTTATGGGAAAATCAAGAGCAAGTGTATAGCCCTGCAAAGGAAAGGAAAGCGGTCCGGCTTGAGGGCCAAGGAGCTTTAGAACTGCCAGAAAGGGGAGAATGCCTGATGCCTGGATGTGGGCTTGAATTTTTTCCAGTCCCAGCCTGGAGTGTTCTTTGGGCAGGACAAACTGGTACTGCAAAAAACCCTTCCGCCCATAAAAGCGGTTCCAGTTGTGCACTTTGTCCAGAGGATAAAAGAAGTCGTCAAGGTCAGGAAAAGAGCGTCCCGGACCTGATTTTCCGCGCAGATGATATAAATTATTAAAAGCTCTAAGGCCATGTTCATTCATAATCCACCCGGGCATGAAAAAGGGAATATTGATTCCGAATTTTTCCCGCCTTCTGAGGTCTTTGCTGGTTATTTCGCCGGATAAGCAGTGTTCTCCCAGCATGAAAAGACCGTGGCCGAAATTTCGTCCCCGGCTAAGCAGGTCCAGCCAGGCTACTGAATAGGTGCTTTGCTCATGGGTCTCAAAGAGATCCATCAAGTGATCAAGATTTTCAGCCGGGATGGTCAGCTGACTGATATAAGTGCTCTGGATGGGCATAAGCCTGATTCTGGCACTGAGAATAAGGCCCAGCAGACCCATTCCACCGCAAACAGCATAAAAAATCTCCGCGTTTTTTTCCCTGGAACAGTCTATCACCTCTCCCCCCGGGGTCAGAAGGAGCAAAGAGAGTACGTGGCGGCCGAAAGCTCCGTGAAGGTGATGGTTCTTGCCGTGTACGTCGCTGGCAATGGCTCCGCCTAAGGTAACATGTCTGGTTCCCGGGGTGACCGGCAAGAAAAGCCCGCGGGGTATGATTGTCCTTAAAATCTGGTCCAGGCTGATGCCTGCTTCGCACTCCAGAATTTCCTGTTTCTGATCCAGGGCGATAAACCTTTTGAAATCAGGTGTGGAAATAATATTTTTCTCAAGCGAACAATCTCCGTAGGAGCGGCCCAGACCTCTAGGGATGCATCTGGAGAGACTATCCAGAAGCTTAACGGCTTGGTTTTCTGTTCTGAATTCCCAAAGTCTGGCATTAATCCGGGGGTAGTTGTTCCAATTGGCGACGAGCAATTCAGGTAAATTCTCCATTTATCAGGTAAGATCAAGATCTGGAATTAAGAAACACGGCCAGGTTAAAAAGACCATGTTTTCTTCAATGTAAATAATTTTCCATTAATGATTTTTTATAATTTGATTTTAAATTTTGTTTTTTCCTTTTTCACGATGTATCTGCAAAAAGCCATGGGTTTAATTTTTGGGTTTGGCTCCACACTGATGCCATTTGCTTTTACTGACTCTCTAATCCTGGCCCTTAACCCCTTAAACCTTAAATCCACTCCTGTAGTCTGCTGAAGAAATTTTTACATGCACAACTTTCATGTCCCGAACACCCATTTCTTATCAAGGCGGTATTTCAAGGTGTAGCCGATGATCAGCCCCAGAGCTCCGCCAACGTATTTTGCCTGTTCAAAATTGAAGAAAAGATCAAACCCTATTTCCATACCCCAGAAAATCATGGTGGTTATTAATCCCATGCAGGAATAGGCAGTGAATTTTCGGGTATCATCGAATATGTTCCGGGACACATAGCTGAAAATGTATTTCTTGTCCAAGATGTACTTGACCGTCAGCCCGGTAATGGTCCCCAGGATCAAAGCCATGTAAAGCTCAAAAGGGCCTTTATACAGGCTGAAACTGAAAAGCTGGGTTCCCAGATTGACCAATATGGCGATCAGGGCAAACAGGGCATATAAAAACGTCAGCTTCATGTTCTGGTCAGGACAAGGAAGAATAGAAGCCAGCTGGTAACAATAACCTGCAAAAACCTGTCTTTGAGGATTTCCTGCGTGGGATTGCCCCCACGCTGGTCAACGAACACGATCTGAAGATAGCGCATAATTCCCATAAGAACGAATACCGCGCTCAGGTACAAGTATCCGGAGCCAAAGCGCTGCTGCACTTCAGGGGAGATGGTGTATAAAATATAGCAGACTAGTGTAACCGCGGCCATAATGATCATGGACACGTTCACGAAATCCAGAGTATATCCATCAATGCATCTGCGCACATCCTTGCCCTCCCCGGCCAGGAGCACATCGTCCCGCCTCTTGGCCAGGGCCAGAAACAGGGCCAGAAGAAAGGTCATGAGCACGATCCACATCGAGGCCTGAACAGCGGCGGCCAGGGCTCCTGCGAATACCCTCAGGACGAAGCCGACGCCGATGATGAAAATATCAAGAACTGCCACATGTTTCAGTTTCAAAGTATATATTATGTTCAATACTGAGTATCCGGCCAGGATGGAAAAAATTCTCCAGTCTTGCGCAAGTCCAAGGCCAAGGCCTGCAACAAGAAGTACAGACATATAGACATAGGCTTGTTTCGGTGTGATAAGCCCCTGAGCCAGAGGCCGGTATTTTTTTTCCGGATGCCTTTTGTCCTCGTTTACATCGTTGATGTCATTGAAGATATAAACGCTGCTGGCCACCAGGCAAAAGGAAACAAAGGCCAGAATAACCTGAAACAGCGGTTCGGGCTCAAAAAACCTGAAGGAGAAAAACAAAGGTGCGAAAACAAAGAGATTCTTTATGTACTGATGCGGGCGTAACAGCCTTATATGTGCCTTGCTGAGCATGAAATCATCCACATAATTATAAATGTCGGTTAGGTGTCTACAGGCTCTTTTGCAGCAAGACAGTCAAGATGTCTAGTCTTTACACAGGCTTTGGACGGGTATGGTTTGCAACCTCTGATCCCAGTAGATTTCAAGGATTTGTGGACCAAGCTTTGTTCCCGGCCAGGGGGTGATGGATTGACCGGTATGAAGCAGATAAAGGCAGATAAATGCCAGAACTTCCGGATCGGTCTCATGCTCCAGAGCTTTATGGATCTGTGGGTAAGCTCCTTTTGCAGTATCCGGATCGGCCTGAGCCAGCCGTGCAGTGCCCCAGAATGCCCCCCGCCGCAGAGGCAAATATTCCAGGAAATTGTCACTGCCTCCTTCTCTTGAAGCCAGGTAAGAAAAAAGGATGCGGCTGTATTCTACAGCCAGACCGTGATGACGGGCCATGATTTCTCCCATGCACTCGGGAGAGCCCCAGCCAATTCCACCGGATTCGTCATTTAGAGTCCACATGAACCGGCGCATGACTATCCTTGCCTGCTCCAAATCCTCTAAAGCCACAGCGCTGACCGTCAAGCCGGCTACTGTGACTGCATGCCATCTTATCCGTTTGTTGGGACTTAAAAGGGCGCTGTAAAGTGCTCCCAGCAGCTTATGCGGCGAGTGTTTCAACAGCTGGTGCAAAACCGGTTTAAGATCATCCCGGTCCAGCAGAATATGGATTTCTTCCTTCAAGGCCATTAATCCGGAAGATTGAGCAGAGGATGGATTGGACATGTTATTCAAAAAAACACTCCGTAAAATTCAGGATGCAACTTTGGCCTTAATGGCCTGAGCAAGTGAGCGGCCCAGCTCCTTGCAGCCGGCCAGCTGTTCATGTCCAGGCACATATTGAAAGCGAAGCGGCTTTTGCGGAAGTTCAAAGCCTGCATCTTCAAGGAGCCTGGACATGGCTGAGGGTGCTTCTCCGCTCCAGCCGTAGGATCCCAGGGCGGCTCCTATTCTGTTTTTGGGCTTCAGGCCCTTCATATATGTCAAAAAATCAGCCATCAGAGGCATCATGCTGTTATTGTGGGTAGGTGATCCGCAGACCAATGCCGCCGCGTCCGAAAATTCACCCATGACGTCACTGTGATGGTGAGATTTTAAAAACATGATCCGAACCTCAATGCCTTCGCTTATCAGAGCGTCGGCAACAGCATTGATCATCTTCTCCGTGCTGCTCCACATGGTGTCATAGACCAGAACAGCTTTGGGTCTTAGCTTTTGTGAAGCGAAGTCTTTATAAGCGGCAAGAATTTTATCCGGATGAGAACGCCAGACTATTCCGTGATCCGGAGCGATCATATCGATTTCCAGTCCTGCTTCCTGGACGCGGTCCAGAAGTTTTAATACCAGAGGAGAATAGGGCAGTATGATATTGGTGTAGTAATGCCTGGCTTCCCTGATCAGCGTGTCCAGATCATGCTGATCGTCGAATATATTGCTGTTGGCTATGTTTTGACCGAATGCATCACTGGAAATGAGCAGTTTGTCATTTGGAATATATGAAAACATGCTGTCCGGCCAGTGCAGCATTCTTGTCTCAATAAATTTTACCTTTCTTTGACCCAGAGATACTTCCTGGCCATCCTTGACAGCTTCCAGGGGCCAGTCGGAAGGATGAAAATGAGCTTTGAGCGATTTTTCACCCATGACCGAGCAAAATAGTTTTTTTGGTTTTGCTTTATCCACTATAAAGGGCAGAGCCCCGGAGTGATACATTTCCATATGGTTGGCTACGACATAGTCAATATTGCCAATATCAACCAGACTCTGGATCTGATGATAAAGTTCCCATTTGAATTTTTCCGGAACTGTATCAAAGAGGGTAATCTTATTGTCCAGGACAAGATAGGCGTTGTAGGTGGTGCCCTGATGAGCCAGCGCGTAGCCGTGAAAGTTTTTCAGGTTCCAGTCCACTACGCCTACCCAATATATATCCTTTTTGATCTCGATTGCCGGCATGTGTTCCTCCTAAAAAGGACGATAGACGGTGAATGAATAATGGTTTTTCTGCACCCGCATCCAGCATAAGGGCGCGGGTGCATTCTGAAACATCAGCGGTTGCGGCTGTTGTCCTGAAACAGAATTAATCAAGCCTATCCTTCAGGTGTGAAATCCTCCTTGCCTGCACCGCAAACCGGACAGACCCAATCCTCAGGGACATCCTCGAATTTTGTATTTGCAGCCACTCCATTTTCCGGATCACCTTCAGCAGGATCGTAAACATAACCGCAAACAGTACATATCCATTTGTTCATAAACAACTCCTTTGTATGCTCTTAAAGTGATGCAAAAAACATTTGAGTCTTGAAGTTCTTGAGAAATTTGCTCATACTTAGAAGAGTGCGTTCAATAATTTAACAAGACTCAGACAGAACCCGGAAGCTCTTGCGGCTCGCGCCGCAAACAGGGCATCTCCATTCCTCCGGCAAGTCTTCAAAAAGTGTGCCTTTGGGAATTTTACCCTTGCGGTCTCCCCTGTCCGGATCATATATGTATCCGCAATTGACCATCTGACATTGCCACATCTGTTCGGGATTGGCCATTTGTTCTCCAGTGCTCAACAAAAAGAGCCAGATAGAAAAATAATCTGGTTATAGTTTTAAATTGAAGAATAAAGCGGCCTTTTTCACTTTATAAGCCTCATATTTGAATACACAAATTCTTGGCCGCAGCCCGGTTCTCTGCTACCAGTTATCGCACAGTATTTCGAAGTGAGCCCGCGGATGCGCGCATGATGGACATTCCTCAAGCGCCTCTGTACCTTTATGGGTGTAACCGCAATTCTGACACTTCCAGACCACTTCCTGTGTTTTTTTAAAAACCGATCCCTTTTCGATATTAGCTATAAAGGCCCGGTACCTTTTTTCGTGAAGCTGTTCGGACACGGCAATTGATTCCATGGCCTCGGCCACCTCATTAAATCCCTCTTCCCTGGCTACTTTTGCAAACCCGGGATACATTGTCTTATGTTCGTAGTTTTCTCCAGCTGCTGCTTCATTTAAGTTTTCCAGTGTAGTGCCGATTTTGCCGGCGGGGAAGGTGAACTGAATTTCGGCGTCACCGCCTTCGAGAAACTTGAAAAGCCTCTTGGCGTGTTCTTTTTCATGGTTTGCTGTTTCTTCGAAAATATTTGATATTTGCACATAGCCATCCTTTTTGGCTTGCTTGGCAAAATAAGTGTAACGATTGCGGGCCTGGGATTCTCCTGCAAAGGCGGTTAAAATATTTTTTTCTGTTTGAGTGCCTTTGATGGATTTCATTTAGACTGACCTCCTTATTTAGCAGTTGAATAATATCATAAATATTATCAAAATGATAATTGTAAAGAATGATGCGCAAAGAAGATGCAAAAAATGATCAATGTTTATCAAATGGAGTAATTAAAGGGGCTAGTCATTGTCCGAAGCGCATCCGGGGCAGATGCCCAGTAATTCGAGACGTACTCCGGTTATTTTGAAATCTGTTTCAATGTTGGTCAATTCTCCAAGATCCAGATTGAATTCATCATGCACATCGCGCACTCGTCCGCAATCAGTGCACATTATATGCAGGTGAGGATCAATATTGCCGTCAAAACGCTTCTGTTCTCCACAGGTTTCGATTTTTCTGATCAATCCCTGTTTGGATAGGATGTCCAGATTACGGTAAACCGTACCCAGACTGATATTGGGCATTTGACTGCGGACCTCATCGTAGACCTCAACTGCCGTGGGATGACTGGTGGTATTTTTAAGTCTGTCAAGGATGAGTTCTCTTTGTTTGGTTAATCGCATGGTTACCTCTTATTATAGGAACAAGTATTGTTACTGAAGTGGCTTGTCAAGGAATGTTATGAATTTTTTTTAAGTTCGTCCAGGTTTGCCTGAAAAATCCTGCCGCCCCAACCCGGCAGGTCCCTCTAAAAACCTTTTTTGGACGGGTTTGGCTGAAGTTTGTCCAGATGAAGAAGCATTGAACTTATTTTTTTCTAAAGATTAAAGAGTGGCAGAAGAACAGGGAGCTTAAAAATAAAGCGGTTCAATCATTAAGGAGCTTGGAGGCTTTGAGGACTGGACACAGGTCATGCCGGAAAATTTTTAAGAAAGAGATTTTTAAGGCCCTGGACCAAAGTATCCAGGGCCTTCTCCAACAGGCAGACAATAATATATTTATTTCACGCTTATGCTGTCGCTGATGTTATCAAGGGTGGCCTGGCCTATACCTTGCACCTGGATGATATCTTCAGGAGATTCAAAAGGAAACCTCTCCCGGTGTTCTATTATTCTATCAGCCAGAGAAGGACCTATTCCCTGGAGAGTAGACAGCTCTTCAGCGCTGGCTGTATTGATGTTCACTTTATCCTGGGCTGAGATCGATACGGGGGCAAGAAAAAGGACCAGCATCATGACCAGAGCAACTACAGTTGAATACAAGCGAATCATGCTCACGCTCCTTTGGTAATAATATTTTTCTTAACTAACAGTGGTGTGCCTGTCTGTTGGAAGCTGTGAAGAATTCAAATTTTTTCAAGTCCAGGACCAGTTTCAATTCATAGGTCATTGACCGTTATATGGATAAAAATGATTCTTAATCGGGACTTTTGTTATAGTATTATACAAGCTATTAAATTTGTTTATTTTTAATATTCAAATATCATATCTTAACATGTCATGCAAGTAGTACTTAAGGAGCTGACAAAATTTTTTTCAATCAGGCTTTATAAATGTTTTCTTTGGTGATTTAGAGTTTGAATTATACATAAAATTTATGATCCAGGATGAAAAAAGTACGAAAGAAAAAATAACCTGAAATATTTATTCCCAATTTTCTGGAAAAACCGGGTTCCTGCTTTCGGTCCCATTCCTGGGCGTACTTCACGGGAAGTTCGTATATGGTTCACTTGGTCTTTTGCTGGAAAATCTTTTTATGAAAAGAAGAGTAGAAGAATTCGGGATAATTCGAAATTTAAGAAAAAAATTATTTGGGGAAAAAAATTAGATATAAAAAATTATGGCTTTATGAGAAGCTGATTTTTTAATAGTTGGAAGAAACAACGGTAAAAGCCCTGTCCTCATTAAGGGTCAGGGCTTTATGAATGAAAAGTCTTTTAAAAAAACTTACAGCTGATTCTTTACATCAATTTTATTATTCCTACTCAATGCTCTCCTGAACTTCTTTCATGAGCTCCCTGGCCTGCATGAGTTTTTCCTGCTGTTCAGGGGAAACCTGGGCGCCTACATATTCTGCTCTCTGGGACATTTCTTCGAGCATGCCGCCAAGAACCATGTTTCGAACCATCGCAGGCAGGTTTTCAATTTCTGCGAGCCGGGCGTCAATGGCTTGCAGATCTTGAGTTAAGCCCTCAAAGTCTGCAGCTAATTCTTCTATACCGTTATCCAGCCTTTGATCCATCTCTTCAACCAAGGCAATGGCCTCATCAACCTGACCCACCTGTTCCTGAATTTGATTGACCTGCGAACTGACCGTATAATAAAAAATGATCAACAAAAATATGGCCAACACTGAAATTACCAGGGCCACTTTGCCCATATCCTGTCTGACATTGCTTACTTCATCAGCTGAAAAGCTGGGATTGCTGCCTTGCTCTTCACCGACGGGCTTGATTTTTTCCTGGGTCATTACCTGAAAACCTCCTGTTTAAGAATTTTTGGTCATTTTTAAGGGGATTGACAACCGTTAATTCATCTCATGCCGAAGATTAAACGCATATCTGTCATCGACAGCGCTGCCCGATTCGTCAGCACCGCCTTTTGTTTCGCTCATTACCCGAAACAAGGGAGTATAGCAAGCTTAAACTTTTCATCATCAGGACATGCCGGAACATGTAAATTAGACGAGGCAGGACAGGTAGCCCTGGCCAACCTGGCGGCTATGGGCACCAGTGCCGGAAACCTGGTACTTCTGGGTGATCAGGTGCAGCTTGGCCAGCCCATACAGGGAGTTCATCCGGGAAGATCAAGGAATCATCACTTGAATACCTGCTTAACGGCCTGGCCACCATTCCGCCGGAGCAGGGCATATTTCTGGGGACCACCTGGCGCATGCATCCTGATGTGTGTACTTTGATCTCAGACATGATCTATGAAAGCGGGCTTGAAGGTGGCAAGGCTTGTACCTGTTGATGCTTCAGAAAAACGTTTGCCGGATCTAAGTGAGTTCAGATCGTCAATTGCCGTCCGGGGCGACTTCTCTTAGCCGGACAGTCATTGACTCCAGGAAGATGGAGCGATATTGATGATTTATGTAGATTCAAGCGTGATCGTGGCTTATTACTGTCCGGAAGCCTTAAGCTCACATGTCCAGAGCCTGTTGAGGGCACAGATGAAAAAACCGGCCCTGAGCTTCCTGACTGAAGTGGAATTCGCTTCCGCGGTATCCAGAAAAGACAAAAGACCCTAAATTACACACTTCGCGCTTGACTTAAAATGAAATTACTCTTAGGCTCTTATTTCAGACGGGTCAGTCATAGACATTTTTGCGATGACCGATGCGTACAACCCGGACCGTAACCACACGTTCCTGAATGTCGCAGATAATCCGATAGGGTCCTATGCGATATTTCCAGAATCCTGACAAATTTTTTCGAAGAGGATCTCCAAATCGGCGGGGATCTTCATGTGCAGCGATCCGGTCCCGCAGGTAACGAAGGATATTGGTCTGCGCCTGCCGATCAAGCCTGCGCAGCTCTTTTCTGGCCCGATCGTCAAATTCAACTCTCCAGATCAATTCCCTGCTCCAGTTCCTCTAACGACCAGACCCTTTCGGGGGGATTCTCAAGCCTGTGCACCGCAAGGTAGTAATCTTCCAGATCTTCCAGGTGCTCCATGATTGCTTCCCGGACATAAAATGATTTTGTTCTTCCGGTTTTTTCAGCCAGATCACCCAGTCTTTTTTCTATTTCTTCAGGCAGTCTGATGGCTAACATTTTAAATCCTCCTGCTATACATATATAGCAAATAGCGGCAGGTTGTCAATTTTTTTCCCGATTTTATGCGGCACACGATTTCAGTAAAAAGCGGCCATGTCTTTTCAGTCAGCCCGGGATCTTCCTGCAAAAGGCGCAACCGGATATTTCTTTCAGGAGGAAGTGAACCCATGTCAGCTGGACAAAGGCTGTGGCCAGCAGTGGCTCATCTTCTGTTTTCTGACCTTCAATAACCTTTCATCCTGCAACAGCACCTCCAACGCGAGTTCCACATGCTGACTGCCTTTCCCCAAGTCAGGACAGAGGTGCAGTACGGCGAAATTCGCGTGGTGGTAAATACTCCCCTGGTGCAGGAACAGGCGGTTTCCAGGAAGATCAGCGACCTTGTCCGCGAGCTTGAAGGGGCATCAAGGCCTTTTGCCCCTGTTCACAAAAAACTGCCTGCCCGGGACGCGCACGCAGTCAACAAGGGCGATTTTCTTTTCTTTGCAGACGCTTAAATGCTTTCTCCCCATGGGGGACATGACCCTGCCCATGCAACCACTAAGGCCCAGCCGATGTTTTCGACCTTAGTCCGGGGATGTTCAAGGGCTGACCTGCGCACTTCGGAATCATTATCACTAAGGGCCAGATTTATCAGATCAAAGCTGCATTTTTCGCTCTTGATTGCAGCCTTGCGCACCTCAGGATGCCTATCACGCAAAACTTCTTCGATCTGAGAAACAGTTGCATTGGGGTTCAAAATGGCCACCCTGCGGATGTGCCAGTCTTTATCCTCCAGGCCCCGACTAATCAGCTGAGGGGACGCTTCAGGGCTGCGAAGGGCTTTGAGCAAGGCCTTTTTATCGCTATGTCCCAGCGCATGGGGAGTTTCTACTTTAACGGCAGTGAGATCCCTGCCAGCTCTGTTTTGAGCACCAATTTTTCCAAAATCCAAGTTTTCCGAGGTGTGCTGTCTGGTCAATCTCTTTCTTCTCCTTCTAATTTTTTTTAAAGGTTATGGATAATATCAAGCCTCTAACACAAAAAAATGATTGCATCTATAAAATAGAGACAACCATTTAAATTAAAAACAACTGAAATGACTAATTCAAACGATCCTGAAATATAATTAAGATTATGTTGATTACTTCGGTCCCGGTGAAGAAACTGCTCCGGTCATGAGAAAGCTGAAATAAATCTGTTTGATTTGCGTTGGAAATGCTTAGCTTCAGGTTTATTGAACAGCAAACAGGGATGGAGCGCAATTCGTGGACATGGAAATTTCCATTTCAGGACCAGCAGACCCTATTGCAAAGCTGCATAATATTCTCAAATCTTTTCAGCCTGTATTCAAACAGGAAAAGGACAGGTCCAGGCTGATCATCCATTCTGAATGCACCAGACTTGATCAGGATCTATCAATCATTTCCTGGCGGGTCAGGAAGCTGGAAAAAGCTCTTGTGCCCGGGGAACATTTTGAATTTCAGGTTAGAAATCCATCCCGTTGCGAGCCTCCGTACAGGGAGATTGTGGAGCCGTACCAACCTGTTCCCGGTCTTACTGTGCGCTTATTTGATCCTTCTGTGCAGCAGAAAACCGATGATCACACTGTACTGCTTGCCTCCGGCCAGGCCTTTGGCACGGGAATACATCCTACAACAGGAATGTGCCTGAAGGCCCTGTCAAGAATGGCAAATTACTGGAATAAATTTAATCAGTCCTCTGTACTGGATTTCGGGTGCGGTACAGGCCTTCTGGCAATTGCCGCCCTGAGGTTCGGAGCCGCTAGAGCCGTTGGCGTGGACATCGATCATCAGGCAATGCTCTGCGCTGAAAAAAATAGAAAAATCAATTCTCTGGACGACAGATTTGAGGTTGTGCAGGGCTCCTGGGAAAAGGTTTGCGACAGCTTTGATCTCGTATTCTTTAACACATTCCCCTCTCTAATACTCAACACAGGACAAAAGATATCCCTGCATTTAAGAAAAAGGGGCAGGGCTGTAATATCAGGATTCGGTGCCGATCAGAGCCTTGTCATGGAAGAATTTTTCAGCTCCATGGGGTTGGAGCCGGTGGAAAAGAATAATCAGGATGGATGGGTGTGTCTGGTATTCAGGAAGCAGTTGTAAAAACAGTTCAGAAATCAAACATCCGGAAGCTGTAAAATGAACACTTTATCAATGTAATGCTGTTGACGGTTTGATTCATTCTTCTTAAACTAGTTTAAGACCAGTCTAAAGGAGTAATTTCATGCGCACAATAGGCGCTTATGAAGCCAAAACTCATCTTCCCAGGCTGCTGGAACGTGTTCTAAAGGGTGAACGCATAACGATAACCAAACATGGAGTTCCGGTAGCTGTGCTGCAGCCTCCCGACCCGCAGAGGACAGCAGATATCCGGTCAGTTGTCCGTGAGCTTCGGAAATTCCGGGACCGTCACCCTCTTGGGGAAACAACGCTGCGCGAAATGATGGAACAGGGGAGGCGTTAATTGGCGGCCGATCATTTCGTGGTTGATAATTCCGTGGTCATGTCCTGGTGCTTCAAAGATGAGACAAACAATTACGCGGACAAGATTCTGGACAGGCTTATCGAAGAAGCTGCAGTGGTTCCATCTGTCTGGCCTCTTGAAGTCGCAAATGTTTTGCTGGCAGCAGAACGCCAGAGACGGCTCAGTGAATCGGACAGTATCAGATTTTTGACCTTGCTGTCTCAACTTCCGATAACTGTTGAGCATGAACGTCCAGAGATAATGAAGGATCTTCTTGCACTGGGCAGGGAAAATGATCTGTCCAGCTATGATGCCTCATACCTGAATCTTGCGATGAAGAAAGGCCTTCCATTAGCCACCCTGGACAACAAACTGATCAAAGCAGCCGGAAGGGTCAATGTTCCAGTTCTATCAGCCTGATCCAGATGGTAAACCAGCTTTTTGACTCCGAATTCACATTAACCTCCAGCCTCATCCACACGCAGTGCATGATCTGCGATTGCATGGAACAGATGATTTGCCGTCAGGAATTAAATTCAAAAGAACACAAGTTGAGTGCCGCAGGGGATACAAGACTAATCTAAAAGCTTGTGGAGAAGATAAATGATCGGAGCCATTGCCGGAGATATTGTCGGTTCAGTTTACGAATGGAACAACATTAAAACCAAGGATTTTGTTCTATTCACTCAGAGCAGCTACTTTACCGACGATACGGTCCTGACCGTGGCCCTGGCTGATTCCATCATGACAGGCAGGCCATACGACGAGAATATGAGACGGTATTATAAATGGTATCCGGACGCTGGATATGGCGGCAGATTCAGGCAATGGGCGGAAAACCCCGAATCCGGTTCTTACAACAGCTGGGGCAATGGCGCGGCCATGCGCATAAGCCCGGTGGGTTTCGCCTGGGATGACCTGGACACTGTGCTTGAGAAAGCCAGGGAATTTACAGAGATCACTCACAACCATCCGGAAGGGGTCAAGGGCGGACAGGCTGCAGCAGCGGCAATATTTAAGGCCAGGCAGGGCAGGACCAGGGATGAAATCAAGGCATACATTGAAAATGAGTTCGGCTACGACCTGAGCAGACATGTTGATGAGATCCGGCCCGCGTATCAGTTCAACGAGTCATCACAGGAGACTGTCCCTCAGGCTGTGCGGGCTTTTATTGATTCCAGCGGATTTGTGGATGCTCTGAGAACGGCCGTATCCCTTGGCGGGGACAGCGATACCCTGGCCTGCATTACCGGAGGGATTGCCCAGGCTTACTACAAAGGCGTGCCTGAAGAGGTTCAGCTCCAGGTTTACAGGATTCTGGATGATCGGCTGAGAGCCGTAACCCGGGAATTTATGGGCAGATACTGCAGATGAAAACTGAGGAGCAACACTTCCAGCTTATCCCACATACCGGAAACAAAGTACCTTTTAACAAAAAATCTGCGTCCATCCAGAACTCCGCTTCGTGAATCCGCCAATCCGGAATGGGCACAAAGGATTCCAGAATGCCTGCTCAGCAGCCTCAATTCGTCATTTCACCGCGTCTTTTTTGAGTTAAAGGACAAACTTTGCCGCAAGGCATGAAACCCCAGACATGAAGACATCACGGCGCGTCTGCAAGATTGACTCATATTGTTATGTGGATTATTATATACATAATTATCCATATCCATATGAGGTATGCCATGAAAGCAGTCCAGATGACCCTTGATGAGGAATTGATCCAGGCTGTGGATCAACTGTCCCGGAAGCTTGGGACAAGCAGGTCCGCCTTTACGCGCAAAGCCTTGCGCGAGGCACTTGATCGCCATCGCATTGACCAGTTGGAGCAAAAGCAGATACAGGGCTATAAAAAACATCCTGTGGCCCCTGATGAATTTGCTGCCTGGGAAGAAGAACAGGTCTGGGTCGAATGATGCAGCGTGGTGAAATACGCTGGTACAAATTTCAAAACCCGGACAAAAAACGTCCTGTCCTGATTCTTACCCGAAATTCAGTGCTGCAGTATCTGCGTGAGGTTACCATAGCCCCGATTACAACAACAGTCCGGGATATACCTTCGGAGGTTTTTCTCTTCAAATCCGATGGAATGCCACGAGACTGCGCGATTAACCTTGATCACATGCAAACAGTGTCCAAAAAAAGAATCGGCTCGCTCATCACATCACTGCCCCCGGAAAAGATGGACCAGGTTAGCCGGGCCATAAGCTTTGCCCTGGAACTCTGACATGCTGCTGTTTTTTAGTGCCGAATGTCCGGTCTGCCCGGCAGGGCGGGCTTCTCCGAAGCCCGGCCCAGGGAAGGCCTTAAAGCAAGTTATTTCTAAGGCAAAAGGCAATTTTTCAAACGGCTGCTTATTGCGGCCGGGGAAGTCAAAATCATGCACCTGAAAAATTTTTATTTTCAATCCGGCGTGTCGGATGAGGGTGATTTCTGAAAGACTGGTGCAGAAACGTTTTTGAGCAGAAAATGTACTGCCTGAGCAGCAGGATTGATTTTCTATCAGGCGCCCTTTATTCTGAACCATTCAAGTTCAAGAAACAATGACACCGCCTTTCCAGGCTTATGAAACTGCTTTCTTTTACTCTTCAGGATCTGGAGAAATATCAGGTCATTCTATTCGCGGCAGCCATCGGTTTTGGAGTGCTGACAGGTATTACTGCCCCGGAAAGGACGAATCTCCTGGAATTCCTGTTCTGGCCCACTCTGGGCGCTTTGCTCTATGCCACCTTTACCCAGTTTCATCTGTACCGGCTGAAAGAAGCCCTGGCAGACGTCCGCTTTCTAGCTGCGGCGGTCTCGGGCAACTTCCTGGTTGTGAAGCAGAAAAAAAACCTGTTCATGACTTCCTCCAGCATCGCTGCATTCAAAAGCATTGCCACGGGGAGGCATCTTCGGGGTGGCCATGGAGCTTAAAGAGATTTATTTAACAGAGCAGCGGAAATGATTTTGAACATGCTTATGCCGGCCACAGCAGAGTCTCCCGGATCAGAGCGTACGCCTGAAAAGCAGTATCCAGCATCCTGGCTTGAGGCAAGGGACGCAGGCCACTAGAAGCTGTGATATTCCCGGAAAAGGACATGAAGAGCAGGGATTTTCTGATTATTTTATGTATAGATCCGGAACTCTGGTTTCCAGGGATGACCATTTCCTTTGACTGTGCAGCATGATTTGATAAACAGACAACCTGCAGGCCGGTGGAGCTTTCTCTGAAGAACAGCTTAGCAGAAATACATCGCCACTTTCACATTATCATGGATATCCGGAATGGATCATACTGAACACCTGTTTCTCCTTGGCGGGATCGCGCTTCTTTCTTTTTTCCTGGTCAGCTACCTGTTCCAGCGGCTCAAGCTTCCGTCGCTGCTGGCCTATGTTTTTCTGGGCCTGGCCCTGTCCGGCCTGCTCACCGCACCTGATCTGCGCATAATTGATGAAATTGCCCGCCTTGGGATTCTTCTTCTTTTTTTCCTGCTCGGACTGCACTTTCCCCTGGCTCGCCTGGTAAACATTTCACGCCGGGTCTGGAGCGTCGGATTCATGGATATAGGGCTCAATTTCGGCGTCACCTTCGCCCTGGCTTATCTTTTGGGCTTTGATCTGCTTGCGGCCCTGATCATCGGCGGGGTGGCTTATGCCACAAGTTCCTCCATTACGGTCAAGATGCTTGAAGATTCCAAAAGGCTCAAGAGTCCTGAAGGAGAATTCAAACTGGCCCTGCTTGTTTTTGAAGACCTTGCCGCACCGGTTATGGTTTCCTTTCTGGCCGGGCTTATTCTTCTCGGAGCGGTCACCGCTGAAGCCATTCTCATCATTTTTCTCAAGGTTGTTCTGCTGACTGTGGTTTCCATACTCCTGGCACTTTATGGCTTCCGCAAGCTGGACCTGTTTGCCGGAAGGTACATGTCCAGGGACTTCATGCCCCTGTTTGCCATGGCCGTAGGCCTTATCTTCGCCGGCATCGCCGAAGCCATGGATCTCTCCAAGCTCCTTGGAGCGTTTCTGGCCGGGGTAATGCTTTCCGAAACAGGCACATCCAGGGAATTCAGCAGAATTATTATGCCGGTCAAGGATCTCACTCTGCCCTTTTTCTTTTTCTGGTTCGGCACGACGATTACTCTGGGCACAGGCATCATTTCCCTGCCAGCCCTGGGAATCCTTCTCATCTGGGCCCTGGCGGGCAAACTGATCGTGGGCTTCTGGGGGGGCAGGATGTACGGCCTTTCCTTCAAGGGTTCAATCCGGACCGCTTTTTCCCTGCTCCAGAGAGGAGAATTCTCAGTGGTCATCGCTGCCATGGCCGAACCGGTTCTGCGGGCCTTTCTGGGCATCTACATTGTGGTTACAGCTATTGCCGGAGTTTATCTGTTCCGCTGGGCTCCGGGCATTGCGGACAGACTGGCCCGCCGGGCAGGAAGGTAATAACACTAAAAAACATGATTTGTATTAACCAAAAATAATTAAAGAAGCAGGGGATCCGCATATGCATATCGTAATTGTGGGCGGAGGAGACGTAGGACAGGAGCTGGCCAAAAATCTTCACGCCAGGGGCCACGACGTGGTTCTTTTGGACAAGGATGCGCAAAAGGTGGAGAGACTGAGCGAGGAACTGGACTTCCAGGTCATCAAAGGCAGCGGAGCCAACCTGGACGTGCTGCACAAAGCCAAAATCAAGTCAGCGCATATGCTCATTGCAGCCACTGAATCCGACGAGGTGAACATCATCGCCTGTATGATCGCCAAAACCATGGGAGTCCGTTATACCGTGGCCCGGGTACGCGATCCGGAATCAGCCGGAGATATCGACATGGACGCCAGCGGTCTTACCCGTGAACAGGTGGGCGTTGACACGATAATCAGCCCGGAAAAGGCGGTGGCACAGGAAATCGCCAAAATGATCCAGTTTCCCGGCGCTGTTGAAATCGAGTACTTTGCCAAGGGCCTGGCCATGATGGTCGGAGTTTACGTAACTGAAAAAGCTCAGATTGCCGGCCGGAGCATTGAAGATCTGCCTTTGCCCAAAGGCTGCATCGTAGTCGGCATCAGGCGGCCGGACGGAGAATTTTTTCTTCCAGGAGGAAAGGATAAGATCAGAGCCGGAGACAAGGTCTATCTGACAGGTCGATCCTCGGTCATGGCCGAGGCCAGCTGGCTTCTGCACCGCGAAAAAACCCGTGTGAGCCGGGTGATCATTCTGGGCGGCGGCATGATCGGCTATAACCTGGCCACTATTTTGGAATCAAACCGGAAAGCATCTTTTATTACCAAGATCATCGAAAAGAGCGAAGAACGCTGCGAGATGCTGTATCGAAATCTGAGCAAAACCACCGTGGTCCAGGGAGATGAAACTGAAATCTCTTATTTCAACGAGGAGGAAATAGCTGAAGCAGACATTCTGGTGGCTGTAACCGGAGACGACTGCACCAATGTTGTAGCCTCAGTAATGGGCCAGCGTCTGGGGGTCAAAATAATAATCTCCGAGGTGACCAGGATCATGTATAAGCATATCTATGATACCGTGGGGATCACCCAGATCGTAAACCCGCACCAGATCACTGCGGCCCAGATCCTGCGCTATACTCATAAAGAAGAGGTAATCTCTCTTTCTCTTCTGAAGGATGAAGTTGCCGAAGCAGAAGAGCTGGTCCTGCTGGAGTCGTCTGGAGTTGTGGGCAGAAAAATCGCTGAGGCGAACCTGCCCCGGGGGCTGATTGTAGGAGCCATCGTCAGGGACAGCGAAGTGATAATTCCAAACGGGGAAACGGTTTTTCAGCCCAGAGACCATCTGGTCATTTTCGCCATGCCCAAGGTCTGTTCCGAGCTGGAATGCTTTTTATAGCCAGACCATAAGAGTTTCAAAAAACTGCCCCTGGAGCGAGTGGTAGGAGGAAATCTCTTACAGCTTCCTGATTAAGTTAAATCCAATAATATTAATGACGGCAGAGTAATTCAGAGAAAGACCCTGCCGCCACTTTTTTAAGGTGTTTTCAAGTGAACTGAGAAACAAGGGACAATTCAGATTTCATCATTAAAAAAAGGTTTAATGCAGACAACTGCAACCCGTGGAATCAGCCGCCGAGCCAGTTGCAGGCTTCGGTATGGCAATGCAGGTTGTCAATTTCTTCCTGCGTCAATTCGTTCTTGGCCGCTTCCAATTCTTCTTTGGTAAAATCAAAACCTTGACTCCTGCCCAGATCTGAATTGCAGAAATCCTCCACTTCCGGGTAATCCGCCAGCATTTTGGCAAAGTTCTCATCAGCCTGGACCTTCTGACAGAATTTTTTCGCGGAATCCAACGACATATCTATTCTCCTTTCATGTTCAGCTTCGCTAAGAAGCAGGTTAAAAAATATACTAGTAACGATTATTGTTTAATAAAGTCTTATCTTTTACTGTCAATAATTTTTTAAGTCAGTACAATTTTTTTTAAAAAACGTATCAGCACTGAAGCGTGCTTATTAAATCCTGCCTGTTTCCGGTTAACAAAATTTGAAAAAATATGGATCATCCGGTTGAAGCATACTTCCTCGAAAAGAAAAGAATATCTCACGCCCGGCCTGCCTCTCTCCGAGGCGTAAGCTCTACGAGCTGGAGGCCGGCCCATAGGGCCTACGCCCCGGAGGGAAGCAGGCCTTGAGACGCGGAGCAAGGCAGGAGTAAGAGGTTTAATGTTCATATCCACCGAGCCGGTGGCAATGAGCAGTTTGCTCCCCGCCTGGGGCGGAAATCCTTTTTCATTACTGCAACTTGCAGAAATGAAAAAATGACATCTCTTCTCTGAGAGCTTTGTGGCTCAAGCGACTTGTGGAGCGGGCGAGAGTTAAAATATCTTACATCTGAGCCGCCTACGGGCCGGAGGGGAACTGGCGAAATTCATGGATTAAAGCCTTTTCTCGGCTATGTACGCTTAAACCGGAAGAGCCAAAAATATCCAGATATTCCTGAAAAAGAAAAGGAGAGAAGCCTCTTACCCTCCGGGGTCTGGTGCTTCTCTCCTGTATCCCCCTAAGCCACAGCCATTCTGCATATAAGACTTCCTGAATCAGAAGTTGGCGCATAAAAACATTCGGCAGTCTTAAAGGATATATCTGCGAAAAGCCATGAGATTAAATCTCACGTATTGCTCCACACAGACAACAGTTTGATTTTAATGCTCTCTGCAGCCTTAACTCTGACCATGGAGCTGAAGAAGGACTTATTGCCGGCCCAGCTTAAAGGTCCTCTAGCAGACTGGTGAATGTATCGTGATGTTCTTCTTCCTGGGCGATTATGCTGTGAAACATATCCGCGGTGACAATATCACCTTCTTCTTCTGCTGTGGCGATGATCTTACGGTAAAGCTCTATTGCTTCAGTTTCCTGACCGGTATTGATCTGAAGCATTTCCTTGAGGCTTTCGCCGACGCGAACTTCCGTAGCCTTGGTAGTGGGCTTGCCACCAAGATAAGCAAGCCTTTCAGCAATCTCCTCAGCATGCTTCATCTCAGCAATGGAAATCTTTTTGATTTCACCCTTCACCGCATGACCTTTGATGCCGGTCATCATTACATGCTGCCACATGTATGAGATCGAGACCGAGAGCTCACGGGCAATGGCTTCGTTCAGCAGATCTTTTAGCTTGTCGGATACTTTTGGGGGCACTGACATCTTGTTTACCTCCTGTTTTTGATTTTGTGGCAAAAGAAACATTGAATCTAAAACCTACTGTTTAACAAAAGATGATGACTGCCGAGACGATGTCAAGAAAAGCATGCTTTTTTTCATGCACATCCGGCTGAGGCTGCAGGTTGTGTTCCTGCCGGTACCCCGGGGAAGAACTCCGGATGCGTGTGAGGTGAAAAGGGTCGATATCAGATTCTGGCATCATGCCTTTTCAGATCTGGCCCCCAATCAAGAAGCACCTTGTCCGCTGTTATCAGCAGAGCTTCATGATGCAAGGCTGTGGCTATTATGAAACGATCCACAGGGTCGCGATGTTCCGAGTCCAGAGAAGATGCCAGAAGCGCAATGCGGCCATCCAGTGGTATTTCCCGAATTCCGGCGTACAGCAAATCCCAGCGCCAGGCTTCGACACTGGTGGGCAGCTCAACCCTTCTCCGTTGCGCCAGCATAGACGCTTCCCAGAAACTGATGGCATTCACGGTGACCACATCTTTTTTCCAGGCTTGATCTATTATGGATCTGGACTTCTTTCCCAGGGACTGGTCATCTCCGTCCATCCAAAGCAGGGTGTGAGTATCCAAAACGATCATTCAAGCACCTCCCAATCCTTTTCTGCGACCGGAGTGATAATGTCACCGGTGATTCTAAGGTTTGGGTGCAAGCCGAAAGGGCTCTCCACACGTTTTCCTGAATAGGGACGAATCTCCGCAACGGGCTTTCCGTTTTTGGTGATCACCAGAGGTTGACCTGAACTGGCAACCTTGTCCATCAACGCCAGACACTTGGCCTTGAATTCCGATGCTTTTATTGTTTGCATGGGTATTATCCTGTTTGAAAGTGTAAATTATTGATGACTATTTTTATAACTATAGTCATGAAGGTGGTCATGGTCAAGTTTGCTGTTCAGGACAAGAGCGGCAGGGGTTAAATTCGGGCTGCAATAACAGATCCTGGTCAAAGTCACAGTGTTGATATTGATCTGCTGGTCCGAGCATTCAATCAGCTGGTTTAAAGAACCAATAAGGCGCGAGGAATAAAGAGCATGATCATCCTTCAGCGGTCAAGATTGTATCTTTTTGCCAGGTGATCCTGCGAAGGACTGTAAAATTATCATGCGTCCGGTTAATTTATCCATCCGCGGCAATTCAGGCTGTCAAGCATTTTTAATAATTACTTTCAAAATCATTTTTTTGGATGAGGGTATTGATCAGATTCGCCATACTGCATCATTTGATCACTCGTTCTTGACAACCTGACCCCATCGGCATATGTTTAAGCATATGCCGACGTCAAAAGGAGGCAGATTCATGGAAATGAAGCGTCATGTTCGTTTGTTTCGTAATGGCCGCAACCAGGCCATTCGCATTCCCAGGGAGTTCGAACTGGATGCCGATACGGCCATCATCCGGCGCGAGGATGATCGTCTAGTCATCGAACCGGTAAGGAAAAAAGGGTTGCTGGCCACGCTGGCCACGTTGTCCGACATTGAGGAGGATTTCCCGGATATTGACTACGGGCTGCCTCCCCTGGACGATGTGAAGATATGAAGCCAAAGCATCGTTTTTTCCTGGACACAAACATCCTTTCGGATCTCGTCCGTCATCCCCAGGGCGTTGTGGCTCAGCGCATCCGTGAGCATGGCGAGCAGGCCGTCTGCACATCCGTCATCGTGGCCTGTGAACTGCGATTCGGGGCCGCCAAACGGCAATCGCCACGGCTGTCCGCCCAAGTTGAGGCCATTCTCGCGGCAATGGATGTGCTGTCTCTCGAGGCGCCGGTTGATGAGCATTACGCCCGGCTGCGGCTGCATCTGGAGCTTATTGGAACCCCCATCGGACCCAACGACATGCTTCTGGCGGCCCAGGCCCTTGCCGAAAACTTCACCCTGGTGAGCGCCAATACAAATGAATTTCATCGCGTTCCCGGCCTCATGTGCGTGAACTGGCTGCAAGCCGGTCCGTGAAAGATATCCGGCGGCTTACTTAGAATCAGCATGAAAAAATAATTAATGCTCATCCCTGATGAAACCAACTGTCAGCAAATCCAAAAAGCCGGCCAGGAGAACGACCAGCAAAATCAATTTTTTTGTCGGCCTTGAGTGTTCGGTATCCAGCATCCAGGCCCATGGAGTAGTCGCCAAGGATCAAAAGGTCCGGATTCAGGGCCACTAACACTGCAAACACCACCTGAGAGTGCTGACCGCTTTGAAACTAGACCCCAGAGCCGCGGCATCAGCGCCGGTTATTTTTCAGGCGCTCAATAGCCCTTTTCAGGCACCAGAACCTGGGTTTGCCCGGGATCTTTTGTAAAAGAAGGATGAAGAACGTGCCAGAAGCGAGATGAAGTAAGGTGAGCCTTCAGGAGAGGCGCGTTCATGAACCAGGGAAACTGCGAAAATTCAATGAAACCGTCACTGATGAAGGGTGTTGAAACCAGCCGCACGTGCGGCTGGTTTTCTGTCTTTTCTTTTCTAGTTGGGATCAGGCCGCGGGGTGTCCCTGGTGGAGGCCGGGAGCACAGGAAGCTTCAGGGCATGCTCAGGAATTTCACCGGTCAGGGCCTTGAGAAACGTGACAATTTCTTCGGTTTCAGAATCTGTAAGCTCGAATCCCAGCTGGATCTCGCCCATGATCCTCACCGCTTCATCCAGCTCCCAGACAGCCCCGTCCGGGAAATAGGGATAGGTGTGCTCGATGTTGCGCAGGGTGTGCATCTTGAAAACGTCTTTATCCGCTTCATTGCCGGTTACATCATAGCGTCCCCTGCTCGGGCTTTCTGACTCATAGGGCAGAGCCACCCCCAGCTTCTCAAAATCACCGCCCAGAACCACGCCGTCATGGCATCCGGCACATCCGGTGTCCACAAAGGTCTTCATTCCCGCCTTTTCCTTATCGTTCAGGGCGTCATTATCTCCCAGCAGAAAACGGTCCCAGCGGCCGGGAGTGAGCAGGGTGCGCTCAAATGCGCCTATGGCGTTGGCGATGTTTTCAAAGGTGAGAGGTTCCTGCTCATCAGGGAAGGAAACCTTGAAACGGCGAACATATTCAGGCATGGAGGCTATGCGCTCAACCGCGAATTCTTCGCTGGGCATGGCCATTTCATTTTTGTCCAGAATAGGTCCTTTGGCCTGTTCCTCAAGATCAGCCGCCCGGCCGTCCCAGTTCTGGGCCTTGTAATAGGCCGCATTGAAGACCGTCCCGGAATTGACCGGCGTCCTTCTCCATTTGTGGCCGATGTCTACTGGCAGCTTGCTCATGCCCCAGGTGGCGGGATTGTGGCAGGTGTTGCAGCTGAACATCCCGCTTTTGGAGAGCCTGGGTTCATGGTAGAGCATCCAGCCCAGCTCGACCTTTTCCGGCGTCACCGGATTTTCGGGATTGTCCACGTATTTCTCGGTAATCGGAGTAAAATACTCTTTATACTCCCTGTAGGGATCCTCAGCAGTCTCTGAAGCCACCGCCCAAAGGGCCGCCGCAAGCAGGAAGCCTGAGCAGGCGGCAAAACACAGGAAACGGATCATGAAATTCCTCCTTTATTAAACATTGTCATTTGTAAGGGCTGAAAACTTATTCTGTAAGGTTGAAACGACATGTGTAAAGGATGAGCTCGCACTCTGCAGGCAGACTTAAGAGCCGCATCTTCAGCCCATGGGACATACGGAAAAAATCACATGACCCGGTTGCGCACAGTTCTGTTTACGCATATGCATGCCGGATTTGGATTCCAGACCCTTCAGACACATTCTTAAATGTTGTTCGCAGCATGATCACTGCTGATATTCATCATTTTCATCATATTCATTGTTTTCTTCAGGCTCTTCATATCCCTGAGGCGCATACCTGTAATTCGCATTCTCTTCATGCTCTTCTTCGGGCTGTTCATCCACATCTTGGCCATATGCAGGCTGCTCCCCAACATCGCGTTGAGCTTCTCCTTCGGGATCTTCAGCCGTACCCGCGGCGTTCAGGGGCAGACCCATGCCCAGAACGAGCATAAGCGCAAAAACAATACTTAAAAATTTCTTTCCGATATTTGCCAGCATAATTATTCTCCTTTAAGGTTTTCCAGGCAGTATTCCAACAGATACTTGTGTCTGCCGGATAAAGCAGGCTCTATTCCGTCTGCTGAAGGAAAAAAGGCCGTGGCCCTTCCAAAGGGAAGAGCCCGGCCGTTTTAAGGTTTTCTCGCAATACAAGGGATCGCACGTGCTGCTAGTTAAACCATCCGTTGTCGTTATCTTCTTCCATATCAAGTTCTCTTTCCAGTTCCTGTACTCTTCTTTCCAGGTCCTGAATTCTCTGATCGGTGTCGCGGTCCATTTCCATTTCACGGTCCATGTCCCGTTCA
>SLDX01000133.1 GCA_007125075.1 Desulfonatronospira sp.
ACCGCTGCCTTACCACTTGGCTATGCCGCCGGATTCTGGAGCGGGAGACGGGATTTGAACCCGCGACTTCAACCTTGGCAAGGTTGCACTCTACCACTGAGTTACTCCCGCAAGATGCGAATAAATTTTTTAGAACAGAGATTGGCAGGTGTCAAGTACATTTTTGAAGGCTGTGAATTTATTTATCTTTCTTTTCCAGCAGGTTGTGCATGCGCAATAAAGTTCTGCACGCCTTCCAGCCGGCGGAAGCAAAGGTTTTTTCTGATCCCGGCAAAGACCTTTTCATAATCGATTATTCCGGCTCCAGCCAGATAATCTGCGCCCATTTTGAATAAACAGGAAGCCAGGGGGGTGCTCGGACCCATGATTATCTTTATGCACTGCCGGGAGCACAGGTTGAGTATGCCGGCCAGGGTGCCGTTGAGCAGTGTGGTTGCGGTTATGGCTGCCAGGTCGGCACGGGGAAGGACATCAGGCATAAGTTCTTCCGGCAGATCAAAGGTTCTGGGTATCTTTTCCAGTACCCAGAAGTTTGTGAAGTGATTCCTGATTTTGCGCACAAAGGGAAAATGGCCGATAACAGCCACGTTCCTGCCCCGGCCCAGTTCCATAATCAACTCCTGAGCCTTGATGTCCGGACCCGGGACTTCGCGGTTGAGCGAAGCATTAATTCCGGCCAGGGCCAGGGAAGCTTCCAGCGTTCCCTGTCTTTTAAGCCCCTGGGCCAGGTCATGAAGGCTCTTCTGGTTATAGAGGCGATCAGAAAAAAAAGGATATGTCCCGGCTGGAACCAGTGAGCAGATTCCGGCTGAATGAATCGTCTTTACTCCAACCATTTGCGCTCCAATGACCTGGTCTAACACCGGAGCGTCAAAATTTTTTGCGGCCTCTTTGATTACGGCGTTCAGGATAAGTTCCTGGGTGATATGCATGCAGATTCTCATTCAAATTCAGAGTCGGATACGGGTTGAAAAATAAACAATTTCTGCTGGCAGGACAATAAAAACAAACAGCCTAATCTTTACAACTCCTGAACCATGGTATATATATAAATTTTTAAAATTTTCGCACGGAGGCCAATATATGAATCAGGCTGATATTGAGGCATTTAGAGAGCTGCTTAAAAAGACGCGTCAGGAAATACTGGAACAGGGCGAAGATACGCTGGAAGATATGACTGAGGAACGCGAGATGTATGCCGATCCGGCAGACAGGGCTTCGGCTGAATCTGACCGTGCTTTTATCCTGCGTCTGAGAGACCGGGACCGCAAGCTTATCCGCAAGATCGATGAAGCTCTGGAGCGCATTGATGCGGGTACTTACGGGATCTGCGAGGATTGCGGCGAAGATATCTCCAAGCCCAGGCTCAATGCCAGGCCTGTGACCACCTTGTGCATAAAGTGCAAAAGCAGGCAGGAACAGCAGGAAGCCCTGCACGGAGGTTGATGTCAGTTTACCTGCCCTTGAAGGCGCAGCAGTCATTGGCGCTGATTTTCTATGGAGGCCAATTTTTTCCGCTTTGCCGCGGACGAACTTTTCAGCAGAATCAAATGCCAGAGGATTCAAAAAGTCTACATGCCCGGCCCGGATCTGTATACCCTGGATCTGGGCCGGGCCGGCAATTTAATTCTGGCCTGCTCCCGCAGGCAGGGCTTCTTCTATCTGTCTTCAGTTAAACCTCCAAATACCGAGCAGCCGGCGTCAAAGGTTATGTGGCTGCGCAAACATTTAAAAAACAGACGCATTCTTGAGACCAGGAGCCAGTGGGTTAACAGGCGCATGGCTTTTGCATTGTCCGGTCAGCCCGGTCAGTGGCTGATCCTTGATCTGCTCCGCGGACCAGGGCTCGTCCAGGGATTGGATCCGGATTTTGATGGAGAAATTGTCTGGCCGAAGCTGGAGCAAGTGAAGTTCCATGATGAAATCTGGAAGACCCATCCTCATATCTCACCGCCTTTAAGAAAGGAACTCAGTGCCAGATCGCCCGAAAAGGCCGGAAAACTGCTTGCACAACTGAGTCTGGGACATGCAGAAGGTTTTTTTATCTGCCGGGATAAGCGGGATAATTCAATGCTCAGCTGCTTCAAGCCTTCAGGTGATTTTTTTTGTCAGGGTTTCGGCTCAGCCCTGGAAGCATGTGAGAGCTTCGGGAGGTCAAGACTAGATGCGTTTTTGCCCGCCTCATTGGAAGCTCTTCAAAATAAGTTGGACAAAAAAAGAAGCACGAGGCTGGATAAGCAGCTGCGCCGGATTCAGGAGGACAGAAGCAGGCTTAAGAACATGGTCCTCTGTGGAGAAAAAGGGCGGCTGATTCAGGCCAACCTGTACAGACTGAAAGCGGATGAAAAGACACAAAGGCTTACAATTGTTGATCACACCGGGACAGAGCACATTGTTGAGCTGGACGGCAAGCTGAGCATTCTGGAAAATATGGAGAAGCTTTTCCGCAGTGCAGCCAAAGGCAAGCGCGGGCTGAAAATAATCTCGCAGAGGGAAAAGGATCTGCTTGCAGGTTTTTCCGGCGGGGAAAAAGTTAAGAAAGTTGTGCCTGAACGGTATCCAGCAGGCCGCAAAAGCGAAAAGATATCTTCGGGAACGATTCTGAGCCGCAGAGCCCATATATTTCGCTCCAGTGACGGACATATAATTCTCCGGGCCAAAAACAGCCGGACGGCAGGGGACCTGCTGCGCGATCATGCTTCTTCATCTGACCTGTGGTTTCATGTCCAGGACGGACCCGGCGCGCATACCATTCTTAAGAGGCAAGGCAAAGAAGACCAGGTTCCGGAAAAGTCCATGCACGAGGCCGCCTGCCTTGCTGCTCTGGCCAGTTATCAGAAAAAGGAGCAGAAAGGCCGGGTCATGTGCGCCCTGGTGCGCGATGTACGTCCGGTTAAAGGTGCATCCCCGGGTCAGGTGAAAGTGGACAGGATCCTCGAGACTCTTGTCATCCCTCTTGATCCGGAACTGGAGAAAAGACTGAAAAAATGATAAACGGACTTTAGACAGGAGCCTTAAGATGAACCAGACTCAGAAGCAGGCCTTTGATGAACTGCAGGCCAGGATAGATGCCCAAATCCAAAGAGATTTCGGCCCGGAGGTGGTTGAGCGCTGGAAAAACCCTCCGTTTATGGGCAGGATGGAGGACTGCCAGGCCATGGCCTGTGCAGCCGGATCCTGCGGAAACAGCATAAGCATCTACCTGAAGCTTAAAAGCAGGCGCATTGCTGAAATCACTTTCTTCAGCGAAGGCTGCGGGTCCAGCGTGGTCTGTGCTTCCATGCTCTGCGAACTGGCCCGGGGACAAACTCTGGAGCAGGCCCTCAAGCTTGGTGCGGACGATGTCATGAAAGCCCTGCCCGGTTTACCTGCAGCCAAAAGAAAGTATGCCGTGCTGGCCGTAAAAGCACTGCACCAGGCGGTGCGTTCTCTTCCCGGATAAAAAACAATCAAATTGATGAGCAGGGCAAAAGCACTGGAATTAAAAAAAATGCGCGGCTCCGGACAACATGTGAGCCCTTGGCCGCGCATTTTTATTTTGAGCTTGATTATGATTATACAGATGCTCTCAGGCAGTCTTTACCTGCTGCTGGTAAAAGATCAGAGGTTCAATCCCCTTCTCCACTACTTCCTTATTTATCAGGCACTCCTGAACACCGTGCATGGAGGGCAGTTTATACATCACATCGAGCATGATGGACTCCATTACGTTTCTTAACCCCCGGGCTCCGGTCTTTCTTTCCAGAGCCTTGTGGGCAATGGCCCTGAGCGCGTTTTGTGTGAATTTCAGGTTGATGCGGTCCAGTTCGAACATCTTTTTATACTGCTTGACCAGGGCGTTTTTCGGCTCAGTCAGGATGCGTACAAGGTCGTCCTCAGTCAGTTCCTGCAGGGAGGAAACCACAGGAATACGGCCAACGAACTCCGGAATAAGGCCGTACTTGATCAGATCCGCAGGATGGGCCATGCCGATCAACTCATTGCTGTCCGCTCCCTGTATGTCTCCCAGTTCCGCTGCAAAACCCATGCTTCCCTTTTGAATTCTGCTGCGCACGATTCTGTCCAGCCCGATGAAAGCGCCGCCGACAATAAACAGGATGTTCGTGGTGTTCAGGCGGATGAATTCCTGCTGCGGATGCTTGCGTCCGCCTTTGGGCGGGATATTGGCCTCGGTTCCTTCAATGATCTTGAGCAGGGCCTGCTGAACGCCTTCACCGGAAACATCCCGGGTGATGGAAGGACTGTCTGATTTGCGGGCGATCTTGTCGATCTCGTCAACATAGATAATTCCCTTGGATGCAGCCTCCAGGTTGTAGTCGGCATTCTGCATCAGCTGGACCAGGATGTTTTCCACGTCTTCGCCCACATATCCGGCTTCGGTCAAAGTGGTGGCATCAGCGATGGCAAAAGGCACCTGAAGAATGCGGGCCAGTGTCTGGGCCAGCAGGGTTTTGCCCGAACCTGTAGGGCCGATGAGCAGGATGTTGCTTTTGTCCAGCTCAACGTCGTCCTTTTGTTTTTTGGTGTAGCGCACACGCTTGTAATGATTGTAAACTGCAACAGCCAGTATTTTTTTGGTCTGTTCCTGGCCGACCACATATTCTTCCAGAGCTTTTTTCAGCTCGGAAGGAGGAAGCAGGGCATTGGTATCCAGACCTTCTTCAGCATGATCCTGAGCAATGATTTCATCGCACAGGGAGACGCACTCATTGCAGATGTATACATCCGGACCGGCAATTAACCTGTCCACCTCATCCTGGGTCTTTCCACAGAAAGAGCAGCCCAGATCAGAGGCATAGGGTTTTTTCTTGTCTGGCATCATCTACCTCTAAAACAGTTCTGAATTTGATAAAATTGTAATTTATTTTTTAATTTTGTCAATTTCGGACCTTGAGGTCAACACCGTATCGATCAGGCCGTATTTTTTGGCGTCCTGGGCCTCCATATAATAATCACGGTCGGTATCGTGCTCTATCTTGGCCAGATCGGTTCCGGTATGATGGGACATTATTTCGTTGAGCTGGGCCTTGAGGCGGATTATCTCCCTGGCCTGGATGTCCACGTCCGTAGCCTGACCCTGGAAGCCGCCCATGGGCTGGTGAATAAGTATCCTGCTGTGCGGCAGGGCGTATCTCATCCCCCTGGTTCCCGCCGCCAGGAGCAAAGCCCCCATGCTTGCGGCCTGTCCCAGACACAAAGTAGCCACAGGCGCAGATATGTACTGCATGGTGTCGTAAATGGCCAGACCGGCTGTGACTGATCCGCCGGGTGAATTGATGTACAGATAAATTTCCCTTTCCGGGTTTTCCGATTCCAGAAAAAGGAGCTGGGCGCAGAGCAGATTGGCAACGTGATCATCAACAGGCGTTCCCAGCAGGATAATCCTGTCCTTCAGCAGTCTGGAGTAGATATCGTAGGCCCTCTCACCTCTTCCGGTGGTCTCAACGACTATGGGCACATTATAACTCATGCTTATCTCCTCAATAATATTAATGAACAATGCTTGCAGCTGAGCTCAGGCCTGCAGCTGCGGTTTCATTTCTTTCGACTAATTAAACTTAACGACTCTCAAGAGGGCAGAAACTGCTTAAGCGCTTCTGCCCCTTTCTCACTATTATAAGAGGCTCCAATCCCTCAGTAGAACCTTAGCTTAAGCTTCATCAGCAGAGGCCTGCTCTTCTGTTTTTTCCGGGGGAACCATTTTGATTTCAGCCTGTTCATAAATCAGTTCCATGGCTTTGTCCGCCAGCAGGCTGTCTTTCAGGGCGAACATGAGATTGTTCTCATGGTAGAATTTTCTCAGCTGTTCAAAATCCTGGCCGCTGGACTGGGCCTGCTGGTGAATATAGGCCTCGATTTCCTGGTCAGAGACGGTCAGGCCTTCGTCATTGGCCACTGCCAGCAGAAACAGCTGGGATTTGACCAGATCCTCTGCTTCGGGCCTGAACTGTTCTTCGAGCTCCCCTCTGTTTTTGCCCAGTGAATCCGGATCCTTGCCCTGTTTTTCCATTTTGGACTTCAAGTCAGATATTTTCTGCTCAATACGTCCGCTGACCAGTGATTCCGGCAGCTCAAATTCAACCTTGTCCTTGAGCTCATCCAGAGCCTTTTTCTGGGCTGAACTTTTGTTCAGCTGCTTTCTGGTGCTTATATAGGAATTTTTAATGACTTCCTGCATTTTTTCCACGGAATCGAAGCCGCCTGCCTTTTGAGCAAGCTCATCGTCCACTTCAGGCAGCTTTTTCTCCTTAATACTGTGCAGGGTGACCTGCATGAGGACTTCCCTGCCGGCCAGATTCTTGTTCAGAAAATCATCGGGCAGAGTAATGTTTTTTGATGCGGTCTCCCCCGGGGCAAGCTCCTTGACCAGTTCTTCAAATTCGGGCAAAGCGCCTCCCTCTCCCAGGGTCATCTGAAAGTTCTGAGCCTTTACTCCTTCTATAGGTTTTCCCTCATCAAAAGCCACAAAGTCGATGACCACGACTTCCTTGTCTCTGGGAGGGCGCTGTTCATCCACGATTATAAGTTCGGCCAGGTTTTCCCGGATACGGTTGATGACCTGCTCGATCTCCTCGGTTTTGACCTCTACTTCCTCTTCTTCTATGGTGATCCCTTTATATTCAGGAAGTTCAAAATCAGGGGCCACTTCAAAGCTTAGCGAGTATTCAAAGTCCTCATCCCGGACCAGAAGTCCGGCATCCACGTCAACGCGCGACAGGGGGGACATGTTCATTTCGCTGAGGACCTGGTTGATGTGCAGATTGATCAGATCAGTGGTGGCTTCATTGTAGATCTGCTTTTTGAACTTGCCCTCAATCACTGAAGAGGGTACCTTGCCTTTGCGAAATCCCTTAACATCCACATCTTTGCGGTACATGGCGGTGGTGGCGGCCAGTGCGGCGTGAACTTCTTCCGCCGGAACCTGAATTTTAACCTTCTTCCTGACCGGGGAAACATCTTCTACAGTGTATTCCATAAATAATTGACCTCCTTGGGTGTCTACTTTCTTTTTTGGCTTAAGGCTTTAAATTGTTGGTGCGAGAGGGGGGAGTCGAACCCCCACGGACTAACCGCTGGATCCTAAGTCCAGTGCGTCTACCATTTCCGCCACTCTCGCGGAGAATGATTGTCTGTTGTCTGAATAAGCATTATCGCATACCTGACGGTCTGATCGGCGCACCTGCGTGCTTATTGAAGAAACCATCTATTGCCGGGACTATTTTGTCAGAACTCCATATATTTAAATTGTTGAAGCTGAATGCAAGCGGTCCGGATTTTTAAATAACAGGCCCGGTTGATTCTAAATGCTGCACGCAGCCGGTACTTACAAATTCAATCTTAAAATATTGAACCTTAACTCAATATAGATGGTTAGTCAATTGATGAGAAACTGCAGAGACATGGTTGCCGGTATTCCGGTATCAGGGATCGAAGCTTAAGCGCAGAAGATGCCTGTCCAGTCCGCCCAGATCTTCAGGGGTATAGCCCAGAACTTTCGTCCACACGTATGAGGATTCCATGCAGAAATACATATGACGGTCAAGCAATCCTTTATCTTTCAGGTGTTTTGCGATGAAGGCAAACTGCTTGAGGCGCAGAGGCAGAAAAAGTCTCTTCTTGCCATCCAGTCCGGTTATGAATTCATTGTAGATGTATGTGGCCCGTGATTCATCGCGCATAAGCATTTTTTCCAGTTCGGGCATGAATCTGAAAGAACCCAGACTCAGATAAGCGATGTTTTCAGGCCTCAGGTAGTCGAAAATTGTTTCCACCGCCAGGGCATACCCCTTTTCCCAGCCTGGATAATGAATGATTGGATCAAAATGCAGGCAGACCCTGAAGCCCTGTGCAGCGCAGCCGGCCGCAGCCCGCATCCTCTCCTCCAGGCCCGCTGATCCCTGTTCCTGGGTTTTGATGATCTCCTGGCTGTTGACCGACCATGCCGGCAGCACCCTTGAGGGGTCAGAAACTTTCTTTATCCAGGAAAGATTGATGATCTTGGATTTAAGTTCCAGGCAGACATTGGGGTAATTTCCCAGAAATTGGACCAGATCTCCAGTATATCCGGTAAGAGGCTCCAGAGCCAGAGAATCAGTGAATTCTCCGGTCCCGGCACGAAAAAGCCTGTTGCCCGGTCTCAGCTTCAGCTCAAGCTCCTTGAAGAGATCTTCCTGGTTGGCCCAGACTTTAATGATTCGATCCTGAAAATAGGCTTTCAGGATGCAGTAGCTGCAGTTAAGAGGACAGTTCTCACCGATGTGCATGATGCGGTAAGCACAGCAGTTATAGTTCCTGGTGCCCGGACAATAGCGCAGAAAACGGCCCTTATAGTGTTTGAGGTACAGGATGAATGAATTTTGCTTGCCTGAGTCAATTCCAGAGGCTTGCGCCCGGGGTCCGGAGCGCTGGTCTGTAGACAGGGACCAGGGAATGCCGGGAAGACGGGAGAGCACTCTTCCGGTCAGCTGCGCATTAAGCACCTCAGGATCTATAAGAATGTGTTCCGGAGGGCTTAGATATGCGGGAAGATCATGTACTGAAGGGGTATTCACGGTGAAACCGGCCAATGGGACAAAAGCTCAGAATCAGCCATTTTCCGCAGCTGGTCTGCGGCAACCTTGAGTTCTCCAGGGCTTCTTACCCTGATTCGAAATTCAAGATCCTGACTTTCAAAGTGATCAGTATGGATGCAGCTCCAGCCGGTAGCAGATGTCAGCCTGTTTATGTCTTTTTCGGCTTTGTCCATCAGTTTATAATATTCTGGATAAGCGGCTCTATACAGGACTTTGAGCATGGCTTCCATTTTGTCCCTGGGGGTCAGGTCTTTAACTAGCAGCTTATCCAGATTTAAAAGCCCGGGCACTTCCCTGATGTTCCCGGCTTTCCCGGAGGAAGTCCGGTCAAGAAGCTCAAGAAAAATCCGGGCCTTGTTCCGGGACCAGGCAAGCCCGTCCAGAAAGGGAAAGAGCACCTCAAGATCCTGGGGTTCAAGAAGGCTTAAGGCATGAGCATTGGGAAGAAGCTGGGGATTTTTGATCAGCAGTTCATCCCATACAGGCGGAAGTTTAAGCCAGGCTTTGTATAAGTGTTTTTCCCTGGCACGCTCCGGGATGCCAAGTATCTGGTAAATACTGTGCATGTCCTTGTTCAGGGGCTTGAAATAGCGCAGTGCCCTGATTATCCTGCCCGGATCAAGGCCCTGCCCCTGGTTGGAAAGAAGATAGGCAACTCCTTTGTCCCAGGGATCAGGAGCATCTATGCGCAAAGCCTTGATTTTTTTTAACAGTTTTTTAAGGCTCTGATATCTTTTATAGCCGGCTATAAGTACAAGAGAGTCCCCATCACGGTGCACCAGGACCGGGATCATCTGTCCCAAAGCGTCAAGTGAATCAATGAGATCAGATCCATAGGGCTCGGCCCAGAAAAGACAAGGGTCCAGTTTAATATTTTCTTCAAAAGAGATCGTTAAAATTTC
Source organism: Desulfonatronospira sp. (assembly GCA_007125075.1). GTDB lineage: Bacteria > Desulfobacterota > Desulfovibrionia > Desulfovibrionales > Desulfonatronovibrionaceae > Desulfonatronospira. Next base: position 9,476 of record SLDX01000133.1, read on the forward strand.
CTGCATGCTTTATCCTGTTTTTTATCCCGACCAAAGAAAAGGCCTGGTCCATGGAAAATGACCCGAAGTTCGGCCTCAAGCAGCCCGTAGTGATGCCCGGCCGAGGGTCAAGCGCCGTCACAGACAAGGCCTGGACATACAATCCGTTTGATTTCTCTGTCCCGGTAGTTTATCTTGGCGCTTGACAACTTTAAATTCATCTTTCAATAGGACTGGAGTCTTACCATACAATTAAGCTGAAAGTCTATCCTGCGGGCAAAAAGATGTCCAGACAGAAGAGGCTGTTTCCGGTCAGACAGGTATGCCCGGGCGATCTTGACCGGTTTTATCAAAAAATAAATCCATGGTTTTCAAAGAGCATGGATAACTTCACATAAAGGGGGCTACTGAAGCATGCTGGACAAATTGGCAAAGCAAAGAACTTACGCCTTGGTGGGGCACGGAGGCACGGGAAAGACTTCTGCTGCGGAAATGATTCTTTATCAAAGCAAGGCAATCAAACGCCTGGGCAAAATAGACGAGGGGACCACCTGCCTTGATTTTGAACCCGAAGAAATCAAAAGACGGGGCAGCATTCAACCCGGGTTTGCCGTTTATTCCTGGGAGAAGAACCGCCATTTTCTGGTGGACACCCCCGGAGACAACAATTTTATCGGAGATTTAAGCTATCTGCTCACCGCAGTGGACGGTGCGGTTTTTGTAATCGACGCTGTGGACGGGGCCAAGCCTCTGACCAAGAAGCTGTGGTCAGAGGTACAGGAAGCTGGACTGCCGGCGCTGATCCTGGTGAATAAGATTGACCGTGAACGTGCTGATTTTAAAATGGCATACGACAGCCTGGTGAACATGCTGGGTATCAAGCCGGTGCCGCTGTATCTGCCTGTTGGCGCAGAATCCGGGTTCAAGGGTCTGGTGGATGTCCTGGAGCAAAAGGCCTATTTTTTTGCCGAGGAAGGAAGTCTCACATCCGGAGACATCCCTGCGGACATGCTGGATGATGTGGCTGAAATGCGCGAGGCGGCCATCGAGAACATCGCCGAGGTTGATGAGCAGCTCATGGAAAAATATCTCGAAGAAGGCCACCTGGAAACAGAGGATATCTACCAGGGGCTGCGCAAGGGCATCCTGGCCAAAGAGCTGGTGCCCATCTGCGCTTGTTCAGCCCTGGAAAACAAGGGCGGAAGCAAGCTTCTGGAGGCTGTGCAGAACTTTTTGCCCTCCCCTCTTGAACATCCTGAATGGCAGGGAGAAGAAGCTGTACGCAGGTCACATCCGGATGAACCCGCTGCTGTTTTTGTGTTCAAGACCATTACCGACCCCTTTACCGGACAGCTGAGCGTAATGCGCGTTCTGTCCGGGGTTTTGACTTCGGACATGCAGGTGGCCAATCCTTTGAAGGAAGAGAAGGAAAAGCTGGGCCAGCTTCTGGTCTTTGAAGGCAAAAAACAGTCTCCCTTCAAGGAGGAGGCCGGGCCGGGATCAGTCGTGGCTGCGGCCAAGCTTAAAAATACTTCCACCGGGGATACCCTTTGCTCTGAGAAGGAGCCATTTGTTCTGAAAAAGCCCAAACTCCCTCCATGCATTTTGTCCTATGCCCTGGGAGCTCAGGAAAAAGGGGAGGAGGACAAGGTTTTTGCCGCGGTGAACAAGCTTCTGGACGAGGATATCAATCTGCAGCTCACACGCAATGAGGAAACCAAGGACATGCTTTTGTCCGGAATGGGTCAGCTGCATATTGAAATGGCTGTGGAAAAGGCCAAGAGACGCTATAAGGCCGGAGTGGTCCTCAAGACGCCCAAGATTCCCTATCGGGAGACCATCAAGGGCAAAGCCGAGGTGCAGGGCAGATACAAGAAGCAGACCGGAGGCCGGGGCCAGTTCGGAGACTGTTGGATCAGACTGGAGCCCAAAAGCCGGGGAGAAGGCTATGAATTCGTTGACGCCATAGTAGGCGGGGTTATCCCCAGACAATACATCCCTGCGGTGGACAAAGGGATCTATGAGGCAGCCTCCAAAGGCGTTCTGGCCGGATACCCGGTGGTGGACTTCAAGGTCACTTTGTACGACGGCTCCTACCACAGCGTGGATTCCTCGGAAATGGCCTTCAAGATTGCCGGATCCATGGCTTTCAAAAAAGCTGTGGAGAAGTGCCAGCCTGTTCTTCTGGAGCCGATAATGGTGGTTACGGTTTTCGTGCCTGACGAATATATGGGCGATGTCATAGGAGATCTGTCCAGCAAGAGAGGCCGGGTTCTGGGTTCGGAATCGGAAAAGGGAATAACTTCGGTTCGGGCCCACGTACCTATGGCTGAAATGCTTCAGTACGCCCAGGACCTGCGTTCCATGACCGGCGGGCAGGGCACGTTCACCATGGAGTTTGACCATTATGAGGAATGTCCGGCGCCTATAGCGGAAAAAGTTATTGCAGAAAGCGCTCAAGAGAAGGAAGACTAGGGAATAACCGGGATCAACAAATCAATCAGGCCCCTTAATCTGCATCGGCAAAGAGCTTCCAAACAGAATTTTTTGAGCCGATGCTGGTTAAGGGGCTTTTTTATGTGCTTGTGTTTTGAGTACAAATAAATTAAATTTAAATGTTAATTTTGAAATAATTTCTCAGACTCGGAAGCTTAAAAAAGAAAAGCTTGCCGGTTTTGATGGATATACTTTTATTTTGTATTTGGAGAAAAAATGGATGTACAAGACTATGTGACCCTGATCCCGCTTGGCGGGCTTGGGGAGATCGGGCAGAACTGCATGGTTCTGGAAACCAGAGAAACCATGCTTCTCATAGATTGCGGGCTGATGTTTCCGGAAGATTTTCTGCTGGGGGTGGACGTGGTCATTCCCCGCTTTGATTACGTGCTCAAAAACAAGGAAAAGCTCAAGGCAATAATTCTTACTCATGGTCATGAGGATCATATAGGCGCCCTGCCCTGGCTTTTGCCGTACGTCAGCGCCCCGGTTTACGGTTCCAGGTTTACGCTGAAGCTGGTGGAAAACAAGCTTTCAGAGTTTAATCTGCTGGAATACACGCCTCTTGAAATTATCAGCGAAAAAAAATCCCTGCGTCTTAAGGATATCACCATAAATTTCTTTCCGGTGTGTCACTCGATAATTCAGGGCTTCGGGCTGGGCATAGAGACGCCTGTGGGAAAAATCGTCCATACCGGAGATTTCAAGCTTGATCCTGAACCTCTGGACGGCCACTTTACAGATATGGATGCCTTTGCCGGCTTCTCAGAGAGCGGGGTCAGGCTGATGTTGTCCGACTCCACCAATGTGGAACGTGAAGGCTATGCTTTAACGGAAAGAGAAATCAAAGATTCTTTAAAAGAGATCTTTAATGAAACCCGGGGAAGACTGCTGGTTACTCTTTTTTCCAGTCATATCCAGAGAATGCAGGAGGTTTTCGATCTGGCCCGGGCATTCGGGCGCAAAGTGGCGGTCAGCGGAAAAAGTCTGGCTGCCAACATTGAAATGGCCATGGAAGAAGGATTTTTAAATGTCAGTTCTGATAATTATTGCACTCTGGAAGAGAGTGCAAAAGTTGATGACTCCCACATAGTGCTCCTGCTGACCGGTTCCCAGGGAGAACCTCTGTCCGCACTTACCCGCCTGGCCCTGGGAGAGCACAGGCAACTGAAGATCAAGCCTGGAGACACAGTGCTTATGTCGTCGAGGATCATTCCCGGAAACACCAGGGCGATTACCAGGGTGATCAACAACCTCTATCGTCTTGGAGCTGAAGTCTATTATGAAAAGGTGCGGGCAATCCACGCCTCGGGACACGCTCACAAAGAAGAGCTCAAGACCATGCTCAGGACAGTCAATCCCAGGTTCTTCATTCCCATCCACGGTGAATACCGTCATCTTTTCAAACATGCGGCCCTGGCCAGAGAGTGCGGAGTGGCTCCGGAAAGAAGTATGGTCCTTGAGGATGGACAGCCGGTAACTTTTTTTAAGGATTCAATCCGGCTGGAAGAAAGAATTTCATCTGACTCAATCCTGGTTGATGGCAAGGGTGTGGGCGATGTCGGTCATACCGTGCTCAAAGAAAGGCACATACTCGGTGGGGAAGGGCTGGTTATTGTAGTCATGGTGGCCAGCGAAAAGACCGGGGAACTGATCATGAGCCCAAGGCTGCTTTCCAGGGGCTTTATCTTTGAACAGCAGTACGATCATATTCTGGAGGACGCCAAGTGTCTGCTGCTTGATCTTTATGAAAACGTCCCTCCGGGTGAGAACAGGAAGCTGGAGGAAAAGATACGCTCCACGCTGCGCAAATTCTTTCGCAAGATCCTGGGACGCGACCCCATAGTCGTCCCTCTGGTCATCAAGGTTTAAAAAACTCCCGGATTTTCTTAACGCGCAGCATAAGTTGTGAAAAACTCTCTAAGTCCCTTGAGGTAAATGTCCTGGCTCTGCTGATATCCGCTGTTGTGATTTCCGCTGATCTCTAAAAAATATCTGGGCTGCGGGGCAAGTTCATATAAAGTCCGGCCGTGAAGGAAGGGTATGAGTTCATCATCACGGCTGTGGATGATCATTGCCGGAGCAGAAAAAGAGCTTATCTTGTCCCGGGTTGCATAGCTGTATCTGGCCAGTAGCCTCACCGGCAGAAATGGAAACATTTCTCTTCCCAGCTCTGGTATGCTGGTGAAGGTTGACTCAAGTATGATCCCCGCAGGTTCCGCTTCGGACGCCAGATCAGCGGCAACCGCGCCGCCCAGGGATCTGCCCATAATGAAGATGTGCCTGGCAGGGATGCCCCTGTCTCTGGTCAGGTGGTCCCAGGCAGCCAGGGCGTCATTGTACGTCCCCTCTTCAGAAGGTTTGCCCTGACTCTTTCCAAATCCGCGGTAGTCGAAAATGAATGTGGACATGTTCAGGGAATGCAAATAGTTAAGTGTTGGCAGTCTATGGGAGATATTTCCTGCATTGCCGTGACAGAACAGTACAACTCCTCTTTCTTCTGCTGAGGGGACAAACCAGCCGTGGATGGTGACCCCGTCGGCAGTATCCAGATAGACTTCTTCAAATTTAAGGCCAACCTGTTCGGGATCGGCATGCAGGTATTTATGCGGGGCGTAGACGAGATTATGCTGGAAGAGATACATGTAGCCAAGCAGTAGAAAGTAAATGATGAGAAGCACTCCCAGTGCCGTACCAAGGAATTTGAGCATCTTTCACCTGTCAGATTGGATCGGGTTGTAAATGAATCAGGAGCTGTTCACTGCTGAATAATGCACAGAGACCTGCCCGGCTAAAACCATTTTCTAAGCAATCGCTTCAGTGGGCGCATGCGCAGCCTGACGGAAACAAAGTCTTCAGGCAGGACCGGAAAAGAATGATCATAATCCTGATCTTCGGTATCTCTGGCCATCTGGATCAGTCGCTCAATCCGGTCTTCGGTCCTTGGATGGGTGAGCAGAATCGAGGGCACCCTGGACTTTCTTTTTCTGCCGACTACTTTGTCCAGCCAAGACACTGGAGGATTTTCAAGTTTGTGCAGCGCCTGAGCCAGGCCCACCGGATCGTTGGTCAGCATGGCCGCGTCCATGTCCGCTTCAAATTCCCTGGTCCGGGAAAGGGCCAACTGCATGACCGTGCTGAGAGTAGGGGCGAAAATCAGCACGGCAATGATCCACCAGGAGATATGATATTCCTCCATCAGGATCAAGGGCAGATTTATAAGCAAAAGCAGTTGTCCGGTTAGGGACAGAAGGCTGGTCACCTTGCCTGCGGCTTCAGCCAGGTTCATGATCCAGATGTCATTGTTGCGGATATGACTGATTTCGTGTGCCAGAACCCCCAGGATCTCCCGGTAGTTCAGTGAGCGCAGCATGCCGTCGGTCAAAGCAATGGCTGCATTCTCTCTTTGTCCAACGGAAAAGGCATTTATCCCCCGACTGGGAATATAGAACAATTTGGGACTGAAAGACAGTCCCGCGCGCTTGGACAGCTGATTTATTATTTGATATAATTTCGGTGTCTGGTCGAAACCGAGCCTGCGGGCGTTATGCATGTTCAGCACAGCCTGGGGAGGGATCCCTGAGGTGATGATCATTACAATCAGGCCAATAAACAATGACCAGAAAATCCCGGCCTTGCCGGCCACAAGCCAGCCAAGCACGCAAAGGATCAGGGCCATGCCGGCAAGTATCAGAAAAGAATGAATAAAATTCAGCCATTTTCGGCTCTTATATTTCCTGGAATTCATATCGGAGTCATTCAGAGGAGATAACGCATTTACCGTCCCGGGGACAGCCCGGACGTATCCCGCAATGGTTGAGATGAGCTGTCCGGGCATGCACAAGCAAAAGATTCCGGATGCAGCTCTTCAGCTTTAGATGTAAACAAACCTTTAACCGCTCGAGCCGGAGCATTCTTCTCCGGCATGTTTGAGGCCAGTATATGAAAATTGTGAAAATGCCCCCTGATTTGCCTGAACCGGCGTTAAGTGCCAATGCCAAGACCGTACTGACCAAAAGATATCTGCGCAAAGACCAGAACGGCGAGCCGGTCGAGGACTTTCAAGCCATGTACTGGCGTGTGGCTGCAAGCGTTGCCGCTGAAGAAAAAAAATATGAAAAATCGCCTTTTAAAGAGCGGGATCTGGCGCGCAGCTTCTACCAGATGCTTGTGGACTGCAGGTTTCTTCCCAACTCTCCCACCCTGATGAATGCGGGAACTGAACTGGGACAGCTGGCCGCGTGTTTTGTGCTGCCGGTCGGGGATTCAATGGACGAAATTTTTGACAGCATCAAGCACGCGGCATTGATCCACAAGTCCGGGGGAGGCACCGGTTTTTCCTTTTCCAGGCTGCGTCCCAGGGACAGCAGGGTAGGCTCCACAGGAGGCATTGCTTCAGGGCCTTTATCCTTTTTAAAGATCTTTAATACCGCAACCGAACAGGTCAAGCAGGGCGGAACCAGACGCGGCGCCAACATGGGCATACTGCGGGTTGACCATCCTGATATCATTGAATTCATCCGGGCTAAAGAGCGCGACGGTGATCTGAACAACTTCAACCTCTCCGTGGCTCTGACCGAGGAGTTCATGCAGGCTGTGGAGGCGGACAGTGAATATCCGCTCATCGCTCCTCACACCGGCAGCGTAAAACAAAGACTAAGAGCCAGAGAAGTCTTTTCCCTGCTCGTGCACAAGGCGTGGGAAACCGGCGACCCCGGGATTATCTTTCTGGACCGGATCAACAAGGACAATCCCACTCCGGATCTGGGGGAAATGGAGAGCACCAATCCCTGCGGCGAGCAGCCTCTGCTGCCTTATGAGGCCTGTAATCTGGGCTCCATCAATCTGGACAGGTTTTATTCACCCACTGCCCAAAACGGGATAGACTGGGATAGACTCAAGGAAAACGTTCACCTGAGCATACGCTTTCTGGACAATGTCATCGACCTGTCCAGATACCCCTTGGAGCGGATTACGGATATGGTTCTGAAGACCAGAAAAATCGGGCTCGGGGTCATGGGCTTTGCCGATCTGCTGTTTCAGCTTGAAGTTGCCTATGACAGCCATAAAGCCCTGCAGCTCGGAGAAAAGATCATGGAGTTTGTGCACAGGGAGTCCAAATCAGCCTCCAGAGATCTGGCTCAGGAAAGAGGGCCTTTTCCTGCGTTTGACGGGTCGATTTATGCCAAGCAGAATCAGGGTCCTTACCGCAACGCCACCACGACCACAATTGCTCCCACCGGCACCCTGTCCATTATTGCCGGATGTTCCTCAGGCATAGAGCCGATGTTTGCCCTGAGCTTTACAAGACAGGTGCTGGACGGGGAACGGCTGATCGAGGTCAATCCACACCTGGAAACGGCTTTGAAAAATACCCGCAGTTACAGCCAGAAGCTCATGGAGGATATAGCTTTAAAAGGCAGCATCAAACATATGGAACATCTGGACGAACATCTGCGTGAAGTCTTTGTCACCTCAATGGATGTGGCTCCGGAATATCACCTGAAAATGCAGGCAGCTTTTCAGAGATATACAGACAATGCGGTGTCCAAAACAGTCAACCTGGCTCATGAAACTACCCGTGAAGAAATCTGGAACATCTACTGGATGGCTTATGAGACGGGCTGCAAAGGAGTTACGGTGTACAGGGACGGCAGCAAGTCCTCCCAGGTTCTATGCACCGGCGAGGGTGAAAAGGCCGGAAAGGACAGGGAAAGTGGAAAGGCAAGCGTCAAGGAAAGGCCTGAAGTTGTTTACGGTTTTACGCAAAAGGTCAGGACTGGACTGGGAGAGCTGTATCTTACAGTAAACGAGGTCGACGGCAGACCTTTTGAAGTGTTCGCCACCATCGGGCGTTCCGGCAGATCCATCACCGCCAAAGCCGAGGCCATTGGCAGACTGGTTTCCCTGGCACTGCGTTCAGGCATTGATGTCCGGGATGTGGTCAAGCAGCTTAAGGGCATAGGCGGCGAGCACCCGGTCTTTCAGAAAAAGGGCCTGCTTCTTTCCATCCCGGATGCAGTGGGCTGGGTCCTGGAAAACAGGTATCTGCAGGACCAGAAGGTGCGGATCTCCGGAGCAGACCTTGATAAACCGGGTTGTCCTGAATGTGGCGCTGAACTTTTGTTTCAGGAAGGCTGCTTTGTCTGCCGGGCCTGCGGCTATACCAAGTGCGGGTAAAAAATGATCCAGGTAAAACATCTGTCCCATTCATTCGGCAGGCATTGGGTGCTTAAAAACATAAGCTTTTCCCTGGACAAGGGTGATTTTCTGTTTCTTACCGGGCCTTCAGGCGCAGGCAAGACCACACTCATGCGCGTGCTGCACGGAAGCCTGGCCCTGCAAAGAGGCAAGGCCCTTGTTGCCGGCTTTGACCTGAAATCCCTTCCGGAAAAAAGGCTTTATCAGCTGAGAAGACAGGTGGCCATAGTTTTTCAGGATTTCAGGATACTTCCGGAAAAGAGCGTCTGGGATAACGTGGCCCTTCCTCTGAAGGTCAGGGGAATGATTTCCAAACAGGTACAGAAAAGAGTTAGGGCGGTATTGAGGGGACTGCATCTGGACAAGAGAGCCGGACACCTGTGCCGGGAAATTTCCGGAGGCGAACAGCAAAGGGTTGCAGTGGCCAGGGCAGTGGTCACCAACCCGAAAGTACTGCTTGCAGACGAGCCTACCGGAAACCTGGACAAAAAGCTGTCCATGCAGCTCATGGAAGTGTTCAGACAGTTCCACATTCATGGCACAACAGTGGTTCTGGCTACTCACAGCGAGGATCTGATCAATGCGCTGCCCGGAGCAAAAATCCTGTGCCTTAAGGACGGATCAGCAGTAGAGTGCAGCTGGAACGCAGAGGGAGAGGAATGCGCGTATTAGCAGGGCTGTTTCTTCAGGGATTGGCCAACCTGGGCCGGAACAAATGGGCTCAGTTTTTTACTCTGAGCACGGTGATCTTCACCGCTTTCATGGCCGGACTTTTTCTTCTGGTTCTTTACAATCTGCAGCTTGCGGCCAGGAGTACTCAGGAAGGTATTCAGTTTCAGGTATACTGGGATCAGGACAAGCCTCTGGAAGAAGTCAGAGAACAATGGGAGGAGATATCGACCTGGGACATCAGCGCCATTACCACCTTTACCCCTGAAGAGGCTCTTCATTCCCTGGCCGATTCTCTTTCCGCTGATCTGGACATGGATTTTCTGGCCCTGCACAATCCATTACCCCCTACCGCACTTATCGAGTTTTCCCTGCAGGATGGCCACGGAGAGGACAGGGCCAGACAAGTACGCTCAGAACTTACGGATCTGCCCGGGGTGCAGAGGGTTGGCTTCAATCCCCTGCAGCTGGATCTGGCCAGGACCTGGATCAGGGTCAGTTCAGGAATATTCTGGCCGCTGATCGGACTTATGCTGGTGATCACCGGGCTGGTGGTGGCCAACACCTTGAAGCTCAACCAGATGCAGCGCAAGGAAGAAGCGGAGATCCTGGCACTTGTAGGCGCCAGCAGCGGTTATATTCAGTTTCCTCTTCTGGTCAGCGGCGCAGTGCATGGACTGGCGGGGGGAGCATTATCTGTAGGACTGCTCCGGATTCTGCATCTGACTGTTGAGGATGTTCTTTATTTTCCTCCGTTGTGGGTAAGGATTGAATTTCTTCCCCTGGTGTACATTCTGGCCATTCCGGCGGTGCTGACCCTGGTTGGGGCTTTCAGCAGCTTTCTGGCGGTCAGGAGCCGGTTGAGATAGTTTTTCAAGAAAGCCTGCTTCGTTTTTTCATTGCTCAAGGTTTAATGAACAATGAAATGGCCAGAACTGGGCAGGGTCAGAGCCCTCTGGGCAGGGAGCAAAGTAAGCCGGGTTATGATGAAATATTTTATAAGGCCCAAGTGATGAAGAATGGTGCCCAGAAGCTGCGGCTGACCATGGCCGGCCACAGATTGACGGTTAAACGCGCTGGAGACCTTGAAAGCCTGTGGTCGGAAATGGAAGACGGCCGGGGCAATGTAGAGCGCATCCCCTACTGGACTGAAGTGTGGCCTTCAAGCGTTGTTCTGGCCGAACACCTCGACTGGAACAGGCATTTGCTTCAGGGAAAATTATGCCTTGAAGCAGGCTGCGGACTTGGGGCCACAGCCATGCTGGCTTCCAGGTTCGGAGCCCGGGTAGTGGCACTGGATATTGAGTGGCCAGCTCTTTATTTTGCCCTGCAGAGCCAGTCCCTGAACAGGGTTCAGACAGTTTACTGGGTGTGCATGGACTGGCAGAACCCGGCGTTTAAAAAGCAGAAATTTGATTTTATCTGGGCTGGTGATGTTCTCTACGAAACAGGGCTGGCAAATTCTCTGTCCTGTCTTGTGGATCATTGTCTGGCTCCTGAGGGGCGGGTGTGGATAGCGGATCAGGAAAGAAATGTTTCCGGGAGTGCCTGGAAGGAGTTGCTGGCTCAAGGCTACAAATGCAGAGAACTGAGCAGGCGCAAGGTGCACTGGTTCGCTCAGAAGGCCCAAGTGAAACTGGTGGAACTTTCGCGCTGATTCAGATGAGCAGCATGGTTAAAAATTATTGAACTTTCAACGCGGGAAAAATACTGCATCCATTAGAGCTCAAGATATCATATCCAGGCTATGTAAATCTGACTTGCGGCAAAATTTTGGAGGAACAACACATGGGGAAAACCATACGCTTTGGTGTGTCTCTGGATCTGGATCTTCTGTCCAGATTTGATGAGCTGTGCGCTCAGAAAAGCTATCAGACCAGATCCGAGGCCATACGCGATTTGATCCGCAACACCCTGGTTCAGCAGCATTGGGAGGATGAAGCCAGAGAAACAGTCGGTGTGCTTTCACTGGTCTATGACCATCACCAAAGCGATCTGTCCGGCAAGCTGACCCAGATTCAGCATGACGCGCTGGATCTGGTCATTACCTCTTTGCACGTTCATCTGGATCATCACAATTGTCTGGAGGTTCTGGTTCTGCGTGGTCCTGGAAAGGAAATCAAGGATACAGCCCAGAAACTGACCGCGGTTAAAGGAGTCAAACACGGAAGCCTCAATCTTTCCACCACCGGCGAGGACCTTGTTTAATGCGCGATGTTCAGAACGGTCCTCCTGAATTTCCTCTGGCCATAGACCGGGTGGGAGTAAAAAATTTGAAAGTGCCCCTGCTGGTTCAGGACCGCCGCCAGGGGCAGCAGCATACAGTTGCTGATGTGGATCTGTGCGTGGATCTGCCTGGAAGGTTCAAGGGCACGCACATGAGCCGCTTTTTGGAAGCCCTCAGCTGCTGGAATCAGGTCCTGACCTACTACAGCTTCAAAGATCTTTTGTCCGATGTAAGCTGCCGCCTGGACGCCCAGAAGGCGCATCTTCGCTTTGACTTCTCCTACTTTTACCCCCGCAGGGCGCCGGTCAGCGGCCATGAGTTCTCCATGGACTACAAGTCCTTTCTGTCCGGCGAGTTTGCCCGGGGCCGGATAAAAATGTCGCAGGGAGTCGAGGTGCCGGTCATGACAGTCTGTCCCTGTTCCCTGGCCATCAGCAGGCAGGGCGCTCACAGTCAGAGAGCTTACGTAAAAATCAGGTGCGGCTACAAAGGGCTGCTCTGGCTGGAGGAGCTGATCGACCTGGCCATGCATTCGGGTTCATCTCCGGTATATCCTCTGCTGAAAAGAGAGGACGAAAAATTTGTTACAGATGAGGCCTTTGACAAGCCCACTTTTGTAGAAGACGTGGTCAGGTACACGGCCAATCGCCTGAGCAGTCATCCACGAATACTCTGGTATGAAGCGGAGGTGGAGAGTTTTGAATCGATTCACAACCACAGCGCCTACGCCGTGATCACCGGGGGAGAGAAATCGTAAAGCCCTGCAGAGCCGGATACAATCAATCCGGATTTGATTTTATCCCTTTATAAGTATATTATTGATCTGCTTTTTCAAAAATACAACACCAGGAGCATGTATGGCCAAGAAAACGCAATCAGCCGAGGAACTGCGCAAAGAAGCCCTGCACACGGCTATCACCACGATTGAGCGCAAGTATGGTCAGGGATCGGTCATGCGTCTGTCCGACGAAGCCCATCAGATTATCCCCTCCATTCCCACAGGGTCCATCGGTCTGGATCTTGCTCTGGGCATCGGCGGGATTCCCAGGGGAAGGGTTTCAGAAATCTACGGTCCGGAATCTTCGGGCAAGACCACCCTGGCTCTGCACATAATAGCCGAAGCCCAGAAAAGAGGCGGTGCAGCCGCTTTTATCGATGCCGAGCACGCCCTGGATGTCAATTATGCCAGGCGGCTGGGGGTCAAGACCGAAGAGCTTCTGGTATCACAGCCGGACTACGGGGAACAGGCTTTGGAGATCGCCGATCTCCTGGTACGTTCCGGCGGACTGGACGTGATTGTGGTGGATTCTGTAGCTGCCCTTATCCCTCAGGCAGAGCTGGAAGGCAGCATGGGCGAGACTCAGGTCGGAGGTCAGGCCAGGCTCATGTCCCATGCCATGCGCAAACTGACCGGCACCATCCATCGCTCCAAAACGTCTTTAATCTTCATCAATCAGATCCGGATGAAGATCGGAACCATTGGATACGGCAATCCGGAAACGACCAGCGGAGGCAACGCGCTGAAGTTTTATGCTTCGGTGCGCCTGGACATCCGCAAAATTCAGACCCTTAAGGACAGGGACGAAGTTGTGGGCAACCGGGTCAAGGTCAAGACGGTCAAAAACAAGGTCGCTCCGCCATTTCGGGAAATCCAGTTCGATATCATGTACGGCCAGGGTATCTCCAGGGTTGGGGAACTTCTGGATATGGGCGTGGAACACGGTGTGCTGGATAAAAGCGGAGCCTGGTACGCTTTTGGTTCGGAGCGCCTGGGCCAGGGCAGGGAGAATGTCAGAGCTTTTCTGCAGGAAAACGATGAACTGCGCCAGAATGTGGAGAACCAGCTGCTGAGACATTTGGGGGTGGTCCAGCCGGAGCAGGATGCTGAAGAAGCAAAGGTCCGGAACGGGAGTTAGCTGTGCTTAGTTCAGCAGAGATACGGGACAGATTTCTGAATTTTTTCCGGAAAAACGGGCATACGGTGGTTCCCAGTTCACCCCTTGTTCCAGGTGATGATCCCACTCTTTTGTTTACCAATGCCGGCATGGTTCAATTCAAAAAGGTTTTTCTGGGACAGGAAAAACTGGACTTCACCCGGGCGGCGACAGCTCAGAAATGTCTGCGTGTAGGGGGCAAACACAACGATCTGGAAAATGTGGGCCGAACGAGGAGACATCATACCTTTTTCGAGATGCTGGGCAGCTTCTCTTTTGGGGACTATTTCAAGGATGTGGCCATAGACCTGGCCTGGCGCTTCCTGACCGAAGACCTGGGGCTGGACAGAGATAAGCTGTACATTACTATTTACCAGGATGATGAAGAAGCCCACGCCTTATGGCAACAAATCGCGAATATGCCTGCTGAGCGCATTTTCCGGCTGGGAGAGCAGGAAAACTTCTGGTCCATGGGAGATACCGGGCCCTGTGGTCCCTGTTCGGAAATCCTGTATGACCAGGGTGAGATCCTGGCCTGCGGTCCGAACTGCGCCATAGGAGTCTGTGACTGCGACAGACACCTGGAAATCTGGAATCTGGTTTTCATGCAGTATGACCGTGATGAACAGGGCAGCCTCAATCCTCTGCCCCGGCCAAGCATAGATACGGGAATGGGCCTGGAAAGAATCAGCGCCGTCTGCCAGGGAGTGCTCTCCAGCTACGATACGGATCTATTGAGCAGTCTCATTAAGGATACTGCCCTGAAAGCAGGCATAAAGTATGGTCAGGATCATGACCAGGACGTTGCTCTCAGGGTGATAGCCGACCATGCCAGATCTTCAGCCTTTATGATCGCCGACGGCATCCTGCCGTCCAACGAGGGACGGGGGTATATCCTGCGCAGGGTGATCCGCAGGGCGTTTCGCTTCGGCAGATATCTGGGACTGGTCAGTCCTTTTCTGAATCAAACGGTTCAAGTGGTGGTCCGGGATATGGGACAGGCTTATCCTGAACTGGAAAAGGCGCGGGAGTTCATGATCCGGGTCATTGAGCAGGAGGAGGAGAGGTTTTCCGAGACTCTGGATAAGGGGCTGGCTCTGCTTGAGGATGAGCTTAAAAAGATTGAGGAGCAGGCTCTTGGCACAGTTCCTGGAGAAACAGCCTTCAAGCTGTATGACACTTACGGTTTTCCAATAGATATTGTCAATGATATTGCCCAGAAACGCGGACTGAGCGTTGATGAGCAGGGTTTCAACGAGAGCATGCTGGCTCAGAAGGAAAGAGCCAGAGCAGCCTGGAAAGGAGCAGGAAGAACCGGACTTGGAGCGGCCGTGGCCTTATTGCAGGATGATGCTTCACTGACCGGATTCGTGGGTTATGAGCGCCTGAAGGATCATGCCCGGATCGTACTGCTGCTTGATGAAGAATACCGGGCAGTTGATACGCTGTCTCAGAACAGCCGGGGTTGGATGGTGACTACAAGTACCCCGTTTTACGGCGAATCCGGGGAGCAGGTTGCAGACCGGGGTCGCATTCTGGGTCCAAAGGGCCGGGCAATCGTGGAAGACGCCCAGAACCCGAGTCCCGACATTGTGGCGCACAAAATAAGCCTGGAGCAGGGAAAGCTGAGCCTGGACGAAGAGGTGGAGCTTTTGGTTGATGAGGGCAAAAGAATTGCTACAGCCCGCAACCATACTGCAACTCATCTGTTGCACCGTGCTCTGCGCCGGGTCCTTGGAGAGCATGTCCACCAGGCCGGTTCTCTGGTCGATGAGAAGCGTCTGCGCTTTGATTTCAGCCATATTCAGGCTTTGAGCAAAGATGAGCTTGAGCAGGTCGAAGACGAGGTCAATGCCTCCATTCTGGCTGATTATCAGGTAAAGGTCCGGATGATGGATTATTCTCAGGCGGTTGCAAAGGGCGCTCTGGCTCTGTTTGGAGAGAAATACACGGACAGGGTCAGGGTGGTCTCTGTTGGAGATATTTCCACAGAGCTTTGCGGCGGCACCCACTTGAATTCCACCGGGCAGGCCGGAAGCTTCTGCATTATCGGCGAATCCGCAGTTGGTTCCGGTGTCCGCAGAATCGAGGCCATGACAGGATGGGAAGCTTTATCTCACTGGAAGAAAATGCGCTCCAGAGTTACAGGACTGCAGGAGATGCTCAAGTCAGGCCCGGATCAGCTTCCGGAAAAGGTCAATGGGCTTCTGCTCCAGGTGAAGGAGCTGAATCGCGAGATAAGGATGCTGCAGCAGAAGATTTCCGCAGGCACGAGCGGAGATATCGCCGCAGGCAAAAAAATTATCGCTCAGGTGCCTGTGATTGCCCGGCGCACTGATGCCGGGGATATTGAAGCTCTGCGAAGGCTTATGGACGATATACGTTCCAGGCTTGATTCCGGTGTGGTTCTTCTGGGTACAGAAGACAAGGGCAAGCCCCTGCTTCTGCTTCATGTCAGCAAGGACCTGCATGAAATAATTACCGCTCCGCAGCTGATAAAGGAAGTGGCCCGGGAAATAAAAGGCGGCGGCGGAGGCCGGCCGGATCTGGCACAGGCTGGCGGTTCTGATGCTGAAGGACTTGAAAGAGCATTTAAAAAGCTTGAAGAGCTCCTTTCTGAGCGCTTGACATAAGTTAAAAGGCAGTGCCCATTGTCCTTAAAACAGGTTTTATAATCTTTTTAGAAAAATATTTAGGGCCTGCAGGGGTTTTCAGCCATAGAAATGTTTTTTGTCCAGCTGTTATCCGGCATTAGATCCGGTTGAGAGGGCTTTGCTTTAACCTGAAAGAGGGGGAAACTTCGGGATGGCCCTCGGATATTTTATATACTCAAACTGATACGCATAATAAACTGCTCCGGGAAGAAGCTTGCTTCCGGCCGGGGACAAATCTGGGGCGGGTGGTATGAACAAGATCGTAAAAAAAAGGGTGCTGATCCCGGACAGGGTCAGCGAAATGACTATTGAAGCTCCCTTGATAGCATCCAAGGCCAAACCCGGCAATTTCGCGGTCCTCAGGCTTACAGAGAAGGGTGAACGCATACCCTTGACCATTGCCGATGCCGACCCTGAACTGGGTCACATCCTCATAGTCTATCTGGTCATGGGCAAGACCACAGCTTTTCTGGACACCCTGGGAGAGGGCGATTCCATACTGGACCTTTGCGGTCCTCTGGGACGGCCAACCAGGATAAAAAAGCAGGGCACGGTGGTCTGCGTGGGCGGAGGCACCGGCATCGCAGCCATGCACCATATAGCCAAAGGTAATTTCAAGGCTGGAAACAAGGTCGTTTCAGTGATTGGAGCCCGGAGCAAGGATCTTTTGCTTTTCAAGCCCGAGCTGGAAAAAATTTCCCACAGTGTTCTCGTGTCCACTGACGACGGCAGCCTGGGGCACAAAGGTATGGTCACTGAAGTGCTGGAAAAGTATCTGCAGAATGATCCTGAGGTCAGGGAGGTCATCGGAGTCGGGCCAGTGCCAATGATGAGAGCAGTGGCCCGGGTGACTGAACCATTCGGGGTCAGGACGCTGGTCAGCCTGAACTCCATCATGGTGGACGGGATGGGCATGTGCGGCTCCTGCAGGGTGACTGTTGACGGCAAAAATCTCTTCGCCTGTGTGGAAGGTCCGGAATTCGAGGCTTCCAAAGTGGATTTCGATGAGCTGATGATGAGACTTAATGCCTTTAAAGCTCAGGAACAGATATCCATGGAACTTTTTAAACAGAGAAAACAGTCATGAAAAAGAAAGGCAAATCCAAGGTAAGGCCAAGAACCCCCATGTCTATGCTTGACCCGAAAGAAAGGGCCAAGATGTTTTCCGAGGTGGCCCTGGGTTATAATCTTAAAGAAGCAATAGCCGAAGCCAGGCGCTGCCTGCAGTGCAAAAAGCCTTCCTGCATCAAGGGCTGTCCAGTGGATGTGGACTGCAAAAGCTTTATCCGCATGGTGGCTGAGAACGATCTGCATGGAGCCTTTACAAAAATTAAGGAGACCAACAGTCTGCCGGCCATCTGCGGCCGGGTCTGTCCTCAGGAAAATCAGTGTGAAATGGTCTGCAAACTCTGCCCGACCGGCCATCCCATAGCTATCGGCAGGCTGGAAAGATTCGTGGCGGATAATTATTACGCAAGTACTTCGTGTGAGGAAGAAACCGGTTCAGGGGTATGCATTCCGATTGATGAAAATCTTAAAGTGGCGGCAATTGGGTCCGGCCCGAGCAGCCTCACTCTGGCAGGCTTTCTGGCTGCCCGGGGAGTCAAGGTAAGTGTTTTTGAGGCCCTGCATGCTCCGGGCGGGGTTCTGGTATACGGCATCCCTGAATTCAGGCTGCCCAAATCCGTAGTGCAGCGGGAAATAGAATCATTAAAAAATCTTCAGGTGGATTTTTTGTGCAATTATGTTGGAGGCATGACCGTAAGCATAGACGATCTTTTTCATCAGGGCTACAAGGCCGTGTTCATCGGGGTAGGAGCAGGTCTGCCCAAATTCATGAACCTTCCAGGTGAAAATCTCATCGGCATATACTCGGCCAATGAGTATCTGACCAGAGTCAACCTGATGCATGGATACAGATTTCCAGAATATGACACCCCGGTTCCTCCGGGTAAAAATGTGGTGGTCATCGGCGGAGGCAACGTGGCCATGGATGCGGCCCGGACCGCCCTGAGGCTTGGGGCCGGGAATGTTAAAGTGGTTTACCGGCGCACCAAGGGAGAAATGCCCGCCAGACTCGAAGAACTGGAGCATGCCCTGGAAGAGGGGGTGGAGCTGGAAATCCTCTGCACTCCGGTATCCTTTCACGGCGATGAGCAGGGAGTGCTGCAGAAGGTGGTCATGCAGAGGATGGAACTGCTGGAGGCGGATGAATCAGGGCGCAAAAAACCTGTTCCTTTGGAAGGCGATTTTTTCGAGCTGGAGGCGGATCTGGTGATTATGGCTGTAGGCACGGGATCAAACATGGTCCTGACCCAGACCACTCCCGAACTGAAGCTCAATAAGCGCGGATACATATTAGCTGATGCACAGAGCGGTGAAACAAGCATGGATATGGTTTTTGCCGGCGGGGACATCGTAACCGGGGCGGCTACTGTGGTTGAGGCTATGGGTGCCGGGCGAAGGGCGGCCAAGGAGATCCTCAGGCGCCTGAAGGCTTAGTTCCGCCGGATTTCTGGTGGAAAAGGACAAGCTCTGCTCCTGTGGCGGAGCATTGCACAAGCTGAGCACAGCTTAAGCGCATCCGGGGATAACAGGTTCTTGTTGCTCGGGGTCAGGGTAGCGGCAGCTTTTACTGTAAATAAAAGCACTGCTCTATGCAAATGGAGTTTTTCATATAGTATGTCACAGATAATTGGAGTAAAATTCAGGGAGCAGGGCCAGATATATTATTTTCAGGCCAGTCCGTTCGTGGTTCAGGCGGGCGATGCAGTCATCGTCAAGACTGAAGAGGGTCTGGGCCTGGCCCGGGTGGTGCAGGTCAAAGACAGGATTCCGGAAGGGTTTACCCTGGAGGAACTGAAGCCCATCTTTCGCATGGCCAATCAGGAGGACTTCAGGGTTCAAAAGGATAATGACTGCCTGGCCGGCGAGGCTTTTGTCTTCTGCAGAAAATGCCTTTTGGAACACAAGCTGGAAATGAAGCTGGTTGATGTTGAAGTCTTTTTTGACCGCAGCAAGATAATTTTCTACTTCACGGCTCCCGGGCGGGTGGATTTCAGAGACCTGGTCAAGGATCTGGTCAAGGTCTACAGGACCAGGATCGAGTTACGTCAGATCGGGGTCAGACATGAAACTCAGATGGTGGGGGCCCTGGGCAATTGCGGTCAAGTGTGCTGCTGCAGGCGCTTCATGCGCCAGTTTGCTCCGGTGACCATCAAGATGGCCAAGGATCAGAACCTTTTTTTGAATCCAGCCAAGATTTCCGGCGTCTGTGGAAGACTCCTCTGCTGCCTCAACTTTGAGCAGCCTCATTACGCCCAGTTTCAGAAAAGGCTGCCCAAGATGGGCAAGAGATATAAGTGCTGCACTGGATATTTGCGGGTGATCAGGGCCAATCTTTTCAGAGACAGCCTGACCGTGCTCGATGAGGAAGGTGTGGAAAAAGAAGTGTCCCTGCAGGAATGGCCGCAGCTGCTGCAAAAGCCGGACAAGAAAAAAGACAAGTAGATATGAGCGCTATTCAGCGCTCTTTCTTGGTTCCTGGATAAAGATCATGAAACTTTTTGATCCTGAAAAACAGTATAACCTGAATCCGTGGAATCTGCAAGGATATAGGTCGAAAAAAACTTACTTAACTTAACAAATTCGGGGTGTATTGGAGAAGTTTTAAGTGAACAGTTTTTTTATTTCCACGCCGATCTATTATGTAAATGCCAAGCCGCATCTGGGGCATGCCTATACTACCATAGTCGCCGACAGCATAAACCGCCTGCAGCGCATGCAGCAGAAAAATACTTTTTTTCTCACCGGCACAGACGAACATGGAGATAAGATAGTGGAAGCCGCCCGGGAGCATGGTCAGGATCCGGGAGAATACGCGGACAGAATCAGCTCTTTGTTCAGGGAAGCCTGGCCATGGCTGGAAGTTGACTATTCCAGATTCATCCGCACCACAGAGTCTGAGCATATCAGATGCGTGCAGGGTTTTCTGGACCTGGTTTATTCCAGGGGGGACATATATTTTGGGGAATACGGGGGGCACTACTGTTTTGGATGCGAGCGTTTCTACACGGAAAAGGAACTGAAAGACGGCCTGTGCCCGGATCACCTTAAAGCACCACAATTCTTGCAGGAAAAGAATTATTTTTTCCGGATGAGCAAGTATCTTGCTCCCCTGCGCGATCATATCCTGAAAAATCCTGATTTCATACGCCCTGAGCGGTACCGGAACGAAGTTCTGTGCATGCTTTCCGAGGATCTGTCCGATCTTTGCATTTCCCGCCCTAAATCCAGGCTGACCTGGGGCATAGAGCTGCCATTTGATCCTGATTATGTGACCTATGTCTGGTTTGATGCCCTGCTCAATTATATCTCAGCCCTGGACTGGCCTGAGGGAGAGAACTTCAGAAAGTTCTGGCCCGGTGCTCACCATCTGGTAGCTAAAGACATATTAAAGCCGCATGCCATATTCTGGCCCACAATGCTAATGTCCGCGGGAGTGAATCTTTACCGGGGCCTTAGGGTGCACGGCTACTGGACAATCAACCAGGCCAAGATGTCCAAGAGTCTGGGCAATGTGGTCAAGCCCATGGATATGGTTGAGAAATACGGACTGGGTCCTTTCAGATATTTTCTGCTCCGGGAAATGCAGTTCGGTCTGGATGCCAGTTTTTCCGAAGAAGCTCTGGTGGGCAGGCTCAATTCGGACCTGGCCAATGACCTGGGAAATCTGTGCAACCGGACTCTGGCCATGACCCACAAATACCTCAAGGGTCTGGTCCCTGAAAAGGCACAGCTGCTTAAGGAAGACCAGGAACTTATAAACAGCGGCCTTTCCGCCCTTGAAGAGTACCTGCGCCTGTTTGAAGACTTTCAGTTTTCCAAAGCTTTAGGGGTGTTGTGGGGCTTTATCAGCCGGTTGAACAAATATGTTGATTCCAGCGCGCCCTGGGCGCTTTACAAACAGCAGGATATGGACAGACTGCGCACGGTCATGCACACCCTTTTGCAGGGCCTGCGCAAAATCGCGCTGTTTCTGTGGCCGGTCATGCCCTCTAGTGCTGAGAGCCTGCTTATGCAGGTCGGGGAAGAACTGGATCTGAGCAAAGTGGATCTGGATCAGGAGACAGCTTCCTGGTCAGGTCTATCTGCAGGCACCCTGGTAGCCAAAAAGTCCAACCTCTTTCCGCGCAGGGAGCTTGTCCTTGAGCAGGAGTCATCTGTACAGACAGCAGTACAGCCCGTCCAGAGCAGCAGAAAGCCTGCGGTCGAATTCGGGGATTTTCAGAAACTGGATCTGGTCACAGGAAGGGTGCTTGAAGCGCAAAAAGTCAAGGGTGCGGACAGACTGCTCAAGCTGAACGTGGATATCGGCGAACACAGCCCCAGGCAGATAGTGGCAGGCCTGGCAGAGTTCTTTGAGCCAGAGGATCTGAAGCAGCGCGAAGTGGTGGTCCTGGCCAACCTGGCTCCCAAAAAAATCCGCGGGGTTGAGTCTCATGGGATGATCCTGGCAGTGCGCGAAAAAGAAACAATGGCCCTTCTAAGCACTTCCTCGAAAACTTCACCTGGAAGCCAGGTAAGCTGATTCTCAATCAGGCTATATTTTCAGCCCGTCCTCAGGAGCCTTTGTTCCTGCGGGCCTGCCTCTGCCTGGCCTGATACATGAAAGTCCTGATGGCCAGCTCCCGGTTCGGCTGGATGGAGCCGTCGTAAGGGGTATCCAGAAAAGGTATTTTCTTTTCCAGAAGAATGGGCTTCAATATCGCCGAACAGATGGTGCTGGGCATGCAGGTGAAGGGAAAGACGTTGACAACGCCGTCATAGTTCTCATGAACGTATTCCATGGCTCCGCCGATGCTTATGGCCGCTTCCGTACCGATGTCGAAATTGAACAAACGGTCGTTGTCCAGCTGTTTTTCCAGGCTGGCGATGCGGTGATCACCCTCGATGTCCAGGTGTCTGGTCGCGCTGGCGTAAGTCTGGTCCTGGCGCCATAACTGGTATTTTATCTCGATTTGATAATCCATCCATTTTTTCGAAGACCTGAACAGGCCCCGGGCATCTTTTCCCTTCCAGGCCCTGCGCCAAAGCCGCTTTGTCTCCCTTAAATTGGTGTATGCCACAAAGTTGAACCATTCCCCTAGGGAAGCATCCACCACTTCACCTCCGTGCTTTTCTATCTCTTTGATCAGGTACTGGTTCGACTGTGGATGGGTGCGCAGGTAGATTTCGCCGATTATCCCGATGCGCGGCCTTCTGGGCTTGTCCGGATCCATGAGCTTTGCGGCCCTTATGACGATATCCTCAAGCAGTGAGTACAGGGCTTTGAAGTTTCTGGTTTCACCCACCTGTTCAATCCTGTTCTGCATTTCCGTTAGGGCCTGATCCATGAAGAGGTCTGTTTCCCCGGGATTTTTTTCATAAGGCCTGACTCTCCAGACCACCCTGTCCAGAACATCGGAAATTATGGTGGCCACGTAAGCCAGGCGCCGAAAAAGCCTTGATTTTTCCGCGGGCATGATCATGGAAGAAGAGTAACTGTCTGTCGCGGACAGATAAGTGATGTTCACATCTTCGAACTCTGGAAATTTGTCCAGGACCAGGCGGTGCATCTTGTTGTACATTCCGAATCTGCATGGTCCGTCGGCTTCGGGCATAAAATAAACGTAATCATCCGGAGAAAAGTCATCTCCCAGACGTTTTTTTTCCTCCTGCAGAAAGTGGAGGATATCCCCCAGAGTAACCTGGCAGGGAAAACATTCCTTGCCTGATGTGTATTCCTTGCCCAGGGCCAGACCGGTATAAGTGGGCATGACTCTGGCCGGGACTCCGTAAGCCCTGAAACTGGATGAAAGAAGCCTGGCCCCGAAAGGTGACATGTCCGGAATGAGCAGGGTTTTGCCGGTGATATCGAACTGGCCTACGCTCTTGGTCAGCCTTTCTTGGAAAAAGTTTTGTTTTTGCATGTTTTTCTAAAGGGATTATGAATTTGCGTTATATGATTCTAAAGGCATCCGCAGGCGCCGTTTCACAGCACCTCAGGCTTGCTTTTCCGGCTGGCAACTTACTGACCGACCGCATGGTCCAGACCTTTTTTGGTTTGCCCGGCCTGATGTGTTTCCTTGAGGATGTTGTGCACCACATTCTTGTAGGCTTCTATCCGGGTGATAGTTCCCGCCACCGCGCTGTGCTCGTCCAGCTCAAGTATCAGGGCCGGCTTGTCTTTGAGTATGTGTCCATAGAAATGTTCCAGAAACGAGTCCGGTCCGCAGGAAAAGTTGGTCAGATGGACACCGAACCAGTTGGGTCTGCGGGCGATCAGCTTGGCCGTGCGGAGGATGCGTCCGCCAAGACCCCAGTACATGCGGGGAAAATCCTTGAGATCCTCCTGTTCAAAATCCACAAAGTCCATGGGCAGGGCGGTGATTTCCAGTTTGGCCAGCTGGCGCCCGAGTCTCAGGTTCAGCCGTTCGTCGTACACATTGTAGGGTCTTCCGGTAACTATCCATACCGGAGAGGAGGGATCCAGTCCGGAAAGGATTTCCCTGCCCTTGCGGCGCATTTCTTCCCTGAACTTCATCTGTCTGTCCCAGCCCAGGGCTGCAGCCTCGTGCATCTTGCTTTCCCTGATCTTCAAGGATGCCGGCAGAGACTGATAAAAATTATAGGCTATGCTGTCCACGCCTTCCTTTAAAAACAGGGTTGGCCTGATAATCCTGGAGTCAGGAATCTTAAGGGCGGCCTTGGACATGTACTGTGAGCTCTCGACCATGGGGCAGAGCACCCCGCGTTCACCGTCATGATCTGGAGTGGGGACGTTTATCGGGTCGGGCAGAAAAAGAAAATCCGCGCTGCTGTTCAGGAGGTGGTGCACATGGCCGTGAAAGACTTTTACCGGAAAGCAGGTTTCAGCGGTTACCGTCTCCACTCCGGAAAAGGCGATGGCCTGATTGGTTGGAGGGCTGAAGAGAACATTAAGGCCCAGTTCAGCAAAGATATTGGCCCAGAGAATGCCCCATTCCAGGGAATGAAGGGCCAGGGGTATGCCGATTACCGGCTTGTCCGGACGGGGTTTTTCCATATTTTCCTGACTCATCAGGGCTTCCTGTGGCAGGAAGTTGTTGAACAGTTCTCTGCGCAGCAGAAAGTAATTATCCCTGGTCCGGCCCTGGACCGTGGATGCTTCATAGCGCCCGCAGTCTCCGCCCCAGATGCTTTTGCGTCCACCAAAATTGTAGATCTTGAGTTTGCATTCGTTGTGGCAGTTTTTATCCACACGGCAGAAAGATTCCTTGAAACTGACTTCGATGCCTGCCAGGTCTTCGAGGTTGCGATCCTTAATTCCGATCTCGCCGGAATCGAATTTTTCCTGCACTGCCAGGGCGGTACCAAAGGCGCCCATGACCTCGCGGTGTCTGGGCACGATTATCGGTTTTTTCAAAACCCTTTCGAACGCGGCAACAATACCCTTGTTCAGCGAGGGTCCGCCCAGAAACATTATCCTGTTGCCTATTGGCCTGTTCTCCACCACCCGGTGCAGGTAATTGCGTACTATGGCGTAGCACAGACCGGCGATCAGATCTTTGCGCCCGGCTCCTTTCAAAGAATAGCCCACCAGATCAGATTCCATAAACACCGTGCATCTTTCAGCCAGATTGACCGGGCTTTCAGCGGACAGAGCGATATCCTGGAACTGACCGACAATATTTATGTTCATCTTGCTGGCCAGTTCGTGCAGAAAACTGCCTGTACCAGCGGCGCAGATCTTGTTCATGACGAAATCCACGGGGTGGGATTCATGGATGGAAATGTACTTGGAATCCTGGCCGCCTATTTCAAAGATGGTGTCTATATCGCTGTTGACCTTAACGGCTCCACGGGCATGAGCGGTGATTTCATCGATTATCAGGTCGGCGTCGATAAAATCGCCGACAACATTACGTCCCGATCCGGTTGTACCCACGGCCATCAAGTCAATTTTCCGGCCGGCTTCACGGACCAGATGCTTAAGCAGCTCCTGGGCGACTTCAATGGGTTTGCCTTTGGTGGCCACATACCGCTTGTGAATTATCCTGCCCTGGTCGTCGATCAGGCAGTATTTGGTGGAAGTGGAGCCGATATCTATGCCCAGAAAGGCCCTGGTTCTGCTTTTTCCTCCGGCAGTCAGGGGCTTCAGGCTGTTATCCGGGTCGAAGTGGGACAGATTAAGATGCAAAGGCTCAGCCCTTGGAAAATCGTAATCAGAAGTAGTTTTGGACTGGTCCAGCCGGTTCAGGTCTACGCGGTTTCTGAGGTTCATTTTCCTGGATTGCAGAGCAGCTCCCAGAGCGCCGAGTGAAGTGTGGTAAGCAGGAACCTGCAGACCTGGAAAGTGCTGCCTGAAGGCCCTGACCAGCAGTTCGTTTTCAGCCATGCCCCCGATAAAGGCGATAGGTTCATGCAGTTTGCGGTTGGAGACTATGGTGCTCAGATAATTGGCTGCAGTGC
>SLDX01000080.1 GCA_007125075.1 Desulfonatronospira sp.
AGGGGTGTTTCACTGGGGCTGGAATTAAGAAATTGAGGCCCCGGTTGAATCCTGCCCCACATAAACCGCAAAAGAGTGCCCAGTTTAAGGGGGTAAACTTAGCAGGGTTGCTGACGCAACATTCAACGGGGTAAAAATTAAGGAATTGAGGAATTTTCTCTTTTCCGTCATTCCGGCGAACGCCGGAATCCAGAGAAGAAAAGACACTGGACCCCGGCTTACGCCGGGGTGATGGAGAAGGGAAGCTGGAAGATCGAGGAAAGTAGAAAGGTAGGAAGATGGGAAGATAAAGGATTCGGATGATATGAAGAGTAATTTTTCTTAACCTTCATACTTTCGTACTTTTTACCTTTGTACAGAATCTTATTTTTATCCTTTTACCTTCGTACCTTCCTACCTTCGTACAGAATCTTATTCCGATTGCGGATGTTGGACCCGGCCGGTGTAGAACGGATCGCATTCCACATCGTTGAACAGCTCGATAATCCGCTCCACCACGTCAGTGAGCGGTCCGACCAGTTCAGCCAGAAATTCCGGGTCCGCGATCTCCGGATCGTCGAAGTCACCCTCAATGCTCTGCTCCACAATCGCGCAGCCCTCTATGTCAACAACCGCCACCTTCATATCCTCAAACCTAGAATTTACAAAATTGAGCCCGCCGATCATGGCCAGCCGGTTTTTCTGTGTGGACAGGGCCACATCAATGGACCAGGCTATACCTTCTATGATCTCCCACTCTGAATAGAGAACCCGGATGTGAGTCTGTGCCCCGGTATCAATAAAAATGCTGCCGAAGTCGTATGCCTTGCTGACCACCAGCCCGAATGGTCCGGCGACAAATAATGCCCCGGCATCTATAAGATCAAACTTCTGGGTATCTTCATAGTCATCCAGCATTTCGTCCATATCCAGGCCGTAAAAAACAAGATCCCTGCCTGAAAGTTCCGCGTGGCCGTTCATGCCGGCCACCATCTCAGAAAGTTCGGTGCCGGTGAATGTAAGCCGGGCGATGAAATCAAGGGAACCTTCAGCCTGAGGTTCTTCATGAATAGTTTCCAGGAAGCGCAGGATCTGAAAGTCGGCCAGTTCCAGCTCAAGGAAGTGAGCCGGGACGTCTTCCGCAAGATCGCTTTCCAGTCGGCCCTGAAAACGGCCGCCCAAGACTTCGCCTGTAAGTTCTTCGAAAACCGCCTGCCCGTCTTGAGCAAAGACTTGGAAATGCAGCTCATTGACCGTATGACCGGCAAAGTCGAGTCTTGCGCATGCCATTTCACCCTGGAAAGAAGGCAGATTGATTCCCGGTGAATCCGGAGCAGCCGGCTGCCAGTCAAATTCGACCATGGTCCAGTCGCAGCCTTGGGCTTCAACTCTCTCTCCGGATTCATGATCAATAAAGACCAGATTAGCTTCCCGGCTTTCAAAGCGCTGCAGGTCAAATGGCTCTGGTTCTGTTGGTTCTTCATCAGGTTCCGGCATAAAGTTTAATTTTCCTTGTACATCCCGTTCAAGTTGCAGATTGGCCTGGATAAGCTCAACCTCAGTGACTTCAATATGACCACGGAGTAAAGGAATTGTCCGGAGTCGAACCTCCATGCTCGAGGCCTGGATCCATTCCGCATCTCCGTTGCGGATGTTAAAATCCTCAATCCTCAAGCCCGGAGAAGGAAGAAACAAAAGCCTGGCCGGGCCTTCCACCCGGACCTGCATCCCCAAAGCCTCAGAAGCTTCCTGCTCCACCCTGTCCTTTACAAATTCTGATTCCTTGAATGCCCAGGCAGTAAAAAAAACCAAAAGCACCATCAAAAGCAGCAGGCCCAAGCCGACATACAGTAGTTTGCGAGACATGCTGGACATGTATTTGTCCTCCATAAACGGTACAGAACCCGCTTAATGTTACAACCTGGTGTTACAGCCGGGGACAGGCACCCCCGCACATTTTTTACTCAAGAAAGATTTATGTGACTTGAAAATAAGTGCGGGGAGAGCCAGTCCCCTTACCAAGCATATAGCTGAACCCCGGTCTGGTTGAGTCTTCAACAAGGATAATACTCCTATCACAATTAATTAACTTCCGGTTCCGGTCGATCAGGAAGACGGTCGTGGCAGCGATAAACAATTGTATTTTTTGTTTTTATTTCGAGTATTTATTGAGCTAAGAATTCTAAACCAGCGGGTCAAGCAAGATCACGCCGGAGAGGCAGCAGTGACGTGGAGCATCTTTTAATAAAAAAGTAAGCTCTTCGACGTTAACAGTGGATTTCGTTCAAATCCACTCATAAGTGTCCAGGAGCCAGAATTAATCGGAAAAAAGCAAACACCCGGAAAGGATAAGAACGGTCTTTCCGGGTGTTTAGTTTGTTTATCAGACCTGGAGGACCAGGACCTGAAAACATTTTTTACTTCTGAGGCATGGCCTCAAAGATTCTCTGGCTTCTTTCCGCGGCTGCTTCGGCGCGCTCAGCTGCTTCTCTTGCTTCTCGAACCTGTCTTTCTATTTGATCAAGCTGCGCTGGGGTAAAAACCGCTTCTTCCGCCCTGTCCAATGCCCTGTTGGCCTTGTCATGGGCTTCATCCGCCCTGGCTCTGGCCTCATCAGCGCTGCGCTGAGCATCTTCAGCGGTGACCCTGACCTCTTCCAGCTGGCCGGTGGTCGCGCAACCGCTCATGAAAACCACCCCTGCCAGAAAAAACAGACAAATCACCATGATCACGCTTTTTCTTGCCATTTTCAATCCTCCTTTTGCTTTATGTTGCCAAAACCCTCTGCATCAAAAACGGATGGTGAAGTCCCTGAAAGCCTTGTGCCTACAGGGACAGGAACGCCTTTTTGTTCTTCCAGGCACCGGTTGACCATCGCTGGATCGACCCGGGAATCCAGGCCTCTTGATTTAATAAGCTCCCGGGCATGATCCTTAAAATCGGGTATCAGCCCGTAGACATCCGGGTGCACCTCCATATACACCAGGTTGTCCCTGACTCCGATCTTGACCGGCTCGTATATGATCTCGACTTTTGTACCTGTTTCAACCTCTTTAAAGAATTGCCGGATATGCTCCTTATACATCCGGATACAGCCGCGGCTGACCATGCCTCCCACTCCCCAGGGATAATTGGTTCCGTGTATTCCCATATGTTCTTCAGATAGTCCTATCCAGAATCCACCCAGGGGGTTATTCTCACCGGGAAGGATAACCCTGCGGCCGTACTTTTCTCTCGCGCTCGGCGGTACAGTCCATGAAGGATCCACCACCATATCCGTAACCCGGGCTTCCACAACCGGAGTAACGGCTCCGTCCTTTCCAATGCCAACCGGATAAGTCTTGACCAGGCTTATTTCCCTGAAAAACCGGTACAGACGCATCTCCGGAATATTTACGACCACTTCCTCATGCCTGGTGGGCGGCAGGATCCATTTGCCGGGAATCTCGATCTTCAGGCCCTCTTCCGGAATCCATGGATCAATTTCCGGGTGATACCTAGCCAGCTGCCTGTATCCCAGCCCGTATTTTCTGGCGATCTGCAGAAATGTCTGACCCTCCCCCACTTCATGCGACTGAAAATAGCCTATTACCGGCATCAAAGCTTTCCCGCCCTCTGCGTCTTCAATAATCCTGTATGGGTATGCCGCGGCATGAATATGTGTTTGTCCCGCGCTGAGAGACAGACATAGGAGAATCGGCAGCAGGAACAAAAAAATCCGGTTCATCTTTAAAGCTGGCAATGTGCTTCTTTTGCTGTGTGTTTAATGCCTTTTACCCATCCGGTTCGGATCAGTTCTAAGGTTTTTTCTATAAATTTTCCGCAGTTTGTCAATAATCCCTAAAGAAGGCCTTGAAGACAGACAGTAATTTCCCACCATAGCTTGTTACTCCAAAGTTCTTACCCTGACTGACCCTTTCTCGAAAAATTTACTTCGTGTTCTGACCTGACAATGAAGACGGGCTTTATAAGTTCGTCAGTATCAAGTCAGAATTTATCTCCGGCATTGCACTGCAGCTGAGAGAAAACAGAGTCGAATTACCTGAAACCGGGATCTGAAAACTGCAACCACAGGCCTTTAGAAAATCTTACTGTCCTTTTCTTTTTCTACTTGTCCGGATTTTGCATGACATAAAAATATCCTTGGCATAAGATAAGATATATTATAGAAATAATTATTCCCATGCCTCTTCTTTTTTAAATTACGATTTGAAAATATGGATTCAAGAAAAAAACCTGCAACCGGTTTTGCTATCCACTGTCTGAAATCTTCGAGCTTCAACAAAAAGCCATTTCCTGTTCACAGCGGTGAGTATTGAGTTTTCACTGCTGAAAAAAGATACAAATTATAATCCTGCGAGCAAAGCATGACCCTTGCAAACGCAGCCAAGGTCACCCGCCCGGATATCCGGAGTGCACTAAAGAGAAACAGGGTCTTCTCCCTGCTTTCTTCAGCCTGCAAAAGTCCCCTGGTCTGGATCGCCGCTCAGGGCGGCTCCGGCAAAACCACTCTTGTCTCCAGCTATCTGGAATTCAAGAAATTGCCATGCTTATGGTATCAGATGGATGAAAGCGATTCTGATCCGGCTGCCTTTTTTCAATATATCAAATCGGCTGCTGAACAGATGGATTCCGCAGCCGCAAAATCCCTGCCACTCTTGACTCCTGAATACGTTCAGGGCCTGAATATCTTTGCCCGGAGATACCTTGAGGGTCTTTTTGCAATACTTGCTGACAGGGTTTGCCGTGAGAAAACTGCACAGGGTCAGGCCGGAAAAGATGAAGCTTTTCTGGAACAGGGTATCTCTGACGCAGCGAAAGATCTGTCCGGCGAATCCCGGATGGATAAGCCATGCCCGGCCTACCTGGTTCTGGACAATTACCAGCAGGTATCTGAAAGCTCGGTTCTGCACCGGCTCCTGGCCTCCGGTCTGGAAATGGTCCCCAGGGAAGTGAAGGTGATAATCATCAGCAGATATCAGCCCCCCGCACAGTATGCCCGGCTCAGGGCCAACAATTTAATGTCCCTGCTTGGATGGGATGAGATAAGATTCACTCTGGAAGAAACCAGAAAGCTCGTCCAGGGACTGGTGGCACAGGACTCCGGGTCAGGTTTCAGGCATTCTTTAAAGCCTGTTGAGCATGACCAGGCCGAAATATTTCACAGGATCACTGATGGTTGGGCCGCAGGAGTTGTACTGCTGGCGGAAAGGCTTAGATGGGGCAGAAAAGACATGGTTATTATGGAAAAGATTCATCCTTCCGATGAAATAATCGACTACTTTGCCGGAGAAGTCTGCAGCAGCATGGACCAGGATATGCTGGACTTTTTGATCAAAACCTCTTTCTTGCCTCAAATGACTCTGCAATCAGCTCAGGCCATTTCAGGAAACAGGCACGCCGGAAGCATTCTGTCCCTGCTGCACCGCAGAAACTGTTTCACTGAAAAAAGAGCTGTGAAGCCTCATATTTATAAGTATCATCCCCTGTTCAGGGATTTTCTTATCAATCAGGCCCGTAAAGTATGCTCAAAAAATGAATATAAGAGTCTGCAGCGGCATGCGGCAGAACTTCTGGCTGAAGCCGGACAGACTGAAGAAGCTGTGGAGCTGCTTTTGTCTGCGGACATGCATGACAAAGCCGCCGAATATATTCTGCGCAAGGCCGGATCCATGGCAGCCGGAGGAAGAGGCCAGACCCTTAAGTCATGGATAGGCATGCTTCCTGTTTCCCTGATGGATGACAAACCCTGGCTTCACTACTGGCTTGGCATGTGCCGCTCTTTTTTTGCTCCTGATGAGGCATTGAAAAATTTTGAGAAGGCATTTCATATCTTCATTAATAAGAAAGATGATGAAGCTGCCCTGACAGCCTGGTGCGGGGCAGTGGAATCCATTCTGCTGAAAAGAGGGGATTTCAGGCAGCTGGATTTTTGGATCGAATGGATGCATAAGCGACTGGGAAAGGGTCTGTCATTGCCAGCCGCTGACATCGAATCCAGAGTTACAGCATGCATGATCGGAGCAATCCTTTACAGGTTTCCCACACATCCGCACGCCTCTAAATGGCTTCTGCGGGCCGAGGAGCTTATACTTCATGGTTCTCCTGAAATCTCTTTGCGCCAGTTCCATCTTATCATGCATCACCTGATGTTTGGAAAAACATTTCAGGCAGGTTTGCTGGTCAAAAGGATAGAGCCGCTTATCACGACTTCCTCTCCTCCTTTCCTGCGCATAAACTGGTGCCTGATTAAGGCCATGTATTTTCATATGGCTGAAGGATCCGGGGAGCGGGCAATCGCCATGGCCGAGGAAGGCCTGGCCGTTGCCAGGGATACCGGCATCCATGTTTTTGACGCGTATCTGCTGGCTCAGGGCGTGCATGGGGGCCTTAGCATTAACAACATGCAGACAGTCCGTAATTATCTTGATTTAATGGCAGCGGCCATAGACGGCAGCAGGCTGTGGGACGTATCCTATTACCATTTTTTATTCGGATGGAAAAAATTCTGTGAAGGCAACGTGCGCGCTTTTTGTGAACATATGCAGCTTGCACTGAGCCTGGTGGAGAAAATCGGTTGCAAATTTTCCAGCGCAGTGGGTCACGCAGGTTTGGCCCTGGCCTTTCTGGAAATGAGCGATGACGAAATGTGCAGCCTGAACCTGGATAAAGCAGAAGAGATTATCCCTGGAAGAGAAGACACTCCTGAGTTTTTGTATCTGTTAATCAAGGCTCTTGCCTGTTTTAGCAGGCACCGTGAAGAGGAAGGCATCGCCCTGCTGACCCGGGCCATGGCCATTGGCCGCAGGCATGGGCTGTTTACATGTCCATTCTGGAAGCATGAGACCATGAGCCTTATTTGCGCAAAAGCTCTGGAAAATGGTCTTGAAACCGGCTATGTGCATGAAATTATCCGCAAAAGAAAGCTTACCCCTATGCCGGGCAAGAGTCGGGAGATATGCCTTATTAACTGGCCATATCCATTGAGAATATTTACCCTGGGCAGATTTGAAATCGAGCTGAACGGCCGTTTGCTGCAGTCAGGTGCAAAAAGTCGGAAAAAGGCCCTGGACATGCTCAAGTCGATTATTGCCTTTGGGTGCAGGGAAGTGCCCAGCCAGAAAGTCATGGACGTCCTGTACCCTGAAATTGACGGCGACAAAGCCAACTATTCCTTCAAGTTCACTTTGCACCAACTGCGCTCTCTTCTTTCCTCAGGCAATTTTATTGTATCTCAAGGCGGCAGGTTGTCCCTTGATGAACGCTACTGCATCATAGATGCCGAGGTTTTTCTGCAGCTTTGCAGCCGCATCAGAAAAATTCATGAAATCTGCACCACCGGGTATATATCCGGCTCTGAGGTGAGGGACCGACAAAATCAAATTTTTCAACTTTCAAGAAAAGCGCTTGATCTTTACAAAGGAGATTTTCTCCAGGAGGAAAACGTGGGTTTTGCGTTTGCTTCAAGAGAAAATTTGAAGAACAATTTTTTGAGACTTGTGGATATTGCAGGCGCGATTCTGGAAAGAGAGGGCCGCATACGGGAAGCCATCAGCATGTACGAAAGGTCCATAGAAACAGATGCCCTGCAGGAAAAGTTCTATCAACGGCTCATGCGCTGTTATGCCAGGGATGGGCAGGATGCGGCAGTTCTTTCGGTGTACCGGCGCTTAAGCAGGATCCTTGACTCAAGACTGGGCGTAAAGCCCTCATCAGAGACCAGGAACACTTATAAAAACCTGCTCCGGATCTGAGACGCTGTCATTCAACTTCCCGCCTGGCAGAATAACTGTACTGCATCCTGCGGCTGGCAATATTTCTTCACTGATTGCCCGTCAGACACACCACTGCCTTAGATAATTTCGATCAATTTCTCAATTTTTTTCCTCAAATCTATCCCAAATCTATCCTTTTGCATTGTTTAATATAGAAAAGCATAGAAATATTCTTCAACAAGCTGGACCAAACTCTATCCACCGGCAGCAGTTCCCAAGCAATGCACCCTCAAATGAAACCAAGATCATAAAGTTCAATACTGGCGGTTTTTGGAGATTCTCTCCAATATTCAGAAATTTCAAACCAGAAGAATACAACTACACACAGGAGGGCTATGCTATGGAAAAAGAAAACTTCCAGGCGGAGATTCAGGAACAGATCAGGGGCATTCTGCCGACTGTAAGGGAAGTTATTGTCAACCCGGGGGGTTTTTACGCCACGATGCCCAGATCAGGCGGCTTTCTTCAGCCTCTTGTCTTTATGATCGTGCTGGGTGTGGTTTCAGGACTGATCCTCTCGGTACTTTCCCTGATCGGACTGGCTCCCGGGGGCGGGCTGATCACGGGTCTGGCCGCATTGATTATTGTGCCCATTTTAATCGGAATTTTCGGCTTTATTGTGGCCGCTGTTCTTTTTGTCATCTGGAAGATCATGGGCTCGCAGGAATCATATGAAACCGCCTACCGGTGCATGGCCTACACAGCAGCCATCATGCCCATTACCACGGTGCTTAATCTTATCCCTTACCTGGGAGTGGTCATAGGCCTGGTCTGGGTAACATATCTTCTGGTAACGGCCAGCGTAAAAGTGCACGGCATCCAGACGCAAAAAGCCTGGATAGGATTTGGAGTAATCTGCGCAGTATTCGTATTTGCCTCGGTGAGCGCTGAGATGGCTGCTAAAAAGCTTTCAAGCGAGATGCAGGCCTGGGAGACGGAAATGCTCGAAAGAACCGGCAGCCTGGAAAGGATTGAGGAGATGACCCCGGAACAGGCAGGGCAGGCTTTGGGAGAATTTTTCAGGGGCATGCAGGAATCAATGGAGGACAGGCAGTAATATGGATGGCTCTTTGTTGCTGAGAACAAGGATAATATTTTGAAAACAAAAAAGGTTATGGTGCTGGATTAATATTATCTAGACGGAAGCCAGGGGCTATGAAACTGAAATATTGCTTCAGGCAGGTAATAACTTTTTGTTTTAAGAGGAGGAAACCAATGAAGGATGTTGTAACTGCGCTTGTTTTGATGATTTTTCTGGCCGGTCTTACCGCCTGCGTGACCCCTTCACCCAGTTCACGGGTACAGGCCACTTCAGGCCCGGATATCGGAACTGCAAGGGCCGAGGCTTACCATGGACCCAGGGCGGCCATTGCCGTGGCCGATTTTGAGGACAAGACCGTGGGCACCGGGCAGTACAGGGCCGAATACGGCCGGGGCATGCAGGACATGCTGGTGACTTCACTTTTTAACTCCAACAGGTTCATCGTCCTGGAAAGGGAAAAGCTGCAGGCGGTAATTGCCGAGCAGGACATGGGCGCATCCGGACGCTTCCGCCAGGACACTGTTGCCCCCATTGGTGAACTTGAAGGAGCTCAGCTCCTGGTGGTGGCCGCGGTCACCGGGTTTGATCCTGGCACTGCCGGAACCCGGGGAGGAATCGGCGGCAGCGGGGGTATCCTTGGAGACCAACGGCTTGGATCACTGATGGGGGGATATCAACGGGCTCATCTGGCCATAGACCTGCGCCTGATCGATACGGCCACGGGCCGGGTCCTGGCAGCTACAAATGTTCAGGGCAGCGCACACAGCTACGATCTGGGAGGATCGCTCCTGGGTACTCAGGCCGGCGGCGCCCTGAGCACATTCGCACGTACTCCCATGGAGCAGGCCATCCGCAGTGCCATAAACTCAGCAGTGGATTTTGTGGCCGGTCAGACCCCGGCGGAATTTTATCATCACCGGTAAGCCTGATGAAAAACAATTGCCTTTTTACCGGGAGAGTCCAATGAAGCTTAATAATATATTTTCAATAGCGATATTTGCTGCCCTTTTTGTATTTTTATGGGCAGGCATAGCAGAATCCGGGAGCAAGGAAGTTTTTTATTCTGAAAAGGCTCGTGAACATCAAGGATTTTTTCATGATCCGGAAAAAATGCTCCCACAGCGCGATCACACCTGGGGTCCTGATCCCGGGGGAATAATTTATGACGGTTATTATTATCCCCAGCCTTACATGTACCGTCCATATGGTCACCCTGGATGGCCCGGATACTATTATCCGCCTTATCCTCCGTATTTCGAACCCAGAAAGCCATGGTACGAGGATGAGCCGCCGATTCCTGCAGGCAGGCTGGTGCTTCTTGTAGATCCTGTTGAGGCCCGGGCTTACGTCAACGGCTACTCCCTTCAGCGACACCCTGATCTTTCTTATGAGGTGGGTCTTCTTCAGGGGGAGCACCTGGTTGAGGTCAAAGCAGAAGGTTATGTAAAGCATAAGAGGACAATAGATATTCGGGGAGGCGAAAGGGTGAGACTGACCATCCGCCTGGAGCGAAAGAATAAAGATTAATTGTTTTTTACACAATGGAGTTGGCAAAATGAGGAAATTGATTCTGTCTTCAGTGTTGATGTCCCTGGCTCTTGTCCTGAGTGCAGCCAACCTTCAGGGTCAGGGATTTCCGGTTTCATTTCAGGCCGATTATGTGGACATCTGCGAATATGAAGAAGCGACCGGCAAGTACTATGCCGGTCCCGAGGGCATGCGCATGGAAGGGATGATGGACGGAGAGCGGCAGATCATGATCGTTAATTTTTCCCGAAGCGTTTCCTGGATAATTCTGGAAGATGAACGCATGTATTATGAATTGCCCCTGGGTCCGGATGCTGCCGAGGATTTTACCAGCGTCTGTGCTGAACTGAGCGTAAAGGAAACCATGGTCGGCCGGGAGACCATGCAAGGCCGCAGCGTGGAGAAATGGCACTGCGAGAAATTCGACGGACGAGTGGATAAGATCTGGTTTGACAGCCGGCTGAAGGTGCCCCTCCGGACCGAGGAAAACGGAAACATTTTCGAATTGCGCAACATCAGGGAAGGCAGGGTCTCAGGCGATCTTTTCCAGCCTCCGGCTGGCTATCAGAAGCTTTCCATGCCGGGTTTGCAGTTCAATGGTGGAAACATGCCTGATTTCCAGGAAGATGGGGGGTTCTTCGGCGGCGGGTTCCCGGGTATGGGCCAGGATGAATACATGAGCGATAAAGATGAAAACGGTGGCATGCTGGAAGGCCTGCGCGGAATATTCGGCCGTTGATGAACACAGCAACTGAATGTCCTGTAGTTGCTCCGAGATCCGGGTAAAGACCAAACACGGAATGAGAGGTGCTTCATGAGAAAGCCGGAAATTGTGAATGCCCTAGTTGGCCGGCATCCATGCATGAAAATTATGGTGTGCCTTGCAGTGCTTCTGATGGCGGCGGCTCCGGCACTGGCGAGTGATTTTAACAAAGGCATGCAGACCATGCCCGCCTGGGCCGGGTTATCCTTTGCAGAAGCCAAACAGGATGAGCATACCAGGCGCTTGCCGGCATTAGCTCCGTCAAGACTTGCCGTGCCGGATTCTGATTCAGATTCGACCAAACAGTCGGATCAGCCGCTTATTAGAACTAAGCGCAGCGCTGATCTGCTGCAGGCTCCTTCCATCCGCACACCGGATACCAGGCTGGAAAGAAAAATTCCGGACGGACAGCAGCCTGTTCAGCAGTCTCCAAGTCTCCCGAAACAACCTTCAGAGGATCTGAGAAAGGATCGTCCCGATGACAAACATGTTCTGCGCGTAAAGCCGGATTACGAACCTGCCGGGCCGGCGGAGCAGCCTCGTTTCAGAACGGAACGGGCCGGGGATCTGCAGCAGCCTCCTTCCATCCGCACACCGGATACCAGGATGGAAAGAAAAGTTCCGGCTGAACAGCAGCCTGTTCGACGATTGCGGGATCGTCCGTTTCAACCTGCGCAGATGCCGGAGAAACCCGCAGATCAACCTGTATGGCACACACAACCACGAACAGACACGCCTTCGGAACACCACGGCGTTCTTCCGGGGCAAGGACCGTCTGGGCCCAGGCATCCTGCTGCAATGCCGCAAGAGTGGGGCATGCCCGGCATGTCCGGTTCGCCATTTGATCGTTACGGAACTGGCAGCCCTGGCGGAGACAGAGGTCTGCCGCAGCGAGATATCCCGCACAAGGGCATGGGACCGGCCGGGACGGCCAAACAACCGCCATCCGGTTCTCCGCTGGATGGGCGTCTCGGGCCGGGGGCTGTGAGCAGTGGAGGCGTGGTATGGAGATCCGGGCGACATGCAGGTGATGGCTATTATTGGCAACATACACAGTATGAAAATGGAACAATGACTGCTGAATTCTTCCATAACGAAAACGATACTTATCCGTACAGAATTGTTCAACTCTGCTCTGACGGCACTCGAACAGAGTCAGAAAACCCCGACATATTTCCTCTTCAGCCGTTAACAGGCTCTTCAGATACACAAGACGAAGGAGATCCTGGCGATTCGGGTCAATCAGACGATTCTGGTGATTCAGAAGATACAGACGTATCCGAAGAATCGGATAACGGCGAAAAAAAAGATACCAGACCAGGCGATCCGGATGGCTATTATGGTGATGAAGCACCGCCTGATCGTTTTGGTATCGCCCCCGAACCGAAGAGCACAACACCGGCAGATGACGGGAGATTCGGAGGTGGTCGCGAAGAAGAGGCTCCTGATCGTTTCGGCATAATCGATAGACCGGACACCATTGTCCCGACCCACGACGGAAGAGTGGGCGGTCGTGAAAAACAAGCAGGCCCTGAAGTTATTTTCGAATTCAAGGACCACTTGAGCGATCCTCCAAGGGAGAAAACAAACTACTGATGAGCGTAAGCTTACGATATACAAAAAACAAGGATTTAATCCTGGCCATGAATCACAGCCCAAGCCGGGCAAGGTGATCTGGCGCTTTCAGCAGAGCTTTTTCGAAGGAGAGCATTCATGTTCATCAAATATTTAAGCACAGTGCCGACGGCAATATTTTTGACTCTGGCTGTCCTTCTTCATTCGGGCAGCGTTGATGTTCTCTGTGCTTCGCTGCAGGAAGAAAAAGATGATGAAAGTTTTTTGCTCGTTCAGATGCAGGCCGAAGCTTTCAGTACTCAAGTTGAAAAAAAGCGCCCGGAACAAAGGCTAAGGCCTGGGCAGGAACCTGTCCGTTCTCCTGCAGCATCAAGA